>DATACC010000171.1:0-4305 GCA_036259255.1 Thermoanaerobaculia bacterium | reverse complement strand
GCCCCGCCGCGCCCAGCGCGCGGCGGGCCAGGCCGTCGCGGCACAGCACCTCCAGGGCGGCCGCCAGCGCCACGGCGTCGCCCGGGGGCACCAGGCGGCCGGTGAGACCGTCGACCACGGCGTCGCGGTGACCGCCGACGTCGGTGGTCACCACCGGCAGGCCGTGGGCCATCGCCTCGAGCACGGTGAGGCTGAGCCCCTCCTGGAGGGAGGGGAGCACGTAGAGGTCGAGGCCGCGGTAGAAGCGACGCATCTCGGCCGGGCCGAGGCGCCCCAGCAGGTGAACCGGCAGGTTGGCCTCGGCGACGTGACGGGCCAGCTCGGGGGCGTAGGCGCCGTCGCCGGCGATCGCGAGCTCCCACGAGCCGGCGGGCAGGCGCAGGCGGCGCAGCGCCTCCAACAGCACGAGTTGACCCTTGCGCGGACCCCGCAGCTCGCTGGCGAGCCCCAGGCGTACCGGGCCGGTGGTCGGGCCAGCGGGCGCCGGCGGCGGCCCCGGGTCGGCCACTCCGTAGGGGATCACCCGCAGCCGCTCCGCGAGGCCGGGGCGCTCGTGGGCGACGGCGCGGGCCAGGGCCGGGCTGCCGACCACGATGGCGTCGCAGGCGTCGGCCACCCGGGCGTCCACCCGCCACTGATCCTCCTCCCGGCCGCCGGGCTCGGGGGTGGAATGGATCGCCAGCACCACCCGGGGAGCCCCGGCGGCCCGCGCCTCGCAGACGGCGCGCAGACAGGTGAGATGCCAGGGGTAGCCGCCGTCGTTGGCGAGGACCACCTGGGGGCGCTCCCGGGTGAGCAGGGGGCGCCACCAGGGGGGGAACGGCGGCGGCACGGCCGTGCCGGAGCGGGCGGACGGAGCGGCGGCGGCGGTGGCGTGGAGGTAGCGGCCACCCTGTCCGGACCAGCGGAGCCCCAGGGGGGCGGGCTCCTCGCCGCAGCTCGCCAGCAGGGCCTCGCGACCCGAGCCGCGCCAGGCGGCCACGATGTGGCCGAGCACCGCCTCGCTGCCGCCGTCGGAGCGACCCTCCCAGTACATCAGGGCACGGTTCGAGAGCGGGGACGCGACGGCGCTCACTCAGGCCACCCGCCAGCCTTCGAAGTAGCTGCAGCAGCGCTGGCAGGCGGGAATCCGCTCCTCGCGGTCGATCAGCCGGCGGAACCGCTGCAGCCGCGGGTGGGCCCAGGCGGCGGCCAGGGCGCCCGGGGCCAGGGGGCCGAGCGGCAGGCGCACGCAGATCGAGCTCAGGTGGAGCTGCCCGGTGACGTCGAGCTCCAGCGACGTCCACGGTTTGCCGCAGCGCCGCCGGCCGCCCACCCAGCGCTCCGGCCGGTGGTAGAAGGTGGCGATCTCGTCCTCGTCGAGGTCCGGGGAGAGGTGGATGCGGGGGTCGGCGAGGGCGCGCACCTGCGCCAGCGACCGGCGCAGGGCCGCCACGTCCATGGCGGCCAGGTGGCGGCGGTGGAGGTTGTGGGGCACGGCGTCGAGAGCCGGGTAGCGCCGGCGGGTGGCGTCTGCGGCTTCGGGGGTGGTGCCCTGGAGATGGATGAGCTGGACCGCGTCGACGCCGCGGTCCAGCCAGGTGCGGCAGAACGCGGCCAGGCCGGGGACGCTTTCGGGCCGGATCACCGAGTTGATCACCACCTGGGGCCGCTCGCGGCGGGCGAGCAGGTCGGCGGCGGCGGCGGCGACGTGGGCTTCGTGGTCGGTCAGGCTGCGGGCCCGGGTGGCCACCTCGCCGAGGCCGTCGATCGAGAAGGTGATCGAATCGAAGCGGTGCCAGGCGAGGTCGCGGCGCTGGTAGAGCTGGCCGTTGGAGGTCAGGTGCAGACGGCCGCGCCAGCCGCTGGCCCGCAAGCGGCCGGTGAGCTCGTCGAGGCGCGGGTGGAGCAGCGGCTCACCGCTCATGAAGAACACCTCGACGTCGGTGCCGTCGAGCTCGTCCACCAGCAGGTCGAGGAGGGGGCGGGGAAGCAGACGGCGCGGCGCCCGCGGCGCACTGCGCGCGTAGTCGCAGGCGGGGCAGTCGGCGTTGCAGGCGTCGGTCAGCTCGACGTACAGCTCGGACGGAACGGCACCCATGCGCCCATCGGCCCGGCCGAGCCGGAAGCTGATGCCGCGGTCGGCGGCAGCCGCTGGGTCCTCTCTGGTTGCCACGATCCTCCTCCTCCTCCGGTTCCCGCGTCGTCGAATCCGGCTGCGGAACAGCCCCTAGCGCAGGAGAGTGTCGAGTTCGCTCTGTTCATTTCACCAGGTATTCCTCAGATAATCAATGACGAAATTCTGGGCGGAAGGGGTTTCCCGGCCAAGCCTGCTGGTGGTCGTGCCGGCGTCGATGCGGCAGGGGTGCTATCCACCGCCGGCCGGCGGCGATATGCTCACGTTCATGGTCGTTTGCAGGCGGGTGAACGTGCGGAGCCTCGGGCGAGGTGTGGCCGCCTTGGCGCGCGGAGCGCCGCTGGCTGCCGGGCTGGTGGCCCTGCTCGTGGCAGCGGGTTGCGCCCAGCGGGTGCCGCCGCCGGAGACGGTGCCGCGGACCGCCGAGGCCACCACCCCGGCGCCGGCCGAGCCCGTCGCGCCGCTGCCGGCACCCGAGCCGTTGCCCGCCGCCCCCGAGCCGGTGCCGCCGGCCGCCCCGGAGGTGGAGGTGCCGCTGCTGGTGCGCATCGGTCTCGCCAGCGATCTCGAACGCGTGGAGCTGCCGTGCTGCGGCGAGCACCTGGTGCTCGAGGCCGGCGCGGAGAGCGTGCCGCTCACCGCGCCGGTGGTGGTGACGCCGGAGGCCGGGGTCGGCGGCGGCTACCGCATCCAGGTCGCGGCGCTGCGCGACGACGAGCAGGCGGGCCAGCTCGCCCGGAGCCTCGAGGACCATCACCACCTGCCGTCCGACGTCCACTTCGACGCCGGCACCGGTCTGTTCCGCGTGCGCTCGGGCCTGTTCGCCCTGCGCGAGGACGCCGAGGCGGCCCGCACGCGCCTCGCCGCCGCCGGCATCGCGGGCACCTGGGTGGTCTCCGAGGCCGCCGCCGGCGCCCCCGGCCTGGTGCTCACCCGGCAGGGACGGGTGCTGCGGGTGGCCGGGCGCTGGCTGCGGGTGCGCAACGTCGGCCGCGGCGGCCTCGGCGCCCAGGGCGGCCGCTACCGCGGCGACCTGTTGGTGTTCCTCAACCCGCGGGGCGCCCTCAACCTGATCAACGAGCTGCCGGTGGAGGAGTACCTGCGGGGCGTCGTGCCGAAGGAGATGGGGCCGGCCCAGTTCCCGCGCCTCGAGGCGCTCAAGGCACAGGCGGTGGCGGCGCGCACCTACACGCTGGCCCACCTCGGCGGCTTCCGCGCCGAGGGCTACGACCTGTGCGCCACGCCGCGCTGCCAGGTGTACGGCGGCATGGTGGCGGAGCACCCGCTGTCGGATCGCGCCATCGCCGAGACCGAGAGCCAGGTGCTGCTGCACGGGGGCGAGCTGGTGGATGCACGCTACAGCGCCACCTGCGGCGGCCACACGGAGGACGCCGCGGTGGTCTTCCCCGGCGAGGATCTGCCGTACCTGAAGGGCATTCCCTGTGTCGAAGCCGGCACCACCGTGCTCGAGGGAGTGGCCCTCGAGGGCGCCCCGTTCGTGGCGCCGATGGCGTTGGCGGGCGACGGCGGGCCCCCGGTGCGCTCGGAGGCCGCCTACTTCCTGGCCGTCGAGCGCGGTCCGGGCGGGGATCGTCTGCGCCTGCACCGCGCACCGCGCCAGTGGACGGTGCCGCTGCCGCCGCACCTCGAGACCTATCGCCGGCGCAACGGCGGCCACTACGCCACCGACCTGGCTCTGGTGCCGGGCGACCCGCTCACCCTGTGGTTCGAGGGCGAGCGGCTGCTCGCCGTGGTGCAGGAGGTCGAGCCGCACCAGGTGGCCTTCGAGCGCCGCGGGCCCTACGACCACTGGCGCCGCTTCCGCAGCGACCGCGACATCGCCGGCCGCCTGGAGCGCCAGTACCCGGGCCTCGGCTTCACCCATCTCGAGGTGCTCGATCACGGCCGCTCGGGGCGCGTCAAGGCGGTGCGCTTCCACGGCCGCGGCGGCCGCGCCGAGGTGGTGGCCGGCCTGCCGGTGCGCTGGATGCTCGACGTGCCCGACACGCGGTTCACCGTCGAGCGCACGCGCGGTCCCCGCGGGGAGACCGGCTACGCCTTCGCCGGCAGCGGTTGGGGCCACGGCGTCGGCATGTGCCAGGTGGGCTCCTACGGCATGGCCGGCCGCGGCCTCGAGTACCGCGAGATCCTGGAGCACTACTACTCCGGCGTCGAGCTCGCGCGGGTGC
>DATACC010000170.1:0-4713 GCA_036259255.1 Thermoanaerobaculia bacterium | reverse complement strand
CCGGCCAGACTCGCGGGGCCGGCGCCGACGAACACGACATCGAGCTCGAGGGTCTCGCGCTCAGCCATGGTCTCGGTCCTCTTCGGGGAGTTGGACGGGCAGGAGGGGCACCGCGAGGCGATGCTAGCATGGGGCCAGCGGTTCCTCCGCCCCGCGCGCCCCTTCGAGGCTACCTGGCACGCTGCCTGAAAGACCGTGACCCCATGAATGCATCCCGCCAGCCCGCGCTCTCCCGAGACGAGGTGCTGCTGCGCGTGCGGCAGATCGCTTCCGAGGTGGCTGGACCCCAGGCGGAGGCCGTCGACCGCGAGGCCCGCTGGCCCGCCGAGGCGCTCGGCCAGCTCCAGGCCCAGGGACTCGGCGGGCTGGTCGTACCGGTGAGCGCCGGCGGCCTGGGCCACGGCCTGCTGGCCCTCGTCGAGGTGTGCGAGGCCCTCGGGCGCTGCTGCCCGTCGACCGCCATCTGTTTCGGCATGCACTGCGTGGGCGCGGCGGTGATCGCCGCCAAGGCCACCCCGGAGCAGCACGAGCGCTACCTGGTGCCGATCGCTGCCGGCGAGCACCTGACCACCCTGGCGGTGTCGGAGCCCGGCACCGGCGTCCATTTCTACCTGCCCCAGACGGCGCTGCGCGAGAGCGACGACGGCTACGTGGTGTCCGGCACCAAGTCGTTCGTCACCAACGGCGGCATGGCCGACTCCTACGTGGTGTCGACGGTCGCCGCCGAGGCCGAGGCGCCGCCGGGCCAGTTCTCCTGCGTGCTGATCCGCGACGGTCTGCCCGGCGTCGAGTGGCAGGAGCCGTGGAACGGGCTCGGCATGCGCGGCAACTCGGCGCGCTCCGTCGGCCTCGGCGACGTGCGCATCGCGCCCTACGACCTGCTCGGCGACCGCGGCGACCAGATCTGGTACGTCTTCCAGGTCATCGCCCCGTACTTCCTGATGGCGATGGCCGGCACCTACCTGGGCGTGGCGACCGCCGCCCTCGACGAGGCCGTTGCGCACCTCCGGCATCGCTCCTACGGCCACGGAGGCACCGACCCGGGCGACCACCCGATCGTGCAGCGCGACCTGGGCGCCTTGTGGCGTCGGGTGGAGCGTACCCGTCGGCTGATCTACTTCGCCGCCGCCGAGGGCGACGCCGGCGGCCCCGACGCGCTGCCGGCGCTGTGCTCCGCCAAGGCGGAGGTCGCCGAGTGCGCCGTCGACGCCGTCAACAGCGCCCTCACGCTCACCGGCGGCATCGGCTACCGCGAGCACTCCAAGCTAGGCCGCCTGCTGCGCGACGCCCGTGCGGCCCACGTGATGAGCCCCAGCACCAGCTTGCTCGAGACCTGGATCGGGCGCCATCTGCTGGGCCAGCCGCTGCTCGCGGACTGATCCCCGCTCGACCCCGGAACCCGTGCACCCGGTCCTGCTGATCCAGGTTTCCCAGACGACGGCCGAGGACCTGTGCGCCGGCGCCGTGCCGGATGCCGTGGGGGAGGTGGTCTCCCCCGGCGAGGCCGAGCCACGCTGCCGGCAGCCGCCCCAGCCCGTCGTCGCCGTGCTCGGGCCGTGGCTGCCGGAGCCGGTGGGGCTGGCCCAGCGCCTGCGCGGTGCCGACGAGGACCTGGCCCTGCTGCTGCTCGCCGAGCCGACGCGCCTGCCGGCGCTGCAGCGCGCGGTGCGCTTCGCACCCTTCCTCGGCGGCGACGTGCGCTGCCTGCCGGCCGACGACCTCGAGGAGCTGTGCGACCAGCTTGCCGACGCTCTCCAGGCCACGCTGCGCCGCCGCCGCCACCGCTCGCAGATGACGGCGTTGCGCGGCGCCTCCCCGGCGGTCCCGGCGGAGCGCTCCGGCCAGCGCTACTTCGGCCGGTTGCTGGGGGAGGCACCGGTGGGCATCGTGGCGGTCGACCCGCGGGGCGCCGTGGTCGGCACCAACCGGCGCGCCGGCGAGCTCCTCGGCGCGGCCGAGAGCGAGCTGCTCGGCGAGCCGATCGCCTCGCGCTTCGCGGCCACCGAGGCCGCGATCTGGCGTCGTCTGCTGGCGCCGCGCCGGCTCGACGAGCCGGCCCGGGGCGAGCTGCTCGAGCTGCCGGACGGCGAGGGCCCACGGTACCTCGAAGCCTCCGCCTCGCCGTACCCGGTGGTCGCCGGCGAGGCGGGCGTGCTGGTGTTTCTCACCGACGTGACCGACCGTGTGCTCGCCGAGCGCGAGCGCCAGCGGCTGGTCGAGTCGCTGGCCGAGACGGCCCGCTTCCGCGAGCAGTTCCTCGGCATCCTGGGGCACGACCTGCGCACTCCGCTGCAGGTGGTCACGCTGGCCGCCCACCTGCTCCAGGCCACCGAGCTCGACCCGCGCCAGCGCAGCTACGTGGAGCGCATCGCCAGCTCCGGCGACCGCATGCGGGCGATGGTGCAGGACCTGCTCGACTTCACCCGCGCCCGGCTGGGCGGCGGCCTGCCGCTGTCGCCCCGGGACGCCGACCTCGGCCTGCTGGCGCGCCAGGTCTGCGAGGAGCAGGAGGCGGCCCATCCCGATCGCCGGGTGACGGTGGAGGTGACCGGCGACGCCCACGGCTGGTGGGACCCGGACCGGCTGTACCAGCTCCTCTCGAACCTGGTCGGCAACGCCCTGCGCTACAGCCCGCCGGAGACGCCGGCGCGCATTGCGGTGCGCGGCGAGGAGGGGGAGACGGTAGCGCTCACCGTCCACAACCAGGGAGAGCCGATTCCGCCCGAGCGGCTGGAGTCGATCTTCGATCCATTCCGCCGCGCCACCCGGCGCAACCCCTCGGAAGGTCTGGGGCTCGGGCTGTTCATCGTCCACCAGATCGTGCGCGCCCATGGCGGCACCCTGGAGGTGACCTCCACCGTCGAGCACGGCACCACCTTCGAGGCGCGCCTGCCGCGGCGCGCGCCGGAGGAGCCGCAGGAGAAGGGGCCGCCAGGCGGCGCCTGAACCGCGCGGACGAGCCGCCGGCGGGGGCCGGTCCGCCGCTCGCGGCGACGCGAAGCGGCACGCCGGGGCCGTCGTCCCACCGGTGCGGCGGGAGGTGTCCCCTGGAGGGGACGCGGGGGCGACGCCGCGCCGGCGCAATGCCCGTCGCCACGGGGCTTCGCGCCGGCCGTCGGGCGTGGCACCGGGGTTGCTCCAGACCGGAGGGCAGCGGCTGTTGCCTTCGCCGCCCTTGCCTTCACACTGGACGAGAGGGGAAAACGAACCATGAAAACGATTGCAATCCGTACCCTGGCGTTGCTCGCCGCCCTGCTGATCTCCGCTCCCGCCTGGGCGCAGGCCCGCTACGTCGGGACCGACAACGCCTTCCGCGTCCGGCTCGGCTTGTTCGAGCCGGAGGGCGACTCCCAGTACTGGGACGACAAGCAGATCGACTTCACCGGCGAGCCGGCGGACTTCGAG
Source organism: Thermoanaerobaculia bacterium (assembly GCA_036259255.1). Classification (GTDB taxonomy): domain Bacteria; phylum Acidobacteriota; class Thermoanaerobaculia; order Multivoradales; family JBCCEF01; genus DATACC01. Next base: position 1,308 of record DATACC010000170.1, on the reverse strand, counting down.
AACGTAAGCCTCGGTGCCGACTTCCGGCTCGGCCTGGCGCCGTTCGCCTCGCTGCTGGTCTCGGGCGACGTCTACTCGGGCGAGGAGGACCAGTCCTACTTCGACTTCGTCGACGATCTCGGCGTTCCGATCACCCACACCACCACTCTGGACATCGCGTCGGTCACCGGCGGCGTCCTGCTCCACGGCCCGCGCCACTGGGCGGTGATCCCGTACGCCGGTGCCGGCGGCGGCTTCTACTTCTGGAGCCTGGAGGAGTCGGGCGACTTCATCGACTTCTTCCCGAGCCAGCCGGAGATCTTCAGCGCCACCTTCGAGGATTCGGGCGAGGCGGTCGGCTACTACTGGATGGCCGGCCTCGAGGTGCCGGTGGGGATGCGCTGGTCGTTCTTCGGCGAGGCGCGCTGGCAGCAGGTGGAGGACGAGCTGGGCGGCGACTTCGCCGATCTCGGCGACCTCGACCTGTCCGGCCGTCAGATCTCGGCCGGCGCCTCCTGGCGCTTCTGATCCTCGTTCCGCGGCCTCCGTCGCGGCCCGGGCCGGGCCGGGCGCGCCACCAGCGCGCGCGCCCCCGTCCGGCCGTCCCGGTTGGCGCCGGCGGGCCGTTCCGCTAAAGTTCGGGACACCCATGAACGGCGACGATCCCTACGCGGCACCGACCCGCCCCGGCGGCTACGCCGGGGCCGACAGCCACGGCGACTTCGGTCGCATCACGGCCCCGATGCTCACCTCGCTGCGGGAGACCCGGCCCTGGGTGCGGCTGGTCTCCATCGTCGGCTTCGTGATGGCCGCGCTGGTCCTCGTCATGGGCGTGTTCGTCACCCTCGCCGGCGGCATGGGCGGCCTGCTCGGAGATGCCGGCATGAGCGGCGGCGTCGGCATCGCCGTGGGCCTGCTCTACGTCGTCCTGGGCGTGCTCTACGTCGTGCCGAGCCTCTACCTGTTCCGCTACGCCAGGGCCATCGGCCGGCTGCTCGACGGCGGACGCGGGCCGGCCCTGGAGGAGGCGCTGGGCCACCAGCGCGCCTTCTGGCGCCTGGTGGGCATCCTGGTGCTGATCGTGATCGGGCTCTACGCCCTGATCCTGGTGGGCCTGCTGATCGCCGGCCTGGCCGGCGGCCTGGCGGCTCTCGGCGGCTGACGATGCGCTTCCTCGAAAACCTGGTCGCGGACCTGATCCGCGACTCCACCGGCCTCAACGCCCGCCGGCTGGTGCGCCGCATCGGCGGCCGGCGCCTGCTGCTCGGCGGTCTCGCCGCCGCCGGCGCTGCCGCCCTGGCCAGCCGCCAGGGGGCGCAGGCGAGCGGC
>DATACC010000169.1:0-6569 GCA_036259255.1 Thermoanaerobaculia bacterium | reverse complement strand
GCGTCGGGGGCCCGGCGGGAGGGGTGGCCGTTGCGCTGGGCGGGTGGAGGTGGTGGGGCTGCGGACGCGGGAGGCCCGGCGGGAGGAGCGGCCGTTCCGCTGGGCGGGTGGAGGTGGTGGGGCTGCGGACGCGGGAGGCCCGGCGGGAGGGGCGGCCGTTCCGCTGGGCGGGTGGAGGTGGTGGGGCTGCGGACGCGGGGCGACTCGGTAGGGATCAACGGCTGGCCCCGCTCTGCGCCGCCGGCTGCCACCGGCGCCGGCCTCTTCACCGTTCCGAGCGGCGCCGGCGACGAGGCCGCTGCCCCACCGCCTCCACCCGCCTGGTCGCTCCAGCGCCCCCCCCTCCCGCCTCCGGTGGTGGTAGAAGAGGCGATCCCCGGCGGCACCCCCGCGGACTGCGGAAGCCTGGGGTTGACGTTCTTCCCTCACCACCAACGGAGGGGCGTCGGGGGTGTCGCTCGCGGGCTGGTCGTGGGGGGCCTGTCCAGGGGCGTCGGAGTCGGCGCCGCGCAAGATCGGTTGGAGGGCACGGGCGATGGCGCGCCGGCTCCGTCGAGCGGGGCTCCCCCTTCCAGGTTTCACTGACAGCCCCGCGGCCCCTGGACAGGCCCCCCACGACCAGCCCAGCGAAAGCGACACCCCCGACGCCCCGGGCTTGCTCCCCACCCCTCTACGGCTTCGGCACCGGCGTCGAGCGCACCACGGGGCCGAAGAACAGGGCGTTGGCCAGGAGCTTGTCGGTGCCGAGCCAGAAGGCGCGGAAGGTGGGGTCGTCGGCGAGGCGGATCAGGGTGCCGCGGCCGACGCGGGTGGCGATGGCGGCGGCGGTGCCGGCCAGGCGCTCGGCGTTGGCCGGCGAGGCGTAGCCGGCGAGCAGGGGGGCTGCCGCGTAGAGGGCGACGTTCTCGTAGGGGTTGGCGCTCGGCTCGAGAACGGCGGTGCTCTCCCGGAACACCGGCAGCAGCGGGTCGTCGTAGCCGTAGGCCAGCGGGTGGGTGGTGTCGAGCTCCACCTCGAAGATGGCGCCGGCCACCAGGTCCACCGCGCGGTCGGCGTCGTAGTCGGCGTAGGGCCGGCGGGCGGTCGCCTCGTCCGCCTCGGCCTCCTCGCCGGCCTCGGCGTCCGGCCCTCCGGCCCCCGGCGAGCCCCCGGACGCGGCAGAGCGCCCGTTCAGCAGCGCCCGGGTGGCCCAGTGAGCCGCCCCCTGGATCGCCACCAGCGTGCCGCCGCGGCGCAGCCAGCCGGCCAGCTCGCCCACCACCGCCTCGCCGAGCTCGTCGTAACGTCCCGAGACGAGCACCAGATGGGTGTAGCGGTCGAGGTCGATGCGGCCGAGGCGGTCCTTGTCCACCAGCGACAGCGGCATGCGGTAGCGCTGGTCGAGCAGGTGCCACACCTCGCCGGCCTCCGAGGAGGCGACGTGGTGGCCCACCGCCAGGGCCACCTTCGGCCGTTCCAGGGGTCGCAGGCTGGGGCTGCCGAGGTCGGCGCCCCCGACCGTCAGGCCGGTCGCCACCGCCCACACGTCCACCCCATCCTCGCGGGCTACCGTGGCGAGCAGCTCGGCCACGCGCTCCGGCGCCAGCGTCTGCAGACCGGCGGGAAGCACCACCGTGCCGTAGCCGAAGCGATGGTGGCCGGCATCGGTCTCGGCCTCGAAGGGGCGGGTGGCGACCCGGGCCACCACGCCGGCGGCGAGCAGGCGGTGGAGCGCCCGCGGCGCGTAGTACCCACGCCACTCGAAGAGCCAGGCGTAGGGCGGCACTCCGCCAGCCGCTGCTCGCGACGGCAGGCGGCCCGGCGGCAGCACCGGCTCGAGCACCCGCTCGCCGAGCAGGCCCGGCGACCAGCGGGCCCGGGGAACCTCGGCCGCCGTCAGGTCGAAGGCGAGCGGCAGGGTCCACGCCGAGACGTCGTAGAAGGTGGCGTCGGGAAACTCGGTGCGGCGCTCGAAGAGGGCCGTCGCCAGCGACACCTGCCGCTGCTGCGCCGGCACCAGCCAGGCCTCGCCGGGGCGGAAGGTCTCGCCGCCGACCTCCAGCGGGCGGGCGAGGCGGTGCACCTCGATGCCGTGGGCGGTGAGCAGGTCGAGCAGGTGCCAGGCGCGCGCCGGATCGCCGCCGTCGGCCACCACCCAGCCGCCCTGCGGCGCGCGCTGCGCCTGCGCCATCGCACGACGGTAGAAATCCCGCTGATAGGCCAGCAGCTCCTCGCGCTTGTCCGCCGCCGCCCACAGGGTGGACAGCGAGGTGAGCACGTGGTTGCCGATGGCGTCGCGGAACGAGCGCAGCCCCTGGTCGGTCTCCTGCAGATGGCCGCGGGAGCTCGCCTGCTCGAACAGGATGCCCACCGCCCCCTGGATGTCCGGGTAGGTCGAGCCCTTGCCGAAGAAGAAGTCGTCGAAGGTCTCCTCGCTGTAGTAGAGGACGCCCGCCCGGTCGAAGGCTTCGGCGTGGTAGCGGGCGATGGCCCGGGTCAGCTCCAGGTTGGCCGGCGGCGTCAGCGGGTTCTGCCGGCTCGGCACTCCGGGCTGGAAGAAGTAGGTGGAGTCGGCCCCCATCTCGTGGAAGTCGGCCACCAGGCTGGGGCGCCAGCGTTGCATCGTCGCCACCCGTGCCCGCGACTCGGGCTGCTGCACGGCGAGCCAGTCGCGGTTCAGGTCGTACCAGTAGTGGTTGGTGCGACCCGAGGGCCAGGCCTGCACGTGCTCGCGATGCTCCGGGTCGGCCACCAGCACCCGCCCGCGGTGGGTGTTGGCCCAGTGGGCGAAGCGGGACAGGCCGTCCGGGTTGAGGCTCGGATCGAGCAGCACGACGGTGTGCTCGAGCAGCCGCTCGACCTCCGCTCCGCGCCCCGCCGCCAGGTGATAGGCCACCAACAGGGCGGCGTTGGAGCCGCTCGCCTCGTCGCCGTGAATCGAGTAGCCGAGCCAGACCACCGCCGGCTGGCCGGCCAGCGACGGGGCCTGGGAGCGGTCGTCGAAGGGCGGCTCGGAGAGCGCCCGATGAGCCCGTCGGATGTCGCCGAGCCGGGCGAGGTTGGCCGGCGACGAGATGGTGAGCAGCACCAGCGGACGCCCCTCGTGGCTCTGCCCCTGCACCTCCAGCCGCACCCGCTCCGAGGTCTCGGCCAGCCGCCGCATGTAGGCGACCAGCCGGTCGTGGCTCACGTGCCACTCCCCCACCGGCCAGCCGAGCTCCGCCGCCGGCGAGGGCACCGCCGGATCGTAGGTGGTGCCGGCGGGCAGCAACGGGTCCGGCGCGGCTGCCGCGGACGGCGCGGCGGGCGGTGGGGCCGGCTGGGCGGCGACGGCCGGCGGCGCGGAGAGCCCGGCGAGACAAACGAGGAGCAGCAGCGGCATCACGGGTCGCTTCATCGAATCGGACTCCAGGAGGTCAGTCGGTCTGCAAGGGCGGCGCGGCGAAGAGGTCGGCGAGGGGGATCTCGAGGCCCGGCAGCAGGGGCGAGCGAAGCCGGTCGCCCCCCGCGGCCGACAGGGATTCCGCCTCCAGCAGGCGATCGCCCCGACGGCGCAGCACGCGCACGGCCCGGGCCGCTGGACCGAGGAGCCAGTACTCGTCCACGCCATGGCGCTCGTAGCGCAGGCGCTTCACGACCTCGTCGCGCCGCCGGGTGCTCGGCGAGAGCACCTCCACCACCAGGTCGGGAGCGCCGCGGATCCAGTCGCCCACGATGCCCTTGCGCCGGTTCGAGACGAAGAGGAGGTCCGGCTCGACAACGTCGTGCTCCGAGAGCACCGCTCCCAGCGGTGCCGCCAACACCGTCCCCAGCCCCTGCGCCTGCACGTGGTCGAACACGCGGTTGGCCAGCACCATGACGAACCACTGGTGGGCAACGAGCGGACTGGGGGTCACGACGTGCTCTCCATCGATCAGCTCGTGGAGGCCGCCTTCGCCGTGCGGAAAATCCAGCCAGTCGTGCCAGGTCAGCTTGTGGATGGCGGATGCTTGCTGCGGCATGCGGTGTCCTTTCGTGCCGAGTCTACCGTTCCCGCCTTCCGGCGCCGTCTGCCCGGCCGTCGGGCCTCCACTCCGGGTCCAAGGAAAACCAGCGCCGGTTTCTCACCGCAGCCGCGCCGCGCACCGGACGACCGGCACCAGCAACATCGCGCCGGCGGCGGCCGCCAGCCCGAGCAGCACCCCCTCGCCCGGCGCCTGCCAGCCCGCCGCGGCGGCCGCCGCGCCGGCGAGGCCGCGCATCCCGAGCACCAGGGTGACCGCCACCACGGCGCCGGTCACCGCGTTGGCGAGCCGGCCGTTGAGACCCTCCGCCCCCATCAGCCGGCGGTCGTTGACGGCGAGCAGCAGGAACACCGCCACGCCGGGCAGCAGCACCCCGTTGAGCGCCTGGGCAAGCAGGATCACCGGCACCGGCCGCACGCCGGAGACACCGAACACCACTCCCACCGCGAGCACCGCCGCCCATGCGGCGTGGAAGAGGCGGCCGGGCGCGGCGGCTCCAGCTCGTCCCGACCCGGCCTCGCCCGACGCGGCCTTCGCCCCGCCAGCCTCCGCACCGCGTCGTCCCCGCACCGCCCCCCGCACCGCCAGCGCCGCGGCCAGCGGCGCGGTGACCGCCGAGGTGAGCCCGGCCGCCGCCAGGCCGGCGGCGAAGAGCGGCGCGGCCCAGGTTCCCAGCCGGTCGCCGAGCACCGCGGCAAGGGCCGCGAAGTCGAGCTCCCCGGCGGGCAGCGCCGTGCCGGCCACCAGCACTCCCATCGAGATGACACCGCCCAGCAGCACCGCCACCGAGAGACCGAAGCGCAGCTCCGCGAGGGTCTGGCCCGCCGCCAGCCCGGAGCCGAGGAACAGGTTGTAGGGCACCACCGTGGTGCCGACCAGGCCGAGCACCAGCAACCCCGAGCCGGGCGGCAGCGCCGGCACCAGGGCGCCGCGCAGCACCTCGCCGGCCGCCGGCCGCAGCAGCACCGCCGTGGCCAGGAAGGCCACTCCCATCAGCGCCACCAGCACCGACAGCGACCGCGCCACCGTCCGCGGATTGCCGAGGGCCAGCAGCAGCGCCGCCACCGCGGCCACCACCAGGGTAAGCAGCCAGGCCGGCGCGGGAACCGCCAGCGAGGCGCCCGCCACCCCGCCGAGGATGTTGCCCGCCTGGTACGCGGCGCAGCCGAGCACCACCGTGCCCACCACCGCCACGCCGAGCCCCCGGGAGCGCTCGGCCAGCACCTGCGCCAGGTCGCGTCCGGAGACCACCGCCAGGCGCGCCGCCGCCTCCTGCAGGACCAGCGTCGCCACCGTGGAGAAGGCGAGGGCCCAGAGCAGCGTCGTGCCGTGGGCCGCCCCGGCCGAGGCGCAGGCCGTCACCGTTCCCGGCCCGAGGAACGCCGCCGCGATCACCGACCACAGGAGGATCGACCCGAGGCGCCTCAACCGGGGTCGCCCCAGCCGCCGCCGCCCGGCGTCTCGAGCACCAGCCGGTCGCCGGCACCGGCCTCGGCCGCGGCCACGGCCGGCAGTTCCTCCACCGCGCCGGAGACCCGCACCAGCCGCTGCCGGCCGGGCGAGCCGGCGTGGCCGCCGTCCATCCCCGGCGGTCCTTCCCGGCGGTGCTGGGTGAGCAGCGACAACGACACCGGGGCGAGGAAGGTGATCTCGCGCACCGCGCCGTCGCCGCCGCTCCAGCGGCCGGCGCCCCCCGAGCCGCGGCGCACGGCGAAGCGCTCCAGGCGCACCGGGTAGCGCCGCTCCAGCACCTCCGGATCGGTGGCCCGGGTGTTCGTCATGTGGGTGTGCACCGCCGCGGCGCCCGCGAAGCCCGGCCCGGCGCCGGCGCCGCCGCACACCGTCTCGTAGTAGCCGAAGCGCTCGTTGCCAAAGAGCAGGTTGTTCATGGTGCCCTGGCTCGCCGCGGCCAGCCCGAGCGCGGCGACCAGCACCTCGACCACCCGCTGGCTGGTCTCGACGTTGCCGCCGACCACGGCCGGGCAGCGCCGCGGGTCGTCGGCGAACCACGGCGCCAGCATCCCCTCCGGCACCACCAGCTCCACCGGACGCAGCAGGCCCTCGTTGAGCGGCAGCGGCTCACCGACGAGCAGGCGCAGCACGTAGAGCACCGCGCTGCGCACCACCGCCGGCGGGGCGTTCAGGTTGCCCGGGTGGACACCAGCCGAGCCGGTGAAGTCGATGCGCGCCGCGGCGCCGCCCGCCCCATCCGCCGCCTCGCCCTCCCCGCCGGCCGCCCCCGTCCCCGGCGCGAACAGCTCCACGGCCACCCGCAGCGGCGCGCCGTCGTCGAGCCGTGCCTCGGCCCGGTGGGGACCCGGCCCCAGTTCCTGGTAGCGCCGCGCCAGGGCTCGCCGCATGCGCAGCTCCGCCCGCGCGGTGAGCGCCGCCATCGCCGCGGCCACCGTCCCCCGCCCCTCCGCCGCCGCCAGGGCCGCCAGCGCCGTGGCGCCCCGATGGTTCGCGGCGACGGCGGCGGCGAGGTCCGCCAGGTTCTCCTCCGGCGCACGCGACGGCCACTCGCCACCGGCGAGCAGCGCGCGCATCGCCTCCCAGCGCGCCTCCCCCCCCGCCACCACCTTGCGC
>DATACC010000168.1:0-15424 GCA_036259255.1 Thermoanaerobaculia bacterium | reverse complement strand
CCGCGCCAGGTCGTCTCGGAGGGCAAGAGCGATGGCGCGCCGGCTCCACCGAGCGGGGCTCCCCCCGCATCTTCACCGACAGCCCCGCGTCCCCTGGACAGGCCCCTGAGACCCGCCCAGCGCAGCGACGGCCCCGCCCGCCGGGCCTGCCCCTACGTCACGCTCTCCACCGAGATGCTCAGCCGCTTCATCATCTCGTGGAGCGTCGTCGGCTTGACCTGGAGCATCTCGGCCGCCCGCTTCTGCACCCCGTTGGCCGCCTGCAGTGCGCGGATGATGAGCTGGCGCTCGTAGTCCGAGACCGCCTCCTTGAGCGACAGGCCGTTGGCCGGCAGGGTGGCGGCGCGATGGACCATGGGCGCCGGGTCCCGCACCGTCGCCGGCAGCAGCTCGCGGTCGACCACCGTGCCGGTGGACAGCACCACCGCCCGCTCCACCACGTTCTCGAGCTCGCGCACGTTGCCCGGCCAGTGGTAGTCGAGCAGCAGGCGCATGGCGTCGGGCGCGATCTCGCGCAGCGGCTTCTCGTTCTCCTGGGCGTAGCGGGAGAGGAAGTGCTGGGCCAGCAGCGGGATGTCCTCGCTACGCTTGCGCAGCGGCGGCAGGTGGATGGTGATGACGTTCAGGCGGTAGTAGAGGTCCTCGCGGAAGGCGCCCTCCTGCACCGCCACCTCGAGATCGGCGTTGGTCGCGGCGATGATGCGCACGTCGGCCTTGAGCACGTCGACGCCGCCCAGGCGCATGAACTCGCGCTCCTGGATCACCCGCAGGAGCTTGGCCTGGGTGTCGAGGGGGATGTTGCCGATCTCGTCGAAGAAGATGGAGCCGCCGGAGGCCACCTCGAACAGACCCTTCTTCGACGAGATCGCCCCGGTGAAGGCGCCGCGCACGTGGCCGAACAGGTTCGACTCCAGCAGGTCCGCCGGCATGGAGCCCGAGTTGACGGTGACGAAGGGGCCCTCGGCGCGGCGGGAGTGGTGGTGGATCGCCTTGGCCACCAGCTCCTTGCCCGTCCCGCTCTCGCCGCGGATCAGGATGTTCGACTTCGCCGGCGCCGCCAGCGAGATGAGGTCGAACACCTGCTGCATGGGCTGCGACTTGCCGACCAGGTTGTCGAACCCGAAGCGCTGCTTGAGCTGCTGGCGCAGCGAGCGGTTCTCCTGGGCGAGGCGGCGCTGCTCCAGCCCCTTGCGCAGGGTGAGCAGCACCTCCTCGTTCTTGAACGGCTTCGGGATGTAGTGGAACGCCCCCTCGCGCATCGCCTCGATGGCGCTCTCGATGGACGAGTAGGCGGTGATCACCACCACCACCTGCTCCGGATCGCGGCGGCGGATCTCGGTGAGCGCCTTCTGGCCCGACATGCCGGGCAGCATGAGATCGAGCACCACGAGGTCGATCTCCTCGCGGCCCAGGATCTCCAGCCCCTCCTCGGCGGTGCCGGCGCTGTAGGTGGTGTGGCCCTCGCGGCGGATCAGCGAGGTGAGGACGTCCTGAAGAACCTCCTCGTCGTCGATGATCAGGATGTTCATGTCGCGGGAGACTGTAACGCGCCGGCCTCTCCGCGGGGACCTGCCTCGCCGCCGCGGTCGCGGGCCGGCAGGGCCAGGGTGAAGCGGGCGCCCTCGCCCGGGATGCTGTCCACCGTCAGATCGCCGCCGTGGTGGCGCACGATCTCGTGGCTGATGGCGAGCCCCAGGCCCGTGCCGCCGCGGCCCAGGCGGGTGGTCACGAAGGGCTCGAAGATGCGCCCCGCCACCTGGGGCGCCACGCCGGGGCCGTCGTCTGCGACGGTGAGGCGCACCCGGCCGTCGTCGTGCCCATCCGCCGCGCCGCGCACCAGCTCCACGGTCAGCTCGCCGCCCTGCTCCAGGGCGTCGTGGGCGTTGAGCACCAGGTTGGTCACCACCTGCTGCAGCTCACCGGGCTCGCCGGTCACCGTGCAGGCGGCGAGCGCCGCGCCCTCCGGCCGCTGCCAGCGCACCCGCACCCCCCGCTTGACCAGCCGCTCGCGCAGCAGCTCGAGGCACTCGTCGACGACCTCCGCCAGGTCCACCGCCACCATCTCGCCGCTGCGGTTGCGGGCGAACTCGAGCAGGTTGTTGACGATCTTCGAGGCCCGGAAGGTCTGGCGTTCCACCTTGCGCAGCATCTCGTGGCGCGGGTCGTCCTCCGGGGTCTCGGCGAGCAGCATCTGGGCGTAGCTCGAGATCCCGGTCAGCGGCGTGTTGACCTCGTGGGCGACGCCGGCGGCCATGTAGCCGAGGGCGGCCAGGCGGTCCTGCTCGATCAGCGCCCGCTCCATGTGCACCCGCTCGGTGACGTCGTGGAACACCAGGATTCGGCCGCCGCCCAGCCTCTCCTCGCCGCGCCGCTCGAAGCGGGCGCAGGAGACCTGCAGGTGGCGCTCGTGCCCGAGGGCGTCCTCGAAGGCGGCCTCCAGCGGTCCGCATCCCTCCACCGGCATCTCCACCGGCAGCACGTCGGCCAGCGGCCGGCCGAGGATCTCCTGGCGCTCCCGCCCGGCCAGGGCGGCGAAGCCGAGGTTGGCCGAGGCGATGCGCCCGGCGTCGTCGACCACCGCGATGCCGGCCGGCGACGACTCGATGATCCCCTCGTTGTAGCTCTGCAGGGCCACCACCTCGTCGAGGCGGTGCTTCAGCTCGTCGAGGAGCTGGGCGTTCTCGATGGCCAGCGCCGCCTGGTCGAGCAGGCGGCGGATGAGCTGCACGTCGTCGCTCGACAGCCGCTGCTGGTCTACTCGGTAGCCGGTCAGCGCCAGGCCGATGCGGCGGCCGCGGACGGCGAGCGGCAGCAGGTAGCGGTAGCCGCCCGCGAACAGGCGATCCTCGGGCCGCGGCTCGGGGCCGGGCAGCGCCACGCCGGACAGCGAGCGCACGTCCTGGCTCCAGGTCCCGGCGCCGAAGGCGTCCACCGGCAGGCGATCCGGCAGACCCCGTTCGGGCCGCACCGGCACCAGCTCGTCGCCCTGCACGAGGTACAGGTTGGCGCGCTCGAGATCCACCGCGTCCTCGATGGCGCCCAGCAGCTCGGTGCACAACCGATCGAGGTCGCGCTCGTGGAGCAGCTCGCGGCCGAAGGCCATCAGCGCCCGGCGCTTCGGATAGGTGGCCCGGTACTGCAGCCGCTCGAGGCCGGTGGAGATGGAGCGCTTCGCCGGCACCAGCACGCCGGCCAGGCCGAGGCCGGCGAGGAACACCAGCGCCGTGCGCACCAGCGGCAGCCCCTCGGGCAGCGCCCGGTCGATGCCGAGGTTGGCGAGGGAGAAGCCGATGGCGCCGAGCAGCAGGGTCAGCGTGTAGGCCGCCGCGTCGCGCACGATGACGTCGATGTCCCACAGCTTCCAGCGCAGGATGGCGTAGGCGAAGGTCAGCGGCACCAGGGCGAGCGGCAGCACGGCGGCGGCCACCGCCGGCTCCGGCCACTGGATCCCGAGGGCCAGCGGCACCATGTAGAAGGCGAGGAACGGCAGGTAACCGCCGGCCAGGCCGATGGTGATCCACAGCACCTGGCGGTACGACTCCCACCGCCGCCGCTCGGCCAGCCGGCGCACCAGCACCGCGACGGCGGCCAGCGCGAACAGGGCCAGGTGGGCCAGCTCGATGCGGTCCAGCAGCGGCAGTACGCGGCGCGGATCGCCGGTGAACAGGCGGCCGCCGTTGAGGATCAGGTCTCCCTGCACCAGCAGCAGGAAGGTCGCCGGCAGGTAGAGGAACGGCGCCAGGCGGTGCACCCGGGCGCGGCGGTCGAGCGGCTCGGGGAAGACGAGGAACAGGTGCAGGGTCAGCGGCGGCAGCAGCAGCCGGGCGAGCATGTCGCCCACGTAGAGGGCGCGCCCGGCGGCGTCCAGGCTCGGCCCCGGAGTGAACAGGTAGAACGCCGCCGAGGCCGCGCACCACAGGAAGAACAACCGGCTGTTGCCGCGCCGCTCCTTGAGCACCGTGTAGAGCCCGATCAGCAGGTAGGCGGCGCCGATCAGCGCCAGGATCAGGTACGGCAGGTCGACGTCCACCGGCGGTCGGGCGTAGGTGACCTCCTGCGGCAGATCGTCGCGCAGCACCAGCAGCTCGGAGGTGGGCTGCTGGCGCAGGGCGCTGGCAAGCTCGACGAGGCCCGGCAGCTCCCTGCCGTCGACCAGCACGATCCGATCGCCCGCCTGGAGGCCGGTGGGCGGGCCGCCGGCGGAGGTCACCCGGAAGCTGCCGCCGGCCGCCTCGGCGGCGAAGCCGAGGGGCTGGAATCCCTCCACCTTGCGCGCGACGGAGAGACCGCCGAAGGCGGCGAGGAACGCCGCCAGCACGAGCGCGAAGGCTAGGAACAGGGCGTGTTGCGAACGATCCGACGGCACAGGGCTCCCCCGAGAACATGCTGAGGAACGCACTTTCCGTGCCACGGGTGGAGGAGGGCTAAACCGCGATTTTACCGGGATTTTCGCCCTCTTCTCCAGAAATCCGGACGGCATCCATCTCGATGGATTCAACCGTTTGGTGTGCCGCCTCCGGCGCCGCGGCGGGAGCCACTGCGGCGGAGGCGAGGAGCACCAGCGCGATCCACACGAGGTCTGCCAGCAGCAGGTGGACGAGCTGCAGGACGACCGGCGCAGCGAGGGCCAGGTTGACCAGCCCGGCGACGATCTCGATGCCGAACAGCACCGTGACCTGGCGCGCCCGCCGTCGCACCTCGGGACGCGGCCGGCGCCGCGCCGCGAACGCCGCCGCCTGGAGCCCCAGGACCAGCACCAGCAGGGCAAGGAGCGGGTGGAAGACGCGCAGCCGCACGAACAGGTGGGCGCCGGGGTCGAGGTCCTGGGCGATCCCCTCGCGCAGGCTGGCGGCGGGAAACAGCGTATCGCCGAGGGCGGCGATGGCGCCGGAGACCCCGAGCACCAGGGTGGCGGCGAGGGTGGCGCCGAGCACCCAGGCCACCGGGTCGCGCAGGAGGGCGGCGGCGCCTCCGGCCCCGACTCGTGAGCGCTGCGCCGTCGGCCGGCCGGCCCAGGCGGCGGTCAGCGCCAGGAAGGCGATCAGCAGGAAGGTGTTGACCAGGTGCACCGCCATCACCAGGCCGCGCTCCACCGAGGCGTCGTCCGCCACCAGCTCGAACTTCACCAGCCCCGCCCCCACCAGCGCCTCGGAGACCAGGAAGGCGAGCGACAGCGCCGCGTAGCGCCGCACCCGGTCGCCGCGCGGGAACGCACGCCATGCCCAGACGGCCAGCGCCAGCACCAGGAGGCCGTCGAGCCCGCTGGTCAGCCGGTGGGTGAGCTCGATCATCGTCTCCACCGAGGGCGCGCGCGGCGCCACCTCGCCGTTGCACAGCGGCCAGTGGTTGCCGCACCCGGCGCCGGAGCCGGTGGCGCGCACGAAGGCGCCCCACAGGATCACCCCGAGGTTGTAGACGAGGAGCCCCCAGGCGAAGCGGGCGAAGCGGGGTTGGGACGCGGGGGCGGCAGGCATGAGCAGGCCCAGCTTATCCAACCCGGGGCGCGCCGCAGTGGGTCACCGGCGCCAGCCTCACCGCGCGCTTCCAGCCGCGACGGGCGATCGGCCCCGGCGCTCGTTCACCACGACGACGCGCTCTCGGTGGGCAGCCATCGGCTCCCCGCCCGTCCTCTGGTTCATCCCGGGCCGGCTTCAATCGCCGGCGGCGAAATCCGGGATCGTGATCGAACCGTCCTCCGCCAGCGGGAAGCCCGGGTTGTGGGCGATCTCCCACACGTGCCCGTCGGGGTCGGTGAAGCATCCCGCGTACCCGCCGTAGAAGGTCTCGGCCGCCGGGCGCGCGAGGGTGCCGCCGGCGCGGACGGCGGTCGCGAGGATCTCGTCGACCTGGGAACGGTCCCGCACGTTGTGGGCGAGAGCGATCCCGCCGAAGCCCCCGGCGCCCGTGTCGTCGACGCCGCAGTCCGCCGCGAGCTTCTCCCGTCCCCAGAGAACGACGCCGAGGCCTCCCGCCTGGAAGAAGACCGTCTCCTGGACTTCCTGGCCGCGCCAGCCCAGCCGTTCGTAGAACGCGCGCGCCCTCCCGAGGTCGGCCACGCCGAGGGTCACCAGACTCAACCGCTGCTCCATGGGCACCTCTCCTCGCTCGGTCTCGTCGACGACTTCCGCCGTTGCCCGACGATCCTACGGTCCCGTGCCGCCGCAGGCTCGCGCTCGCGCCAGCAGCAGGTGCCGCTCGCGGGGGTTGCGCGCCAGGGAGGCCGCGCGCTCGAGCTCGGTGCGGGCCTCGTCGCGGCGGCCCAGCCTCCCCAGCAGGTCGCCACGGACGGTCGGCAGCAGGTGGTAATCGCTCAGCGCCCGCTCCTCGTCGAGCGCATCGACGAGCTCGAGCCCCGCGGCCGGGCCGAAGGCCATGGCGACCGCGACCGCGCGGTTCAGCTCCACCACGGGGGAGCGCGTGAGCTCGACCAGCGCGTCGTAGAGCGCGACGATCCTCGCCCAGTCCGTCTCGTCTCCGGTGCGGGCCCGCGCGTGACACGCCGCGATGGCCGCCTGCAGCGTGTAGGCACCGAGGGGGCGGGCGAGCGCCTCGGCGCGCGCCAGGGCGGCGAGACCTCGGCGCACGAGGATCTGGTCCCAGCGGGTACGGTCCTGGTCGAGGAGGAGGATGGGCTCACCCGACGGCCCCACCCGCGCCCGCGTCCGGGACGCCTGCAGCGCCATCAGCGCGACGAGACCGTGGACCTCCGCCTCCTCGGGAACCAGCTCCGCCAGGATCAGCCCGAGGCGGAGGGCGTCCTCGCAGAGCTCCGTGCGAATCCAGTCGTCGCCCCGGGTCGCGGCGTATCCCTCGTTGAAGACGAGATACAGGACCTCCAGCACCGAAGGCAGGCGCGCCCGGAGGTCGTCGCCCCGCGGCACCTCGAACGGCACGCGGGCCTCGGCCAGCGTTCGCTTGGCGCGCACGATGCGCTGCGCGATGGTCGCCTCGGGGACCAGGAAGGCCCGCGCGATCTCGTCCGTCGTCAGGCCGCCCAGGAGCCGCAGCGTGAGTGCCACCCGGGCCTCCGTCGAGAGGACCGGGTGGCAGGCGATCAGGACGAGCCGCAACAGGTCGTCCCCGACGTCCTCGTCGATGGCGGACGCCAGATCGGGCGCGGCCGGCGGTGGAGCGGCGGCGGCGGCGTCCTCGAGGGCGCCGTGCTTGCGCTCGAGCATCCGCCGCCTGCGGAGCTGGTCGAGCCCGCGGTTCTTCGCGGTGGTCATCAGCCACGCCCCGGGGTTGTCCGGGATGCCCGCGGTGGGCCAGCGCTCGAGGGCGGCGAGCAGCGCTTCCTGGGCGAGGTCCTCGGCAAGGTCGATGTCGCGGACGAAGCGCACGAGACCACCGATCAGCCGGGCGGACTCGATCCGCCAGACCGCCTCGATAGCCTGGCGCGGGATATCCTCCGTCCCCAACGCGCGCCTACGACGTCCGTCGTCGCTGGACCTCGGCGCGCAGCCGCTCCTCCTGGGCGCGCAACTCCGGCGTGAACTCCTCGCCGAAGTCGTCCGCTTCGAAGAACGGGCGAATCTCGATCTCCGACTCCTCGCCGGGCATCGGATCCGGGCAGCGCCGGACCCACTCGACGGCCTCGTCCATCGACTTGACCTGCCAGATCCAGTAGCCGGCGATGAGCTCCTTGGTCTCGGCGAAGGGGCCGTCGATGACCGTCTTCTTGCCCTCCGAGAAGCGTACGCGCTTGCCCTTGCTGCTCGGCTGCAGGCCGTCGCCTTCTAGCATCACGCCGGCCTTCACGAGCTCCTCGTTGAACTTGCCCATGTCGGCGAGCAGCTTCTCACTCGGCATCACGCCGGCCTCGGAGCTCTCGGTTGCCTTCACGATCACCATCACTCGCATCGTCCTGTTCCTTTCGGGGAGGTCGGCCGGGCCTGGCCTGGTCCGCTACCGCCTGCCTCTGCCATGACGACGAACGGGCGGCGCCCGGATCGACACGCCAGGGTGGCTCGTCGCGAAGATTCCTCCAGACCCGGTGCCGCCGCTCCTACTTCTCGCCCGGCACGTCGGCCGATTCACCGCCCGCCGCCGGGCGGTAACAGCAGCGCACGTAGTCCATCACCATGCGATCGGCGTTGAAGCGCCAGGAGAGGGTCTGCATCGAGCGCTTCATGCGGGCGATCCAGCCGCGCGGCAGGCCGTCGGCGTCGCGCGCGTAGTAGAGGGGGATCACCTCGCGCTCCAGCACGTCGTAGAGGGAGGCGGCGTCGCGCTCGTCCTGGACCGCCGGATGGGCGTGGGCCTCGCCCGAGCCGATGGCGAAGCCGTTGGCGCCGTCGAAGGCCTCGGCCCACCAGCCGTCGAGGATCGAGATGTTGAGCACGCCGTTCATGGCGCACTTCATGCCGCTCGTGCCGCAGGCCTCCAGCGGGCGGCGCGGCGTGTTGAGCCAGGCGTCCACCCCCTGCACGAGCTGCCGCGCCACGTGCATCGAGTAGTCCTCCACGAAGACGATGCGGCCGGCGAAGGGCGACTCCCCCTCGAGCGCCGCCAGGCGCTGGGCGATCGCCTTGCCCGGCTCGTCGCGCGGGTGGGCCTTGCCGGCGAAGACGAGCTGCACCGGGCGCTCGGCGTGGGTGAGCATCGCCTCCAGCCGGTCGAGGTCGCGCAGCACCAGGTCGGCTCGCTTGTAGGTGGCGAAGCGGCGGGCGAACCCGACGGTGAGCACGTCGGGCGCCAGCACCTCCGCAGCCGCCATGCCGAGCCGCTCGCGGCGCGCCGCGTCGCGGCTGCGGACGAACGCCAGCATGCGGGCCTTGAGCACCTGGTGCACCTCCCACAGCTCGGCCTCCGGCAGCTCGTCCAGGCGCTTCCACAGCTCCGGGTCCGTGGACTCGTCGCGCCACCCGCTGCCGAGAACGCGGTCGAGCAGCGACTCGATGTCGCCCGCCATCCAGGTGCCGGCGTGGACCCCGTTGGTGATGTGGCCGATCGGCACGCGGTGCTGGGGGCGCTCCGGGGACAGGTGGTGCCACATGCGCCGCGAAACGTGGCCGTGCAGCGCCGAGACGCCGTTGACCCGGTGGGCCAGGTGCATCGCCAGCACGGTGGGGCAGAAGGGGCCGCTGTCGCCGTGCTCCAGCCCGAGCGCCACCACCTGGTCCACCGAGATCCCGAGGCCGGCGGCGATCGGCGCCAGGTAGGCCGCCGCCACCGCGGGGTCGAAGCGGTCGTGGCCGGCCTCGACCGGCGTATGGGTGGTGAACACGCTGCTCCGCGCCACCCGCTCGAAGGCCTCGTCCGGCGCCAGCGCCTCGCGCTCCACCAGGTGGCGCGCCCGCTCGAGCAGCGCGAAGGCGGAGTGGCCCTCGTTCAGGTGCAGCACCGACGGGGCCACCCCGGCCGCCACCAGGGCGCGGTGGCCGCCCACCCCGAGCAGCATCTCCTGCTGGATGCGGGTGCGCTCGTCGCCGCCGTAGAGCCGGCCGGTGAGGGCGCGGATCTCCGGAGGGTTGGCGTCGTCGCGGGCGTCGAGGAGGTAGAGCACGGTGCGCCCCACCGGCACCTGCCACACCCGCAGGTGGACGTCGGCGTCGGGCAGCTCCACGACGACCTTGAGCTGGTCGCCGGAGTCGAGGGGCCCGCCGCGGCCGTTCACCGGCAGGATCGCCAGGTCCTGATCGGTCACCGCCTCGTAGTGGTCGCGCTGCCAGCCCTCGGCGTCGACGTGCTGGTGCACGTAGCCCTGGTGGTAGAGCAGCCCGACGCCGGCGGTGGGCACGCCGAGGTCGCTCATCGACTTCAGGTGGTCTCCCGCCAGCACCCCAAGGCCGCCCGAGTAGATCGGGATCGAGTGGTGCAGCCCGAACTCGGCCGAGAAGTAGGCCACCGGCCACGCCATGATCGGCCCGACGTGGTCCATCGCCCAGGTGCGCCGCGGCTTGAGGTACTGCTGCAGGCGGCGATAGGCCTGGTCGATGCGGGTCAGCATCTCGAGGTCCTGCACCCGCCGGGTGATCGTCTCCCGGTCCATCACCCGCAGCATCGCCACGGGGTTGTGGTGGTGCAGGCGCCACTGCTCCGGGTCGAGGCTGCGGAAGATGGCCCGGATGTCCGACTGCCAGGACCACCACAGGTTTCCCGCCAGCGCTTCGAGCTTCTCGACGACGCCGTCGTGCGGTTGCTGCTGGACCATCTCGTGAATCCCCTCTTTCGACTCGAGAACGACAGGCGCCGCGCGAGCGCGCGGCGAACCGGCACGGAGGGCCGAGTCTACAGGACCGTCGGCGAGGCCCGGCAACTCCGCCTACGCGCCCCACCGGCCCGACGCCCCCGCGCACGCCACCGCTTCGCCGGGTAAGCTAACCGGCCCGATGACCGCCTCCCTCGCCCTCGACCTGCTGCTGATCGCCGCCGGCGTCGCGCTGCTCTACCTCGGCGGCGACTGGCTGGTGAGCGGCGCCACGGCCCTCGCCCGCCGCTTCGGGGTGAGCCCGATGATCGTCGGCCTGACGGTGGTCGCCTTCGGCACCTCCAGCCCGGAGCTCGCCGCCAGCCTGGTGGCCAGCCTGAGCGGGGCGCCGGCGGTGGCGGTGGGCAACGTGCTCGGCTCGAACGTCGCCAACCTCGGCCTGATCCTCGGTGCGTCGGCGCTCTTCTACCCGCTCACCGTGAGCTCCAGTTTCGTGCTGCGCGAGGTGCCGCTGGCGATCGCGGTCTCCGCCCTGATGCTGCCGCTGGCCCTCGACGGGCGCTACGGCCGCTTCGACGCCCTGCTGCTGCTCGGCCTGCTGGCCGGCTACCTCGGGGTGCTGATCCGCGAGGCCCGCCGCGGCACCGTGGTCCTGGACGCCGTCGAGGCGGTGGAGGAGCTGGCCGCGGTGGAGGCCCCCGTCTGGCGCCTGCTGCTCCGCGTCGCCGCCGGCATCGCGCTGCTCACCGGCGGCGCCCACGTGCTGGTGACCGGGGCCGTCGGCGTGGCCCGGGTGGCGGGCATCCCGGAACAGGTGGTCGGCGTGTCGCTGGTCGCCCTCGGCACCAGCCTGCCGGAGCTCGCCTCCTGCGTGGTGGCGGCGCTGCGCCGCGAGGCGGATCTGGTGCTCGGCAACCTGGTGGGCTCGAACCTGTTCAACGTGCTGGCGATCGTCGGCACCGTCGCCCTGGTGCGTCCGCTGCCGGTCTCCGCCGCGGCGATCCTGCCCGACTACCTGGTGATGATGGGGTTCTCCGTCGCCATGCTACCGATCCTCGGCTGGCGCCGGCGGGTGTCGAAGCCGGAGGGCATCCTGCTGCTCGCCGCCTACGTCGCCTACATCGGCTGGCTGTATCTGTAGTCGAGGCCGCCGGCGGGGCAGCGCCGGCGAACGGGAGCCCGTCCGCCGGCGGGTGCGGGAGGGCCTAGAAGGACACCGTCACCACGTTGGTGCAGGTGTCGGAGTCGTACCAGGTGGTGCTCCCCGCCTCGCACACCCAGTAGTTGGCGCTGGTGGCGCTGGAGTAGAACCGGTCGTTGTGGTACCCGTCGTTCGTGGTGGTGAGGATCTTCACACCGTCGCGGAAGACGTCCACGTCGGCGGTCGGGATGCAGAGCCTGCCCCAGTAGAGGTCGGCCCAGAGCCGACCCCCGAAGAGGAAGCCGCTGCCCTCGAGCTCGTACTGGGTGCAGTAGCGGTTCTCCGAGCAGGCGATGGCGGACCGATCGTCGTTCTCGAGGCTTCGCCCGCCGCTGCCGAAATAGCTGGCGTACATCGTCGGCCGGGGCGTGCCGGTGAGCTCCGTATGGTGGATGCCCAGCGCGTGCCCCAGCTCGTGGGCGGCGACCGCCTCGGTGTCGTACTGGGCGCCGCTGGTGGACCAGGAGTGGTCCGAGTTGAAGGTGATGTCGCTCTCGACGATCACCTGCCCCGGCTGCAGCACCAACGCCGTCAGCGCCAGGCAGGAACCGCTGCAGCCGTTGCCCGTCCCCCAACCGATGCTGTTCTGGCCGTCGGTGACGAAACCCGCAGCGGTCGTCCCCAGATAGCTC
This sequence comes from Thermoanaerobaculia bacterium, assembly GCA_036259255.1. Taxonomy (GTDB): domain Bacteria; phylum Acidobacteriota; class Thermoanaerobaculia; order Multivoradales; family JBCCEF01; genus DATACC01. Next base: position 3,441 of record DATACC010000168.1, on the reverse strand, counting down.
AGCACGTGGTCCGCCGTGGTCACGCTGGTCCAGGTCGCCAGGGCGTTCTGCAGGGCCGTGGCCTTTCCGGATCCCTGGCCCGCCGTGTTGTGCCACCAGCCGATGCTGCGGGTCTCCCAATGGGTGAAGCCACCGGCATCGCTGCAGGTGACCAGGCTGCCGCTGGTCACCCGGCCGGTGCTGTCGTTCTGGATCATGCGGTAGGCGTGGGCCGGGCTCGCCGCCAGGGTGAGGCCGGCGGCGAGCAGCAACCAAGCCGCCCGGAAGCGCGAGCCGAAAGTCGGTGCAGGGTCGATCGCTTGCATGGGCTCTCCTCGGAAGATGCGCGGAAGGCGCGGTGGGGAACGGACCGGGCGGCGGCGCCGGCTGGCGCCGCGCCCGATCTCACGGTCTGATGCTAGTAGCGGCTCTCCGCGCACTGCAGGGCCGCCCAGTCGTCGGAGTGGAGCGTGCGCCCCGCCGACCCGAAGTAGTAGGCGTACATCGTCGCCGACGAGCTGACGTCGGAGTGGTGGATGCCCAGCGCGTGGCCGATCTCGTGGGCCGCCACCGCCTCGGTGTCGTACTGGGTGCCGTCGGTCGACCAGTTGTGGGCCGAGTTGAACAGGATGTCGGCCTCGGTGATCACCTGGCCCGAGCTGAGCACCAGGGCGGTCACCGCCAGGCACGAGCCGCTGCAGCCGCCGCCGGAGCCCCAGAGGATGGTGTTGCGGCCGTCGGTCGAGAAGCCGGCGCCGGTGGTGTTGGCGTAGTACGGGTTGTGGTTGGCGCCGGACACCGCGGCCCACGATCTCGCCGCATTGGAGATCGCCGGGGACTTGCCGGCGCCCTTGCCGGCGGTGTTGAGATACCAGGGGATGTTCCTGGTGTTCCAGTGGACGAAGCCGCCGGGGTAGTTGCACGGCACCGCGTAGCCCGAGCTCGTGCGGCCGGGATACGGGTTGTAGATCATCAGGTAGGCATGGGCCGGGACGGCCAGGACGACGACGGCGACCGCGGCGGCGGCCAGGGCCGCTCGACGGAGGATGGCGTGACGCAGATCGGGGGAGCGGGTCATTCGATCCCCTCCTGCTGGAGGGCCCGCTCCGGCTTCGCGAGGATGCGCACCGAGTGGACGAGGGTGGCGAGCGGCAGCCCCTGGAGACCCCCCGGGGGCTCGGCGAGTCCGAACACGTCGGGCACCAGCGGCTGCCGGCTGGCCTGGGAGACGGCCCGCACCTCGGCGCCCTGCCGGACGACGTCGAACACGCCCTGGCTGTGGTCGCGCAGCGTGAGCACGCCGGGGGCGCCGGGCAGGTCGTCGCGCCCCGTGAACAGCACGTAGCTCTCCCCCGGCACCAGCTCGGGGCCACCGACGATCAGCACCGTGGTGTCCCCCACCGTGCCACCGAGCACGGTGACGGTCACGAAGCCGTCCTGCTTCTGGCCCTTGAGCACCTGGTCCGTCGCGACGCGTACGTCGCTGAGGATGAAGTCGCCCTCCGGGTTCCAGTAGGAGTGGACGTCCACCACCTCGCCGACGACGATGGTGCCGTTGCTGGCCACCAGCTCGTCGAGCCCGACCCGCTGCAAAGTGGTCGCGCTCGCGGATCCCGCCAGCGCCCCGATCAGGGCGACGGCGAGGCCCATCCTCGACACGGTCTTCCATCTCGATCCAGCCATTTCGAAGATCCTCCTTGGGACGCGAGCGCGCCCCGGGGAAGCGTGCGCCGTCGTCCCCGGGAGATCCGTGTCGGGGGCCCGGGGGGGCGAAACGAAGGATTCAACAGGTGCACACCTTCGAAGTGCTCTTATATATAAAAAGCGTGACACCTGACACCTGTTAAAAACGAGGGCCGGGCGGCGGGCGCCGCCCGGCTGGAGGGGAACTAGCTCAGTAGCGGCTTTCCGCGCACTGCAGGGCCGCCCGGTCGTCGGAGTGGAGCGTGCGTCCCGCGGACCCGAAGTAGTAGGCGTACATCGTCGCCGACGAGCTGACGTCGGAGTGGTGGATGCCCAGCGCGTGCCCGATCTCGTGGGCCGCCACCGCCTCGGTGTCGTACTGGGTGCCGTTGGTCGACCAGTTGTGCGCCGAGTTGAACAGGATGTCGGTCTCCCGGATCACCTGGCCCGAGTTGAGCACCAGGGCGGTCACCGCCAGGCACGAGCCGCTGCAGCCGCCGCCGGTGCCCCAGAGGATGGTGTTGCGGCCATCGGTCACGAAGCCGGCGCTGGTGGTGCCGGCGTAGTACGGATTGTGGTTGGCGCTGGTGACGGCGGTCCACGAGTTCGCCGCATTGGAGATCGCCGTGGACTTGCCGGCGCCCTTGCCGGCGGTGTTCAGGTACCAGGGAATGCTCCTGGTGTTCCAGTGGACGAACCCGCCGGAGTAGTTGCACGGTACCGAGGCGCCGGCGCTCACCCGGCCGGTGGAGGTGTTGTAGATCATCCGGTAGGCGTGGGCCGGGACGGCTAGGGCGAGGACGGTGACGGTGGCCGCGGCGAAGGCGGCGAAACGGAACGTGCGGCTCATTGCTTCACCTCGTGGCGGGGACCGCGGTCGGAACCGGCCATCCGGCGGACCGACTCGACCAGGTTGGGGAGAGAGACGCCGGCGACGCCTCCCGGGGGCTCGGCGAGACCGAAGACGTCCGGAACCAGCGGCTGGCGGCTCGCCTGGGACACGGCCCGCACCTCGGCGCCCTGCCGGACGACGTCGAACACGCCCTGCGCATGATCGCGCAGGGTCAGCGCCCGGGACGCACCCGGCAGCGAGTCGACCTGCGTGAACAGCACGTAGCTCTGGCCGGGCACCAGCTCCGGTCCGCCGACGATCAGCACGGTGGTGTCGTCCACCGTGCCGCCGAGCACCGTGAGGGTGACGAAGCCGTCCTTCGGATCGCCCTTCAGCACGTCGTCGACGGCCACGCGCACGTCGCTCAGGATGAAGGTGCGCTCGTCGTTCCAGTACGAGTGCACGTCCACCACTTCACCGACCACGATGGTGCCGTTGCTGGCCACCAGCTCCTCGAGACCCACCCGCTGGAGCGTCGTCGCTCCGGCGGATGCCGCCGCCACGCCGACGAGCGCGAGGGCGAGACCACAGCGCAACACGGTCCTCCACTGCATCGCTGCTTCCATCACAGTGTCTCCTTGGGGCGTCGCCGCCCCGGTCGGGCGAGCGTCGTGCCCCCTCTTCGGGAACCCACCGATCGGGGTTCGCGAAGACGACACCTTGCATGGGTGGCTAGACGCTCAAAGAAGGAAGTGCCGGAAAGAAGCCGAAGGGGACACGCGAAGGGACTTCTGTTGCAGCTCGGGGCTGCCCCGGGAGCGAGGCCGGCGCCGTGGACCTGGCACCGCCGCTCGCGGAGTGGCCGCCGGAGCAGATCGCCACGGGCACGGCGATGCCCGGCTCGGCCGTCGAGGCCGCGCCGGAAGGGGAGGACGACCCCCGCCGGG
>DATACC010000167.1:0-11072 GCA_036259255.1 Thermoanaerobaculia bacterium | reverse complement strand
CCGCCCGCCACCGCCGCCGGGGCTCAGGCCGCCGCGCCCCCCGCCGCGCTGGCCGTGCCCCCCGCCGAGGTGCCCGCGCCCCTCGGCCCGGAGGCCACCCGCGAGGAGCGCATCGCCGCCTACCAGCAGTTCCAGCGCCAGGGAGCGCCGATGGAGCCGCCGAGCGGCGAGTGGCTGGTGGACGACCAAGGCCGCCGCTACTATCTCTACCCGCTGCCGCGCCTCGAGGAGGGCTACTCCCTGATGGAGGACGGCCAGCGCGTCAAGCTGCCCTACGGTCTGGTGATGGACGTCGCGCGGATGGACGAGCACAACCTGTTCCTCAAGGTCTATGCCCCGTCGCCGGAGGTCGAGTACCACCTGCAGCGCCAGCGCGAGCTCGAGGAGCGGCGGCGCGAGTTGGCGCGGCTGTTCGAGGTGGACGCCGGCACGACCGAGCGCCTCGCCTTCGAGCGTTTCGACGCCGGTCTGCCGAAGCGCGGCCAGTGGCGCAACGGCTTCGCGGTGGCGGACCTCGATGGCGACGGCCACCTCGACCTGGTGCACGGCCCGGCCCGCAAGGGCGGTCAGCGGCCGACGGTCTTCCGCGGCGACGGCACCGGGCGCTGGCAGCCCTGGCAGGAGGCCGAGTTCCCGCCCCTGCCGCTCGATTACGGCGACGTGGCGGTGGCCGACTTCGACGGCGACGGCCGTCTCGACCTCGCCCTCGCCTCGCACCTGCGCGGCCTCGCGGTGCTGGTCGGCCGCGGCGACGGCGGCTACGAGCCGTGGAGCGAGGGCATCGAGCTCACCGATCCCGGCGCCGGCGCCAAGCCCGGCTTCTCCTCGCGCGAGATCGAGGCGGTGGACTGGAACGGCGACGGCCGCCCCGACTTGGTGGCCCTGGCCGACGGTCCCAACCTGGCGATGGGCGCCGGCTCCGCCGAGTACCAGGGCGGCAGCCGGGGCATCGCCGTCTACCTCAACAACGGCGACGGCACCTGGCAGCCGGAGCGGCCGGATCTCGGCATCGATCGCGTCTACGGCGACTCGCTGGAGGTCGGCGACCTCGACGGCGACGGCCGCAACGACCTGGTGATCGCCGCCAGCCGCCGGGGACTCAAGGAGCTCGTGTTCCGCGGCGTGGCCGGCGGCGGCGTGGAGCCGGTGGCGCTCACCGAGCTGCCGGACGACACCCAGGTGGGGGCGGTGGAGATCGCCGACTTCGATGGCGACGGCCGGCCGGACCTGGCGCTCGGCTACGTCAACAACCTGCTCGGCACGTGGCTCACCGGTCTCGACGTGCTGCTCAATCGCGCCGACGGCTGGCAGCGGCGGGTGCTCGCCGCCGAGGAGGCCCGCGACGGCGTCTGGTCCCTCGGCTCCGGCGATCTCGACGCCGACGGCCGGGCCGACCTGGTGGCGCTGCGCGGCAGCGGCGAGGCGATGGTCTTCCTCGGCGACGGCCGCGGCGGCTTCGCGCGCCACGCGGCGGAGGCCCTGGAGCCGCCGGGCTACCAGTGCCGCGGCTACGAGGTGCGGCTGGTGGACCTCGACGGCGAGCCCGGCGACGAGATCCTGGCCGGCTACGCCGGCGAGCAAGGCTCCGAGCAGCTGATCTCGGCGCTGCGGGCGGCCCAGGGCCAGCGGCACTGCCCGGGCGGCGGCGGCCTGTCCGGCTGGAAGGCCGTGCCGCGTGGCGCGGCGGCGGAGGGTGGCGACGACCTTGCAGCGGACCGTTGACAGCCGGTGGTGCCGTCGTTATAGTGCAGCAGCATAACGGCGGCGCGCCCCAGCACCCCGAGACGCAGGCCGGCGCCGTGGCGCCGTCATCCGCGACCGGGGAAGCGCCATCGACCAGACTTCGAGCGATGAGATAGACTGCTTCTACAGAACCAGACTCTTTGAACGGGAGGTGATGAAAGTCTTCGCGACGATTGAGGGAATGAAGGAGAAACACGAGAGGGTATGTGATTTGCCGCGCCGGACCCGGTGCGGTCAACAATTCTGAGTAACTGAGGAGATTACCTCGCAATGAAGAAGACTGTTCTGAGCCTCGCCATCGTGGCCTTGCTGGTCGCCGGTGGCCCGGCCGTCGCGGAGATCGCGACCATCGACGACGTGCCGGCGGCGACCCTGCTGCTGCCGTACTTCGAGGTCGACCTCGATGGCCCGCTGAACGGGGTCAACACCCTGTTCTCCATCAACAACGCCTCGGCGTCCGCCGCCATCGCCCACGTCACCGTCTGGACCGACGAGTCGATCCCGACGCTCGACTTCGACGTGTACCTGACCGGCTACGACGTCCAGACCATCAGCATGTGGGACATCTTCAACGGCATCCTTCCCCGGACCGCCGACGACGACGCCGATCCCACCGACACGATCAGCAACCAGGGTGCCCTGTCCCAGGACATCAACTTCCCTGGCTGCGCCTCGTTCCCCTACACCAACCCCGTTCTCGGTGCGCAGCGCGTGGCGGCTCTCCGTGCGGCCCACACCGGCCAGTTCGCTGATCTGTACGGCGGCTGCCTCGGTGCGGACTACGGCGACAACATCGCGCGTGGCTACGTGACGGTCGACTCGGTGACCCAGTGCAACCTGCTGTTCCCCAGCAGCCCGGGCTACTTCTCGACCGGCATCGCCGACAACCGCAACATCCTGTGGGGCGACTACTTCTACGTCAACGAGCCGGAGAACTTCGCCCAGGGCGAGACTCTGGTGCACGTCGAGTCCTGCCCGGACCCGAGCGTGGGTGACGGCATCGACGAGTGCCCCTTCCTGCCGGGCGAGTACACCTTCTACGGCCGCTACGCGTCCGTGGCGGGTCAGGACCAGCGCGAGCCGCTGGCGACCACCTTCGCCACCCGCTTCATCAACGGCGGCACGTTCAGCGGCGGTACCGACCTGATCGTGTGGCGTGATGCCAAGACGCTGCCGACGGGCGCCAACGGCCCGCACAGCTGCACCGGCAACGTGGCGTGGTTCCCGCTGAACCAGAACGACGTGGTGGCCTTCGACGAGGAGGAGAACCCTGAGGACCTGTGCTTCACCGGTGACGTGGTTTCGCCGGTGCTGGGCGGTGCTCAGACCTGCTTCCCGCTCGAGGCGCAGCGCGTCAGCCTGGCCGAGGGTTCGGCCGTCGCCGACAGCCCGTCGCCGACCTCCGACTTCGGCTGGATCTTCCTGAACCTGAACCACACCCTGGCTTCCGGCGATCCCTTCCCGGGCGTCGCGCAGGCCTGGGTGACCACGGTGATGGACGCCGAGGGCCGGTTCAGCGTCGGGTTCGATGCCATTCAGCTCGACAACGCGTCGGAGCCGATCGGCATCCTGCTGCTCCCGTAACCTCGGAGTAGCGAAGCATTGGACTCTGCCGGGTGGGCTCAGCAGGATCGGGTTCACCCGGCAGTTTTCATCTCCACGCAGTACAACTCGCAGTGGCAGGCGCGGATGGGTTCGTTCCGCGGCGTTGCGGAGCCGGCAGTCGGTTCCGAGATGGCGCCGAGCGACCGATCAGCTTCCCAGATTTCACTTGCCAGATGGATCGGCGTAGCGTAACATTGATCGAGACGCATAAGCTCCCCGCGGCGGGGGCAGCCCGAGGGCCGATCTCCGCACAAGGAAAGGACGTGCCGGTGGTGCGCCACCGGGTCACGTGATGAGCGAAGTCTCAATCGACGAGGAGAGTTCCGTAACATGACGCAGTACCTCCCCCGACCCCGTCGTGTCCCTGCCCTGGCAACCGGCCTGATGCTGGCCCTCGTCGCGGCGACCGTTCCCAGTTTCGCTCACGCCAAGGGCTGCTCCGAAGGGACGCCCGCGGCGCAGGTCCCGGCGACCCTGTGGGGCAGCCTCCAGCCCGCCGGCATCGTCAGCGATTCGTCCCGCTACACGGGCCAGCAGAGGTCCGACTCGAACCTGCCGATCCACACCTATCTCGACATCGAGAACGGGCACATCTTCGTCTCCTACTTCTCCGGCTTCTCCGTGTGGAACGCCAGCGGCGCCAACGCGGGCGATCCGCAGCAGCTCAGCGCCATCGACGGCTGGAGGGGCCACTTCGCCGTCTTCGCCCCCTCGGGCGAGTTCAAGGACATGATCTTCGGCATCGACGCGCCGGCAGGCGACGACTCCATCGTCGCCGTATCCGGCCGCGCGCCGGTGGGCGTGTCGATCTGGGACACCACGAACAAGAGCAATCCGAAGCAGCTCTACCAGGACCACACGACGCGGTTCGCCGATCAGGTCTATGCCGCGAAGATCGGCACCCGCCAGTACGCCTTCGCGGCGGACGGGTCGTCGAGCGACAGCGGCCTGCACGTCTACGACATGACGGCCGCCCGCCAGCATGGGAGCAATACCTGCACCGAGAACATCGGCTCCGGGGTGCGCACCTGCGGCGTCTACGTGGGCAAGGTGGGCTCCCGCGGTGTGCGCTACGTCGCCGGCGTGAGCCACAACAATCGGCACTACGTCGCCACCAGCGCGGCGCTGCTGTCGCCCCGCGGCGTCGAGGTGTGGGACGTCACCAACCCGAGCTCGCCGCAGCTCGTCGCCAGCGCCCTGAACAGCAGCATCACCTACGGCGTGGCGATGTGGGTCCAGGATGGCCGCGCCTACCTGGCCACCCGCACCGAGGCCACCGGCAAGACCTCCGAGCAGGGCCACTTCTTCGAGCTCACCGGCAGCTCGCTGCAGCCGAAGGCCACGGTGAACCTGCCGTCCGCCGGCAGCTCCGTCGACTGGAAGTCGGCGACCTACTCGCGCAGCGGCAACACGCCGTTCGTCTACTTCGGCGACAACCTGCTGTGCGTCCAGGGGGCGGCCAACTCGCTGCGTCACGAGGCCCTCTACGACGTCAGCAACGCCTCGTCGCCGAAGGAGGTCTCGCCGAAGGCGACCATCGGCCATCCGGACGATCCGGCCCTGCGGGTCGACTACTGGAGCTGGTACTACTCGACCTTCACCAAGGGCTACAGCCACGTGGCGCCGCGAGTGGGCAAGTTCCTCGGTACCACCTTCTACCGCGCCGCCTCCAGCCTCTTCGACGCCCACGAGTGGCACGGCTCCCCGGACCAGCCGCCGGCGGCGAGCTTCTCCTGGAGCCCGCAGCAGGCCTACCCCGGCGACCCGATCACCTTCACCGACACCTCCACCGGCTCCGTGGTCGCGCGCGACTGGACGTTCCCCGACGGCACCCCCGGCAGCTCGACCGCGGCCAATCCGACGGTGAGCTTCGCCACCAAGGGGCCGAAGTCGGTCAGCCTCGAGGTGTCCGACCCGGGCCTCGGCGCCTCCGATACCGAGGTGCGCCAGGTGACGATCCTCGACCCGGCGCCGAAGGTGGCCAGCGTGACGGCGAACGTCACCGACACCTTCGTGTGCCAGCAGGTGACCTTCACCGCCAACGGCGTCACCGGCAAGGCGCCGTTGTCGTTCGCCTGGAAGGTGCAGCAGAACGAGCAGGACCTGGTGCCGGCGCCGAGCTCGCCGAACAGCGCCACCTTCGCGTGGAACACCACCGGGGTGCCGGCCGGCACCTACCAGGGGGTGGTGACGGTGAGCGGTACCGGTGCGCCGGCGGTGGGCTACAGCCCGCCGGTGACGCTCCTGCCGCTGCCGACCCTGCCGACCTCTTTCGTGGCGACCCACGACCCGTTCGTCGCCGGCACGGTGCAGTTCCACGCCGCCGTTCCCGGCGCCACCGAGTGGAGCTGGGACTTCGACGACGACGCCAACGCCGCGACCACCCACTGGGGGGCGTGGAGCCAGGATCCGGTCGCCGGGCCCAACCCGGTGCACACCTACTCCAGCACCGGCGTGCGCACGGTGCGGGTGCGGGTGCGCAACTGCCAGCAGACGACGCCGGTGGAGAGCAGCCCGGTGGTGGTGAACATCGAGCAGGTGGCGCCGCTGCAGATCGTCGTCTTCCGCGCCCAGGGGTGCGTCATCTTCTGCGATTTCACCAAGGGCGACACGGTGACGTTCGAGCAGGAGTTCGCGGGCGAGCCGACCAGCTACGAGTACGACTGGGAGGGTGACGGGACCTTCGTCACCTCGACGAGCCCGATCCTCACCCACCAGTACAACCAGGTCGGCAGCTACACGCCGGTCCTGCGGGTGCGGCGTGGTGCCGAAGAGGTGATCCGGACCCACGGCAAGATCTCGGTGGCGGAGGAGACGGTCACGCCGCCTCCGCCTCCGCCGCCGGCCGCCTCGCTGGCGATCAGCGGCCCGTCGACCGGCGCGCCGGAGGCCAACCTCACCTTCACGGCCTCGGCGAACAACTGCTCGCCGTCGCCGAGCGGATGGAGCTGGATCGCCAGTGGAGCCACCATCACCGGCAGCGGCAACAGCGTCGCCATCCGGTGGCCCACCACCGGCACCAAGACCGTGCGGGTGACCAACAGCGCGTGCGGTACGGTGCAGGCGCTGAAGACGGTGAGAATCTCCTCGGGCGGCGACGAGCCGCCGCCGGACGAGCGGCCGAGCGTCCAGGCGGCGTACAGCTTCACGCCGGCGGCGCCGGAGCCGGGACAGTCGGTGACCTTCAACGGCAGCGCCTCGACCGGCAGCCCGACGGGCTACTCGTGGGACTTCGGTGACGGGCAGTTCGCCAGCGGCATGGCGGTCAGCCACACCTTTGCCAACGCCGGCACCTACCAGGTGAAGCTGACGGTGGAGAAGGCCTCCGACGCCCCGGGCTGCAACGTCGGCATCTGCCCGACGGAGAAGCACACCATCACCAAGACGGTGACGGTGGCGGACTCCGGCTCGACCTGCGCCGACGGCAAGCTGTGCCTGGTCGACGGCAACTTCGAGATCGAGGTGGATTGGCTCGATCACCGCAACGGCAACCGCACCGGCGTCGGCTCGCCGAAGTCGGTCACCGACAACACGGGCATGTTCACGTTCTTCAACCAGGACAACGTGGAGCTCATCGTCAAGGTGCTCAACGGCGAGAGCGCCAACGGCAACTGGTGGGTGTTCTACGGCGGCCTGTCGGACGTGCAATACACGATCCGGGTGACCGACAAGACGGCGACGCCGCCCCGCGTCAAGACGTACACCAACCTGGCCGGCACCATCTGCGGCGTGGGGGACACCGCGGCCTTCCCGAGCACCGCGGCCGCCAGCAGCACGGCGGGAGGCGTCTCGGTGGAGACCGGGGCGACCCACGGGGGCGGCGGGTCCGGCGACGTGCACACCCTGTTGCTGCAGGACCGCTTCAAGGTGACCGTCGACTGGCGCGACCACCGCAACGGTGGCACCGGCTCGGGTACGGCGGTTCCGGGAACCTCGAAGAGCGGCTACTTCTGGTTCTTCAACCCCGTCAACTACGAGCTGGTCGTCAAGATCCTCGACGGGCGTCCCGTCAACGGCTACTGGTGGGTGCTGTGGGGTGGCCTGTCCGACGTGGAGTACGATCTGCGCGTCGAGGACACCGTGACGGGCGAGGTCTGGGAGCATCACAACCCGGCCGGTAGCCTGTGCGGCGGCGCCGACAACGCCGCGTTCGCGGGCAACTAGCTCCCGCCTCGGCCGGGACCGGAGGGCGGTCGGCGGGCGCCGGCCGCCCTTCTGTTTGCCGGTCCGAGATTGGAGGACGATGAGCGGTGGCGTGATCAGCGTGCGGCAGGTTTCGAAGACGTACCGCAGCTACCCGACGCCCTGGGACCGGGCCCGGGAGCTGCTCACCGGCCGGACGTGCCACGAGAAGTTCGAGGCCCTGCGCGACGTCAGCTTCGAGCAGGGGCGAGGCGAGGGGTTGGCGATCGTCGGCGAGAACGGAGCGGGCAAGAGCACGCTGCTCAAGATCCTCGCCGGCATCACCCGGCCCACCGCCGGCGAGGTGTCAGTGCGCGGCAAGGTGGCGTCGATCCTCGAGCTCGGCTCCGGGTTCCATCCCGAGTTCACCGGCCGCCAGAACATCGTGCTCAACGCGGCGATGCTCGGCCTCGGCGAGCAGGAGGTGCGGGAGAAGACCCCCGACATCGTCGCCTTCAGCGAGCTCGGCCGGTTCATCGACCAGCCGGTGAAGACCTACTCCACGGGCATGGCGATGCGGCTCGGTTTCGCCATCGCCACCCAGGTGGATCCCGACGTGCTGATCGTCGACGAGGCGCTGTCGGTGGGCGACGGCTACTTCCAAAAGAAGTGCATGGACCGCATGCGCGTCTTCGTGGAAGCCGGCGGCACCCTCCTGTTCTGCTCCCACGCCATGTACTACGTCTCCCACTTCTGTCGCCGCGCCCTGTGGCTGCGCGAGGGCCGGGCCGAGGCGCTGGGCCCGGTGGACGAGGTGATCCACAGCTACGAGGCCCACCTCGCCCGGCGCACCGGCAGCTCCGGCGCTCCGGAGGCTCCCGGCGCACCGAGCACCGGAGACGTGGCGGACGGCCGGGCGGCGCGCATCGCCGCCGTGCGCCTCGATCCCGCCGGCGCCCCGGCCCGCCTGCGACCGGGCGATCCCCTGACGGTGGAGGTGGAGGTGCTCACCGAGCGCCCCGACCTGCCGGTGCACCTCGGCGTCGGCGTCAACCGCGCCGACGGCATCGAGGTGGCGGCGTTCGCCACCCATCTCGACGGCCTGGCGCCGCTCACCGGCACCACCCGCCACCGGGTGCGCCTGCGGCTGCCGGAATTGCCGCTGGTCAAGGGAGAGTTCACCCTCTACGTGTTCCTGCTCGACGATCCCGGCCTGCACGTCTACGACGAGCGGGTGGTCCCGGACGCCTTCCTCGTCGAGAGCCCCGCCTACCGTTTCGGACTCGTCGAAGTCGATCACCGCTGGGAGCTGGAGGAGGCGCCGCCGGCGCCTCCGGCCGGGCGGGCGATCGAGGTCGGCGCGGAGGTTTCGCCTTGACCCTCGACGTCGCCTGCAGCCACTCCACCGCGGCCGCCGCGCCGGCCGGGGAGCTGCGGGTCCAGCCCGTGCTCCACGCCGGGGAGGACCGCTTCTACAACCCGCTCACCGACCGCGAGCTGACCGCGGGTGCGCCCGGCTACGAGGCGCTGCGCGCGCTCACCGACGGCCGCCGGATCGCGGCCGATCTCGCCCCCGCCGAGCGCGATGCCCTCGTCGCCGACGGCTGGCTGATCGCCGCCGACGCCGATCCGAGCCAGGACTTCCACCTGAAGGTGGTGTCGCTCGAGGCCCACACGGTGTGCAACCAGGCGTGCTACTTCTGCCCGGTGTCGGTGGCGCCGCGGGAGAACCACTTCATGCCGACGGAGCTCTACGAGCGCGTCGTCGGCGAGCTCGCCGCCTACCGCGACACCATCGAGGGTGTCTTCATGATCAGCTACAACGAGCCCACCCTCGATCCGCGATTCGTCGAGCAGGTGCGCACCATCCGGGCGGCCGGCCTGCCGCCGGCGGTGCTCACCAACGGCTCGGGGCTGACCGCCGAGCGCATCGATGCGCTGGTCGCGATGGGCGGGCTGCGCTATCTCTCGATCAACCTGTCGACCACCGACCGCGAGCGCTACCGCGAGACCCGCGGCGGCGATCACGTGCGCCAGGTGCTGCGCAACCTGGACCACGCCCGCGACAAGCCGGTGGCCGATACCATGGAGATCGTGGTGCTCGGCACCGGCGACGAGACCCATCAGCGCGATTTCGAGGAGATCCGCGAGCGCTTCGCCGGCAGCCGCTTCACCGTCAAGACCTACGAGGTGATGGACCGCGCCGGCTACCTGCAGATCGGCAAGTCGGTGGCCCACGACGGCAAGAGCCTGTGCGGCTGCGACAACGTCGGCTCGCGCCCCTTCCAGCACCTGCACATCACGCCCCACGCCAAGGTGATCCTCTGCTGCGAGGACTACGACGAGGAGTACGTGGTGGGCGACCTGACGCGCCAGAGCGTGGCCGAGGTGCTCACCGGGCCGGCCCTGGCGCTGATGCGCCGCTGGGCCTACGGACTGGAGGAGTCCCCCGACGACTTCATCTGCCGCCGCTGTATCTTCGCGTTGAAGCGCTGAGCGCCGGGCTCCGGCGCGGGACGATGCGGATCGCCTACCTGCTGGACCGCCCGGAGCTCGGCGGGGGTGTGAAGGTGGTCTTCGAGCACGCGGCGCTGCTGGCGCGGCGCGGCCACCGGGTGACGGTGGCGGGCCGTGGCCCGCGCCCCGCCTGGGCCGGCTGTCCGGAGGTGGCCTACTTCGACCACGGCGAGACTCCGGCCCTGCCGGCGCCGGTGGACCTGGCCCTCGCCACCTACTGGACCACGCTTCCGGCCGTCGCCGCCCTGCCGGCCACCGCCACCGCCCACTTCTGCCAGGGCTACGAGGCCGACTGGCCCCACGAGCGCCACCGCCGCGCGGCCATCGAGGCGGCCTACGCCGCCGCCGACCTGCCGACCCTCACCGTCACCCCGGCCCTGGCGGCCCACCTCGGCGAGCACCACGGCCGGAGCTGCCGCGTGGCGCCGCCGCCCGCCGACCCGCGGTTCCGCCCCGGCCTGCGCGGCCATCTGCGCCGCCGGCCGGGCCGCCGGCCGTGGATCGCCGTGCCCGGCATCTTCGAGGCGGAGGTCAAGGGCGTACCCACGGCCCTCGCGGCGGTGCGGCGGCTGGAGGCGGCGGGCCGGAGGTGCCGGGTGCTGCGCATCTCGGTGCTGCCCCCGAGCGACGCGGAGCGGGCGTTGCGCGCCGCGGACCGCTTCCTCACCGCGGTGCCGCCGGCCGACGTGGCGGCGGCCCTCGCCCGTTGCGACCTGCTGCTCATGGCCTCGCGCCCCGGCGAGGGCTTCGGCCTGCCGCTGCTGGAGGCGATGGCCGCCGGCGTTCCGGCGGTGGCCTCGCGGCTGCCGTCCACCGAGTGGATGACCGCGGTCACGGAACCGGCCGGTGGCCGGTCCGTGATCCGGACGGCGGCGGGCCGAGGCGATGCCCGGCTCCTCGCGGGGGAGGCCGCCACCCGGGCCGAGGCGGCCGCCCTGGTGCCGGCGCAGGATGCCGGCGCCTTCGCCGCCGCCGCCGCGGCCCTGCTGGACGATCCGCGCCGCTGGCGCCGCGCCCGGCGCAGCAGGACCGGGGTGTGGAAATGGACCAGCAGCAGGCTCAGCCGCACGCCGCCGCCCGCCGCC
>DATACC010000166.1:0-1694 GCA_036259255.1 Thermoanaerobaculia bacterium | reverse complement strand
CCTCCTCGCCCTCGGCACCACCGACCCGCGGCCGCAAGACGGGCCGGTGCTGCAGGCGGCGGCGCCCTCGGCCGCCCCGGCCCCGGCGGGCTCCGTGGCGGGGCAGGACGAGGCGAGCGGCACCCCGAGCGCCGCCACCGGGAGGACCGTGCCGGGTGGCACCGGCCGCCAGGGCGCGGTGGACGACGCCGCGGTGGTCGCCGCGGCGCGGGAGAGCGCGGTAGACGCAGCGAAGGCGCACCGGTCCTTCCGGCCGGCCGGTTTCGGCGAGGCCGAGGCCGGTAGAGCCCCGCGGGCCGAGGGCCGGTCCGCGGGCGGCGAGCGGCTTGCCGCGATCTCCGGTTCCCCCGTGGCCCACGAGCGGGTCGCCTCCGCTCCGTCCTTCCAGCAGGCCGCCGCCGGACTGCCGGACGGCGGTGCCACGGAGGAACCGGCGCAGCGGCTCGCCCGGCTGCGCCGGGAGCGCGAGCGGCTGCTCTCCGAACTGGCGGCCCTGCGCCAGGCGGTGCCGGCACAGCGCCCGCCCGAGCTGCTGCTGGGCGGCGACGAGACCTTCGAGCTGGTGCTCGACCTCCAGGCCGCCGGCCGGGAGACCCTCGGGGCACCCGCCGGTGGCTACCAGCCGGCGAGCCTCGACCGGCGCGCACCGGCCCCGCATCGACTGTGAGCTTCTCGAGACCTCGAGATCCCGAAGAACCAACCGAGCAAGAACCAGGAGACCGACGATGAAGAAGACCCTGATCCTGACCAGCGCCGTCCTGCTGCTGGCGGCCACCAGCGGAGCCGCCGTCGCCATCGACGCGCCGGACGCCCCGCAGACGGACACCCCGCGCGAGGTGAAGCGCGTCGTGGTGAAGCACGCCGAGGCCGGCACCGCCGCGGGCGAGGCAGCGGGCGACGACAAGAAGGTGTTCGTGGTCGTCCGCGGCGAGCATGCCGACGTCGAGGGCGCCGATCCCGACAAGCTCGTGGTGCGCCGGCTCGACGTCGACTCGCCGGAGTTGCAGCGCTTCCGGGTGCGGCTCGGCGAGCCCGGCGAGGGCGGCATGCAGTGGTTCGGCGATCTCGCCTCGCGCGGCTACCTCGGCGTGAGCCTGGTGGAGCTGACCCCGGAGCTGCGCACCCACTTCGGCGCCCGCGAGGGCGCCGGCGTCATGGTAGGCCGGGTCGAACCGAACAGCCCCGCGGAGCGGGCCGGCCTCCAGGTGGGTGACGTGATCACCCACCTCGACGGCCAGACGGTGGGGACCACCTTCGACCTGGTGCGCAAGGTCGGCGAGCGCAAGGAGGGCGACGTGGTGGGCCTCGAGGTGGTGCGCGGCGGCCGGGTGGAGATGCTGAGCGCCACCGTCGTGGAGCGCGAGCGCCCGCAGATCGAGGCGCGCACGCTGCTGCGTCGCCTCGGCGAGGGCGGCACCGCCTACGAGCTCGATCCGGAGGCGCTTTCGTTCCACGTCGACTCGGTCAACGAGTACTTCTCCGGCCCGGAGTGGAAGAAGCACCTCGAGGAGATGGAGCGGGCCGGCGAGCTGATCGAGAAGCGCCTGCAGGTGCTGGAGATCGAGCTCGACGACCTCGAGAAGCACATCGACGTCGAGGTCGAGATGGAAGAGGACGAGGACGCCGCCACCTCCGACGGCAACTGAACCCTCCTCCGCCTCAGGGCAAACCCCGGCGCCGGCCCCCCCCCCCCG
>DATACC010000165.1:0-13179 GCA_036259255.1 Thermoanaerobaculia bacterium | reverse complement strand
GGCCCCGGCCGGCGGCCGCGACGTCTACTGCTACTTCGACAACGATCAGAAGGCCAACGCCCCGCGCGACGCCCGTCGCCTCGCCGACCGCCTCGCCGCACCCCGCGCCTGATCCCGTCGCCCGCAGCCCGTGGACCGGGGCTTGCAACCATGTCCGGATGCATGGAAGCGGGGTGCCGCCGAAGGGCCGGATCCCGCCCGTTCAACCAGGAAGATCAACAGGAGGTAAGCCATGCTGGCTCGAGAGATCATGACCCAGGACATCGAGGTGGTCACCGCCCAGGACAAGCTGCAGAAGGCCGCCCGCATCATGCGCGATTCCGACATCGGCTTCGTGCCGGTGGTCGAAGGCGCCGACGGCCAGATGCGCCTGACCGGCGTCATCACCGACCGCGACATCGCCATCCGCCACGTCGCCGAAGGGCACGGCCCGGATTGCCGGGTGGAGGAGGCGATGAGCCGCAAGAACATCCTCACCGTGCGCCCGGACGACAACGTCGACAACCTGATGCAGCGCATGGCCCAGGCCCAGGTGCGTCGCGTGCCGGTGACCGAGGACGGACGCCTGGTGGGCGTCGTCTCCCAGGCCGACCTCGCCCTCGACACCGACCAGCTCGACGAGGTGGGCCGCACCGTCGGGCGGATCTCGGAGCGCGGCCCGGGGCAGCGCCAGCGCCAGGCCCAGAGCTGAGCGCCGGAACGCCGCCGAGCCCTCGCCCGGCTCGCGACCCGCCGCCACGCCGGCGGCGGGCCGTCCGCGGCCCCGCCGAGGCGCCGTCCCCCCTCCGCGGAGGGCTTCCCACCTTCTGAAGCCAGAGACCACAAGAGTTTGCCCACCCGGGCGAGGGGCCGCTGACCGTCTGGCAGACAAGTTGCACGCGACGTGAGCACATGCCGCAGGCCAGCGTAGCCCTTCGTCCCCCATCGGCCGGGGCGAGCGCCCGGGAGGTCGTCGCGTGAAGGCCGTCGCCTTCGGCCTCACCGTCAGCTCGTCCCTCGGCACGGGGCACGACCGCGGCCGCAGCACGCTGGTCGACGCCGACCTCGCCGCCGGCGGCACCGCCCGGGGGGGCGCCGGCGGCGAGGCCTCCGTGGACGCGGGGACGCTGCGCGGGTATCGTCACGCGCAGCAACTTCTCATCGACCGCGCGCCGCGGCCCGAGCCTGCGCCGCTGGCGGAGTCCGCGCCGCCCAGGGAATCGGCGCCGGGCGCCGCCGCGGTCGTTCTCAGCAAAGGGGGATAGCCGGTGATCGAAGCCGTGATGCTGTGGAACGAGCCCAACAACAAGTCCCACTGGGATTTCGAAATCGATACCGACTGGTCGATGTTCGCCGAGATGACGCGGCGCGCTTCCGAACGGGTGCGCCAGGAGAACCCGGCGTTGACCCAGGTGCTGGGCGGCATGTCGCCGATCGACGCCCGCTTCCTGTGCAACCTGCAGGAGCGCTGCCTCGATTGCCTCGACGTGGTGGCGGTGCACGGTTTTCCCCTCGACTGGAATCACTGGAAGCTCGACGACTGGCCCGAGCGGCTGCGCGAGATCCAGGCCGTCACCCACCTGCCGGTGTGGGTCACGGAGGTCGGCGTGTCGAGCTTCGGCGCCGAGGAGGTGCAGGAGTTCGGACTCCAGCGCACCCTGGAGCTGCTGCGCGGCAAGGCGGAGCGCATCCACTGGTACAGCCTACTCGACCTGCCCCGCGCCTGGCCCGCCACCACCCGCCATCGCGAGGCCGAGGGCTCCTCCTACTACCGCCACTTCTACATGGGCCTGTTCGACGAGCACGGCCGGCCGAAGAAGGCGGCGAAGCACTTCAGCCGCTACACGCCCGAGATCGGCCTGGTCCAGTGGTTCCACTTCGAGGACCCGCGGCTCGACGACGCGGTCTCCAAGCTCCAGGACCTGGGGGTGCGCCACCTGCGCACCGGGCTGTCCTGGGCCGACTGGTACCGCCCCGGGTGGCAGGACTGGTTCGACCGCCAGATGCAGGCCCTCGAGCCGTTCGACGTCACCGTCACCTTCTGCTTCACGCCGGAGCACCGCGGCATCGCGCCGCACTACACCAGCCCGCCGGTGGACCTCGACGAGTTCGGCGAGTTCTGCGCCCAGATGGTGCGCCGCTACGCCCCGGCCTCGCCCCACCCGGCGGCGCTGGAGCCGGTGGGTGCCTCCCTGTCCACCTCCTAGCCGCCGGCGGCGCGCCATGGGCCCCTCCGCGATCACCGTGCCGGCCCCGGTGCGCCGCCGCCTGGCGCCGGCTGTCCTCGCCGTCGTGGTCGCGGCGGCCGTGCTCGGCGCCTGCCGCATGCCCCAGGATCCGCAGCGCACCTTGGAGAAGGCCCGCGGCGCCGTCCTGCGAGTGGGCGTGGCCGACGCCCCGCCGTGGGTGCGCCGCACCGGGCCCGCGCCCGGTGCCGAGCCGGCCGGCGTGGAGCCGGAGCTGGTACGCGGCTTCGCCGAGACGATCGGCGCGCGGGTCGAGTGGCACTGGGGCGGTCCGGCGGAGCTGCTCGCCGCCCTCGAGCGCTTCGAGCTCGACCTGGTGATCGGCGGCCTGACCACGACCAGCCCCTGGAAGAGCCACGTCGGCCTGACTCGCGGCTACCACACCGAGCGCCTGGAAGTCGGGGCGCCTCCGGGCACCAAGCGGCCGGACTCGATCGTCGGCCTCTCCGTGGCGGTGCGCGCCGGCACGGCGCTCGCCAATCGGCTGATCGAGAGCCGCGCCGAGGCGCTGCCGGCCGACGATCCGTGGTCCGCCGGCGAGCTGGTGGCGGCGCCGGCCTGGGAGCTCGAGGCCCGCGGCTACCAGCCCACCGGCCACGTGCTGCACCGCGAGCACCGGGCGCTGGCGGTGCCGCCCGGCGAGAACGCGCTGCTGGTCGCCCTCGAGCGCTACCTGCGAGGGCGGGAGGCCGAGATCGACGATCTCCTGCGGGCCGAGGCGGACCGGCGCGACGACGAGGGCGGGGCGCCGGCGAGGAGCCGCCGATGAGGGTGCGCGAGGTCTTTCGCGTGCCGGAGGAGCAGGCGGCCCGCCTGCGGCGCGCCCGCCGCCTCGAGTGGGCGACGCTGTTCTTCATGACCACCATCGTCACGGTGGTGGGACTTGCCATGGGCTCGTCCCAGGCGATGAAGGCGGCCTGGGTCGAGGATCTGCTCAGCCTGGTGCCGCCGGCCGCCTTCCTCGTCGCCGCCCGCTGGCACGACCGCGAGCCCGACCCCCGCTTTCCCTACGGTTACCAGCGCGCCTTCAGCATCTCGTTCCTGATCGCCGCCGCGGCGCTCTTCGGCTTCGGCCTGTTCATCCTCTACGACTCGGCGATGGCGTTGGTGAAGATGGAGCGGCCGACGATCGGCACCCGGGAGCTCTTCGGCGAGCCGGTGTGGTCCGGCTGGCTGATGATCGCGGCTCTTGCCTACAGCGCCATTCCACCGGTGGTGCTGGGGCGGCTCAAGCTGTCGATCGCCCGCGAGCTCCACAACAAGACGCTGCACACCGACGCCGACATGAACAAGGCCGACTGGATGACCGCGGTGGCCGGCATCCTCGGCATCCTCGGCATCGGCATCGGCTGGTGGTGGGCCGACGCGGTGGCGGCCGGCGTGATCTCCCTGTCGATCGTCAAGGATGGCTTCACCGGCCTGCGCCACAGCGTCGCCGACCTGATGGACCGCCGCCCGGCCACGGTGGAGCGCGGCAAGCCGGACCCGGTGATCGAGGCGCTGCGCCTGACGCTCGAGGAGCTGCCGTGGGTGCGCCGCGCCGAGGTGCGCCTGCGCGAGGAGGGCATGCTGCTCGACGGCGAGGCCTTCGTGGTGGCGGAATCGGAGACGGTGGCCCCCCAGCGCCTGCGCGAGGCGGAGGAGGCGCTGGGACGCACCCACTGGCGCGTCCACGACATCGTGGTCACGCCGGTCTCCGAGCTGCGCCGCGACCGCGAGGCCCGGCAGCCGCCGCCCCCCGGCTAGCGCGGCTCAGGCGGGCCGCACCCCCGCGTGGCGCGCCGGCACCCGCGACGTGAACAGGCCGGCACCCATCTCGAGGACTCCGAACACCACGTGGGGTACCCAGACGTGGTCGCTGAAGCCGAAGAGCCAGGGCGAGACGAGCAGCAGGGCGCCCCCGAGCACGTCGAGCCACAGGTGGGCCGGCATGCTGATCACCGGGGCGACGCCCAGCTCGTAGTCGGTCATCAGGCTGTAGACGATGACCCCGGCCCCGAGGATCACCGGCACCCAGGTCTCCGCGCCGCCGCGGGTGAAGCCGAGCAGCCAGGGTGCTGCGATCAGCAGCAGCCCCATTCCGTAGTCGAGAAAACCGTGCACGCGTGTGGGGATGAAGCGCATGGGGTGCTCCTCTCAAGACCGGCCAGGCCGGCCCGTTCGTCAGTCGATCGACGCCTTGCTCGCGATGAGCCTGGCCGTCGCTTCGCCGATGCCGGGGACGGGCGTGATGTCGTGGGCGCTGTGGAAGCGTCCGCCGAGCTCGCCGCTGCCCTTTTCGAGCCGCCCTGACTCTTGCTCGACCTGCGCGAGCCGTCGCGCTCCTCCACCCGTTCTCGGAGGCGCTCGTGGTCCTGGGGCCTGGAGCGTTCGCCTGCCATCGCGCCGTCTGCTTTCGAGATCGGTGGGTACCGCGCGATCTCGCGGCTCGTCTCCTGGGAGACGCAACCGGCGTGCCACGGAGCCTCGGCTATGAGGTTGGCTCGTGCTAGCCGAGGCGCTCCGGCGCGGAGACGGCGGGGTCGACTCCCGGCGACCAGTGGACCAGCGGCTCGCCGGCCACCGCGAGGCCGGCCTGTTCGACCAGGTCCTGGTCGAGGCTCTCCACCCGGGCCGCTGCCACCGGGTACGGCTCGTGAGCCACGCGGGCCCGCCACAGCGCGCCGCCGGACGCGGTGTAGAGCACGTAGCGCTCGACCAGGAACTCCTCGAGCGACTCCGGCACCGACGGGGTCGGATCGCCGCCGGCGTGCCACACCACCCGGCAGTGGCCGGGCCGGCCGCGGCGGCGCGAGGCGAAGCGCACCCGCGAGCCGGTGCGCTCCACCTCGATGTCGGCGTCGAAGTAGGGCAGGCGGTAGGCCGCCCGGGCGCCGAGCACCGCCGGCAGGCTGGCGGCGTCGAGGCTGAAGAACCACACCCCGGGCTCGCCGCCCCCGCGGCTCGTGGGCTCGGCGCGGGGCCGCACGTAGGTGCGCAGGTTGACCTCGCCGAAGGTGCCGAGGGCGCCCAGCCCCGGCAAGGCCGGGACCCCCGCCGGCCGGGCGTTCTCCAGGCGGAACGGCGTCAGCCCCAGGTAGGCCGTGCCGTCGAAGGTGTCGAGCTCGAGGGCGTCCGGCAGGCGCCGCCGCAGAATCTCCGGGTCGGCACTCCAGTGCAGGAACAGCAGGTCGCGCCAGTCCTGGCGCAGGACGGGGGTGAAGGGCGGTGCACTCATGCCCGAGCGAGCTGCCACACCCGTGCCAGCGGCCGCTCATCGGCACGCCGCTCGCAAAGCACCGTCCGCCATGGAGAAGGCCTGGTGGAAGAGGGGGATCGTCTACGAGATCTATCCGCGCTCCTTCCAGGACACCGACGGCGACGGCATCGGCGACCTCGAGGGCATCCGGCGCCGGCTCGGCTACCTCGAGTGGCTCGGCGTCGACGCCCTGTGGATCGCTCCGATCTACCCGTCGCCGATGAACGACTTCGGCTACGACGTGGCGGACTACACCGCCATCCACCCGCTGTTCGGCAGCATGGCGGATTTCGACCGCCTGCTCGCCGAGGCCCACGGGCGGGGCCTCCGGGTGCTCCTCGACCTGGTGCCGAACCACACCTCCGACCAGAACGCCTGGTTCCGGGAGGCGGCCTCCTCGCGCGACCACCCGAAGCGCGATTGGTACCTGTGGGCCGATCCGGCGCCGGGCAGCGGTCCGGCCCGGGAGCGGCTGCCGAACAACTGGCTGTCGGAGTTCGGCGGCCCGGCCTGGGAGTGGCACGAGGCCACCGGCCAGTTCTACTACCACGCCTTCGACGTCTCGCAGCCGGACCTCGACTGGCGCAACCCCGAGGTGCGCCGGGCGATGGCCGACGTCATGCGCTTCTGGCTCGACAAGGGGGTGGACGGCTTCCGCGTCGACGTGCTCTGGCACCTGGTCAAGGACGACCAGTGGCGCGACAACCCGCCGAACCCGGACCACGATCCCGCGCGCGAATCCCAGTACAACGCGCTGGTGCCGGTGTTTTCCACCGACCAGCCGGAGGTGCACGACGTCGTCGCCGAGCTGCGCAGCGTGATCGACGAGTACGACGACCGTCTGCTGATCGGCGAGGTCTACCTGCCGATCTCGAAGCTGGTCGCCTACTACGGCGTGGAGCGCTCCGGCGCCCACCTGCCGTTCAACTTCCAGCTCGTCACCACGCCCTGGGACGCGGCCCGCGTGCGCGCCGTGGTCGACGAGTACGACGCCTCGGTGCCGGCCGACGAGTGGCCCAACTGGGTGCTCGGCAACCACGACCAGAGCCGCATCGCGAGCCGGGTAGGGCCGGCCCAGGCCCGGGTCGCCGCCGTCCTGCTGCTCACCCTGCGCGGCACGCCCACGCTCTACTACGGCGACGAGCTCGGCATGGAGAACGTGCCGGTGCCGCCGGAGCTGGCGAAGGACCCGCGGGAGGTGAACGATCCCGGCCGCGGCCTGGGCCGCGATCCGTACCGCAGCCCGATGCGCTGGAGCGCCGAGGCCAACGCCGGCTTCACGGCGGCCGAGCCGTGGCTGCCGGTGGGCGATGGCGTCGAGACGACGAACGTCGAGGCCGAGCGCGATGATCCCGGCTCGATGCTCACCCTCCACCACCGCCTCATCGCCCTGCGCCGGGCTGAGCCGGCCCTGGCGCTCGGCGACTACGAGCCGCTGCCCGCCGACCCCCCGCTGTTCGCCTACCTGCGCCTCCCGGCGCCGGGGGACGCCGGCCGCCCCTTCGCCGTGGTGCTCAACTTCGGCGGCGAGCCGCGACCCTGGCGGCTGGCGGGAACCTCGGGAACGGTGGTGCTCTCGGCTCGCGAGCCGTCCAGGAGCCAGGAGCGGGTGGACGGCGAGATCGAGATCGCGGGCGACGAGGCGCTGGTGATCGCGCTGGACGCCGAGCCGGGTGCCAGCCGCCCCGAGACGCAGGATCTCGATCCCCGCAGCCGCTCCGCCGGGGAGCGGTGACGAAGTGCCGCGGTTGCGGGGTCGCCGATCCCGGAGCGGGGAGCTCCACGCTCCCTCACTCCAGCGGTCCTCTCCCCACTACTCGGCCACCGCCGGCACCTGCCGCGCGTAGCCGTCGCCGCGGATGAAGTCCTCGGTGGCCTGGCGCGCCGCGTGATCGCTCACCTGCTGCGGCGGCGACTTCATGAAGTAGGCAGCCGGCCCGTGCAGCACGCCGGAGACGCCGCGGTCGAGGGCCACCCGGATGCAGCGCACCGCGTCGATCACCACGCCGGCGGAGTTCGGTGAATCCCACACCTCGAGCTTCAGCTCGCATTGCAGCGGCACGTTGCCGAAGGTGGTGCCCTCCATGCGGATGTGGCACCACTTGCGGTCCTCGAGCCACGGCACGTAATCGCTCGGCCCCACGTGCACCGAGTCGGCCGGCAGCTCGTAGTCGAGCTGGCTGGTGACGGCGCGGGTCTTGGAGATCTTCTTCGACTCCAGGCGGCTGCGCTCCAGCATGTTGAGGAAGTCGGTGTTGCCGCCGAAGTTGAGCTGGTAGGTGCGGTCGAGGCGCACGCCGCGCTCGCGGAACAGCTCGGTGAGCACCCGGTGGGTGATGGTGGCCCCCACCTGCGACTTGATGTCGTCGCCGATCAGCGGCAGGCCGCGCTTCTCGAAACGCTTCTGCCAGAAGGGCTTCGAGGCGATGAACACGGGGATGCAGTTGACCAGCCCGCAGCCCGCCTCGAGCGCCCGCTCGGCGTACCAGGTGGCGGCTTCCTCGGAGCCCACCGGCAAGAAGATCACCAGGGCGTCCACCCGGCGCTCGCGCAGCACGGTGGCCACGTCCACCGGCTCGGCCTCGGATTCCTCGACCGTGCCGCGGAGCTGCTCCCCGATGCCGTCCAGCGTCGGACCGCGTTGCACCTCCACGCCCAGCGGCGGCACGTCGGCGAAGCGGATGGTGTTGTTGGGCGGAGCGTAGATCGCCTCCGCCACGTCGCGGCCGACCTTGCGCGCATCGACGTCGAAGGCCGCCACCACCTCGACGTCGCCCACGCGGTAACCGCCGAGCTCGGTATGCATCAGGCCCGGCACGGCGGTTTCGTCGCTGGCGTCGCGGTAGAAGTGGATGCCCTGAACCAGGGCCGAGGCACAGTTGCCGACCCCGACGATGGCTACCCGGACGGTGCTTCGCGGCATGGATCCTCCCTGGGAATCGCGAACGAGTGACTTTGCTGTCGGCAGATGGAAGAAAGATCCGTGCCAACCTGGAGAACGTCTGCTCGCCGCTTCCGGATGGCACTGGCTGTAAAAGCTACCGTACCAGCAGCGACCACGGCCGAGAAGACGGCCTGGGCGGCCACTCGACCGCGGTGATCGTGCAGTGGTCGGGACGCATCGGCTTCCAGGCGGCGGCACTGAGCCCGGCGAGGGAGCCGAGCACCTGATTGATCACCCCGGAATGGGTCACCACCACCGCGGCGCCGCCCGGGTGGCGGGCGGCGATGGTGCCGCAAGCCGCCAGAGCACGACGGCGCAGGTCGCGGTAGCTCTCGCCGCCGGGCCAGCGGAAGTCCGGGTCCTGCTGGTCGTCGTTGAGCTTCCACAGCTCGGGGTAGCGCCGCTTGGCGGTCTCGACGTCCAAGCCGTCGGCGTGGCCGCAGTCGATCTCCTGCAGGCCGGGGCACCAGTGGAGCGGCACGCGGTGGAGGGCGACCACCTCGCGGGCGGTGGCGACGGCGCGCTGGAGCGGGCTCGAGTAGACGGCGTCGAAGGTGTAGGTGGCGAGGCGGCGGGCTACCCGCCGGGCTTGCTGCACGCCGTCCACGGTGAGCGGGAAGTCGGTGCGGCCGAGCATCACGGTACCCCCGGCGAGGTTGCCCAGGGTCTGGCCGTGGCGGACGAGGAGAAGTCGTGTGCAGCTCACACCGCGGGCCGCTTCAAGGCTGATGCCACACCTCCCGCGGGAGCGGTGCCGCGGCAGTGTGGAACGTCCCCGGGTTTCTCGATACGGTACCGCGATGTCCTTCCCTGCCTTCGACATGAGCGTGCGGGCCGGTCGGCTCGTCGAGGAGAGGTTCGGCCCGATCTCCGGCCTCGCCGTCGAGGAGGAGCCGCTGGTCGGTGGCCTGGAGTCGACCTCCGTCGAGCGCGTCACCGCCCGGTTCGTCGACGCTCGCGGGCGACGGCGCTCGTTCGCCTGGGTGGCCAAGAAGGTGGCGCCGGACCAGACGCGGGAGCTCGAGATCCACCGCGCCATCGAGGGGATCGCCTGTCGCGGCCTCGCCCCCGACCTGCTCGCCTCCGACCCGCTGCGCGACGGCGGCGCGGTGCTCCACCTCGAGTGGGTGCGCCCGCTGCGCCGATGGCCGTGGTGCGAGCCGGAGACGGTAACCCGCGTGACCCGCCGCTTCGCCGAGGTGCACGCCCTGCTCGACGACGAGCTGACCGAGGCCGGGCTCGCCGAGACCTGGGACTACGAGGCGGAGCTCGCCGCGTCGGCCGAGGAGACGCTGGAAGTCCTGCAGACCCTGCCGCCGGAGGCTGGCGAGCTCGCCGGGGTGCGCCGCGCCAGGCCAGCGGCGCGGCGCCTCGTGTCGGCGCTGCCGGAGATCCGTCGCCAGCTCCTCGCCTGGGACGGCACCGGGCCGGTGTGGATCCACGGCGATCTGCACCCGGGCAACGTGGTGCTGCGCCGGCGCGAGGGACGCTCGGTGCCGACGCTGCTCGATTGGGCGCGGGTGCGCCGGGGCTCGGTGCTCGAGGACCTCTCCTCGTGGAACCTGAGCCTCTGCCAGTGGGAGCCGTCGGCGCCCCGGCGCCACGACCGGGTGCTGCGCAGCTATCTCGAAGGTCGCAACGGGGGCGGCTCGACGGCCTCCGCGGGCCTGGCTTCGAGCTTCCGCGACGCCTATTGGCTCGCCGCCGCCAGCAACGCACTGTCCGGCGCGCTGCGCTACCAGCTCCTCGTGTGGAACGAGGCGACCACCCCGCGACGCCGCGGCGACGCGCTCTGCGCCGCCGAGGGCTGGGCCCGGGCGGTGCGCCGCGCCGACCAGCGCTGGCGCCAGGGCTGAGGCGCCTCCCGGCTTCAGCGCGAGGTCGTGCTGCCGGTGGGCGCCAGCACCTCCCCGGTGTAGAAGCGGCCGTCCTCGCTGGCCAGGAAGACGAAGCTGGTGGCGATCTCCACCGGCTGGGCGGGGCGTTTCCAGCGGGTGTCGGCACCGAACTCGCCGATGCCGTCGAGGGTGGCCGGGATCAGCGGCGTCCACACCGGACCCGGCGCCACGCAGTTGACCCGGATGCCCCGCTCGGCGAGCGACAGGGCCAGCGACTTGGTGAAGGTGTGGATCGCCCCCTTGGTCGCCGAGTAGTCGACCAGGGCCGGATTGCCGTCGAACGCCGTCACCGATCCGGTGTTGAGGATCACGCCGCCCGCCGGCAGGTGACGCACCGCCGCCCGCGCCACCAGGACGTAGGCCAGGATGTTGGTGCGGAAGGTGCGCTCGATCTGCTCCACCGGCAGGGTGGCGAAGTCGGAGTGGCCCTGCTGGTAGGCGGCGTTGTTGACCAGCACGTCGAGGCGGCCGAGCGCCTCGGCCGCCTCGTCCACCAGCCGGCGGCACTCGTCGCTCTGGCGCAAGTCGGCGGCGACGGCCACGCCCTCGCGGCCCGCCTCGCGTACCCAGCGCAGGGTCTCCTCGGCCTCCTCGGCCTCTCCGTCGCCGGGGAAGTGGCCCACCGCCACGTCGGCGCCCTCGCGGGCGAAGGCGATCGCCACCGCCCGGCCGATGCCGCTGTCGCCGCCGGTGACCAGGGCTGCCCTGCCGCTCAGCCGGCCGCTGCCGCGGTAGCTCTGCTCCCCGTGGTCGGGGCGCGGGCGCATCGCGTCGGTGTGGCCCGGCCACGGCTGGTCCTGGTCCGGCGGTCCGCCATGGGTTTCGGGGTATCCCTCGCGGGGATCGGCCGGGAGCTGCAGGCCGGGGCGCCCGGGCGTCTCGCTGTCGTCGAATCGCGTCATCGTGGAACCTCCCGTCCCGAACCGGTTGCAAACCCGGTGCGAGCCGGTAGAGTGGCGACGGGAGGAATGCAATGCAGAGCCACACGACCCGCGTTTCCTACGAGGCGGCCACCGACCAGGACTTCGAGAGCATCGTCGACCGCTGCCGCGACGAGCTGGCCCGCGAGGGCTTCGGCGTGCTCACCGAGATCGACGTCCAGGCGACACTCAAGAAGAAGCTCGACGTCGATCGCGAGCCGTACCTGATCCTCGGCGCCTGCCAGCCGCAGTCGGCCCACCGGGCGCTCACCGCCGCGCCCGAGGTCGGGGTGCTGCTGCCGTGCAACGTCACGGTGTCGCGCGAGAACGGGCAGACCGTGGTGCGCGCCATGAATCCGGAGGTCGCCCTGGGAATGCTCGACGACCCGGAGGTCGAGGCGGTCGCCTGCGAGGTGGGCGCGGCGCTCCGGCGCGTGCTCCAGGCCGTCACCCGGCCGCCCGCCTGAGGCCTTGCGGGAGGGCGTGAATTCCCGCCGATAGGGGGACCGATTTCGGAACAATGACGGGCGTTTGCCGGTTGTGATGGACATGCAACGTGGATCCTTCTCGCTCGTTCTCCTCGGCCTCCTCGCGGCGCTGACGGTCGCACTGACCGCCGCCGGCACCTGGCTCGCCCGTCATGGACTGAACCCCGCGCCGCAGGCCCTCGTCGCCGCGGTGACTCCCGAGGCGGAGCCGCCCGCGGCCGCGGCTCCGGAGTCGGACAACCCGTTGCTCGATCCCGACGCCACGCTGGTCTCTGCCGACCTGCTGGCCCGTCCGTTGACCGCGGACGAGCAGGCGTCGATCGCCGCCGAGCTCGACCGCCTGAAGACCCGCCACGCCCGCGACCTGGTGCAGGTGATCGCCGCCGCCAGCGCGGAGCGGGCCTCGCCGATCCCGGCCAGCCTGCTGCTGTCGATCGCCTTCACCGAGACCCACGGCAAGGTGCTGGCGGTGTCGCCGGCCGGTGCGGCGGGCCTCGCCCAGGCGACGCCGGCGGCCTACCTGATGGAGGGCTTCGACGGTCCCCTGTTCCTCACCAACCAGTACCTGGTGGGCACCCGCGCCTACATCATGAAGAAGCCCCTGGGCGACGCGATGGGCATCGCCAGGCGGGTGATCGAGGGCGAGGCGAGCCACGCCGAGGCGCTGGAGCTGCTCGACTCGGCCCAGGCCCTGCGCCAGGTGGGCATGGACGAGCTGGAGGCCCTGGTGCCGCGGGCGCCGGCCATCTTCCTCGACCGGGTGCAGGCGGCCGACGTCTACAACGCCGCCGTGCTCGACGAGCTGGAGGACCTGCTGATCCGCCGCGCTCCCGAGAGCCGGCTCCAGGCCTTCCACGACCGCGTGCGCAAGGAGTACCGGGTGCTGCTGCGGGTCCAGCAGGTCAACTGGGAGCGCTACGCCGACGCCCTGACCAAGGAGCGCAACAAGGTGCTGAAGGCGCACTTCGGCGGCGACCCGGTGAAGATCGTTCAGCAGCGCCCCTACGAGGCCGGCGAGGTGCTCGGCGAGCGCCTGGACGGGCGCTTCTCGCCCACCCAGATGGCGCTGTTCCTCTCCCAGCACCTGGCCACCAAGCGCCAGCAGGCCATCGAGCTGGGCGTGCCGGACGAGGAGCTCGAGGCGTGGACCGCGGCGCTCTACAACGGCGGCCTGGTCAACATCACCCGCATGCGCGCCGGCCTGATGACCTCGATCCGCGAGACGCAGAACTACATGCGCAAGGTTCCCGACCTGCGCGCCAAGCTCGACGGGGCTGCTGCCGTCACCCCGTCCTGAGGCCGCCGGCCGGCGCCGCCCGGCCGGCCGGTTTGACACCGGCCGGCCGGGCGGCGCCGGCCGGCGGCCTCAGGACGGGGTGACGGCAGCAGCCCCGTCGAGCTTGGCGCGCAGGTCGGGAACCTTGCGCATGTAGTTCTGCGTCTCGCGGATCGAGGTCATCAGGCCG
>DATACC010000164.1:0-17472 GCA_036259255.1 Thermoanaerobaculia bacterium | reverse complement strand
GATCTCGGTGCGGTTGCAGGTGGACACGACGCAGGCCTCGGCCAGCTCGTCGCGGGCCAGGAGGTGGACCAGCAGCTCCTCGCACTGCTCCGGCGTGTAGGACACGCGTTCGCGCAGGGCCAGCGGCGCCGACCGGTGGTCGGTGCCGACCAGCAGCAGCGGTGGGAAGCGCCGGCGGCGCGAGGGGAGGTCGGACGCCATGGGGAGGGGGGTGGCGGCGGCCCTCAGAGCAGCCCGTGGAAATCGGCCGACAGCAGGCGCACGGCGACCAGCGACACCACGATCACCCCGAGGCCGGCCAGCGCCGCCACGGCGGTCTGGCGGCCGTGCCAGCGGCGGGTGCGGCGCAGCAGCAGGGCGACGGCGTAGAGGGTCCAGGTGCCGAGGGTGAGCAGGATGTTGGGGTCGCGCAGCCACTGCCACTCGGGATAGCGCTGCTCGGCCCAGAAGACGCCCAGGCCGACGGCGGCGGTGAAGGCCACGAAGCCCACCGAAAGCGCTCCGGTCATCATGCGCTCCAGCACCTCGAGGGGAGGCAGGCGGCCGTAGAAGGTGGAGAAGCGCCCGCCCTTGAGCTCGCGGTAGAGCTCGAGGAAGAGGAAGCCGTAGGCGGCGGCGATCACGAAGGCGGCGTAGCCCACCATCGCCAGGCTCACGTGGCTGGCGAAGAGCGGATCGTGGAACACCTCGCGCTGCGGCGGCACCGGCACGTGGAGCAGCGCGGAGAGGAGCTGGAAGAGGAAGACGAGCCCCACCAGCCACAGGCCGGTGGAGCGCTCGCGGCCGTGCCACTCGAGCAACAGGTAGACCGCCGCCACGGCGAAGGCGACCACCGAGAGCACCTCGGACACGGTGACGAAGGGGAACTGGCGCCAGCGCAGGGTCAGCACCACCAGGTCGGCGAGGTGCAGGGCGACGGTGGTGACGAGGATCGGCGTCGCCAGGCGGCGAGCCCGCGGGCTGCCGCCGAAGAACAACGATCCGTAGGCCACGGCGGCGAGCAGGTAGCCCACCGGCAGCAGCACGTTGGCGGCGTCGAGGAAGGTGTCCACGGCGAGGGATGCTAGCACCCGGCCGGTGGCGGAGCCCCCGTCCCACGGGGGAGAGCGGGACCGTTCTGTTAGTGTCGCCGACCGAGGAGGGGGGACCGGATGCCGAACGTCGTGATCGTGGGAATGCAGTGGGGGGACGAGGGGAAGGGCAAGATCGTGGACCTGATCTGCCCGGCCTTCGATGCCGTGGCGCGCTACCAGGGCGGCCACAACGCCGGCCACACCGTGCGCTTCGGCGAGCACCACTTCTCGCTACGGCTGATTCCCTCGGGCATCCTGCACCAGGGCACCGAGTGCGTGCTGGGCAACGGGATGGTGGTGTCGCCGGAGGCCTTCCTCGGCGAGCGCCAGGAGCTGCGCGACGCCGGGGTGGACGACGCCGGGCGCCTCCACCTCTCCAATCGCGCCACCGTGCTGCTACCGCCCCACGTCGCGCTCGACCGGGCGCGGGAGCAGGCCCGCGGCGCGGCGGCCATCGGCACCACCTCGCGCGGCATCGGCCCGGCCTACGAATCGAAGGCCGGGCGCTACGGCCTGCGCCTGGCGGACCTGGCGGCGGACGACCTGGAAGAACGCCTCGAAGAGCTGCTCGGCGTCGTGCGTCCGCAGCTCCACAGCCTCGGCAGCGACGTGGAGCCCGAGGAGGTCGACGCGGCGGCCCTGGCCGAGCGCTGCCGTGCCTGGGGCGAGGCCCTCTCCGGGCACCTGGCGGACACCGAGCAGCTTCTCAACGGCTGGCTGCGCGCCGGCCACAGCGTGCTCTTCGAGGGCGCCCAGGGGACGCTCCTCGACATCGACCACGGCACCTACCCGTACGTCACCAGTTCCAGCTCCACCGCGGGCGGCGCGGCCACCGGCAGCGGCGTGCCGCCGACGGCCATCGACGGCGTCATCGGCATCTTGAAGGCGTACACCACGCGGGTGGGCGGCGGCCCCTTCACCACCGAGCTGGAGGACGAAACGGGACGGTTCCTGCGCAAGCGGGGCAACGAGTTCGGCACGGTGACGGGGCGGCCGCGCCGCTGTGGCTGGCTCGACCTGGTGGCGGCGCGCTACGCCCAGATGCTCAACGGCGTCACCGGCATCGCGCTGACCAAGCTCGACGTGCTCGACGATCTCGACGAGATCAAGGTCTGCACCGCCTACCGCGTCGGCGGCGAGACGGTGACCGATCTCCCCGCCGACCGCGCCGCCCTCGACACCGCCGAGCCGGTCTACGAGACTCTCCCGGGCTGGGGGACCTCGACCGTCGGCACCCTGTCCTTCGAAGAGCTCCCGCCGGCGGCTCGCGACTACGTCCGCTACATCGAGGAGCGCCTGGGGGCGCCGGCGGTGTGGATCTCCACCGGGCCGCGCCGGGAGGAGACGATCGCGCGCCGGGACCTGCCGGCCTACGGTCGGCTGATGGCGCGCTGATCCCTCCGTTCTGACGAGCCTCCTCGACAGGCGCGGCGCTGGCGGCCACGCCGGACGGCCGGCGCAGCAGCCTAGGGCACCTGCACCCGCAGCCGCCCGCCGGCCTGGACCGAGAAGCCGTCGCCGAGGATCACCCGGTGACCGGCCTTCAGGGTCACGTTCCCGGCGGTGAGCACCTCGAACCCGCCGTGGGCGCGCAGGGTGCCGCAGGTCTCGAACAGCTGCGTGATGTTGACGGTAGTGGCGGTGAGCTCGAGGTCGTCGCAGAGGGACACCCGGGCCAGGCAGGCCGCGTTGCTGGCGGCTCGCGCCTCGACGTGGGCCCGCATCCGGTTCGGCACCCGCTGCGGCGTCACGCCGTACGGATGCCCGGTACCGAAGGTCAGCGCGATGTTGGACAGGCCGCCGCTGCCCAGGTGGCAGTAGCTCATCAACGTGCCGCAGGCTCCGCCGACGGTGCCGCAAGGCAGGACGGACGTGCCGCAGTGGCACCCGGGCTGGCCGCACTGACTGCTGGAGCACTGATCGACCGGTGCGCTCGAGCCTCCGATGCCGCCGTAGCAGTGGGTGTGGGGCGAGTTGAAGTTGTGGCCGATCTCGTGGCTGGCGGCCACCAGGTCCCACACGGCGGAGGGATTGCCGGGATCGAAGCTGCCGGTGATCGAGCCGGTGAACCCGTAGCCGCCGCCGTAGTTGTCCTCCGCCGGCGACAGCCCCGGGCAGCTCGACCCGAGGTTCACGTTGAACGGGCTCTGGCACAGAACCCCGACCCAGGCGACGCCGCCGCCGGTGGACTTGCCGCTCAGGAAGTGGGCGATGGTGCGCGGGATGGCGGCGCGGTTGTCGTTCCAGTAGCGGCCGAACTCGAAGAACGCGCAGCTCGTCGAGGTCTGGGTCCACGGATCGAGGGGGGTGACCCAGGTGGAGACGTGGCTCACCTGCAGCTCGGTGAGGATCTCGTCGTCGTAGATCGTGGAGCTGTAGGCGAACAGGTCGGCCACGTAGTCGACGATCGCCTGGACGCTGCCGAGCCGCAGGAACAGCTCGTAGTCGGTCTCCACCGCCACGCGGGCGGTGTAGGGCGTGGTGGTGGCGGCGAGTTCCGGCTGAGCTTGCGGCACGCTGCCGAACAGCTCGTCGTCGTGCGGCGCCAGGGGCAACTCGTCGTTGCCACAGGCGAAGGGCTCCTCCGCCTCGTCTGCCGCCACCGACCGGGCCACCAAAGCGCCTGCACGGCGGCCGCCGCTCTCCTCGCCGAGAGCCCACACGCGGCCGCCCCGCGTCACCAGCCCGCGCACCGCACCCTCGGCGGGCACGGTGAGCACCACCCGGGACCAGGGATCGCCGGCCACCCTGCCGCGGTACCAGGCGTGGGACGGCGGGACGAGGGACCGCTCGACGCCGCCGGCCTGGTGGACCACGATGGAGGCATCCGGCGTGAACACCTGGAACCGCCGCAGCTCGAGGGCGGCGGGCTGGGCGCCGGCCTCGAGGACCATCCCCTCGACCCGCAACGCGGAACCCAGCGGCAGCTCGCGGGCGAGTCCGGCGATCTGCTCGACGGACGAGGAGGAGGCCACCAGCACCTCCGGCTGGGCGACGGTATCGGAAGCCGGCCAGGAAACGACCAACAGCGAACAGCACAGGGTGAGCGCGGAGCTCCAGCGACGCGTCATTTGGGTACAGACCCCCTCGATGTGGTTCGGTTCAGGAACGACGTTGATACCAGCTTCCATCGAGCTTCGTCAATAGCCTATACGACCCCGGACCCTGGACGTTCACCCCGAGAGGCCGGCGAGGCGGCTGATCGCCCGCTGATGCCCAATGACAAGGATGCTTGACATCCCTTGCGGCCCCTGGTACGGTCCCGATGTCAAGCAAACCCAACTTATTGTCAAGGAGGCGTTACTATGGCCAACACGAACGAATCGACCTGGGTCGACTGCGACACGACGCCGCGGGACCGGCGCAACCAGCGGCGGGTGACCACGTGGGCGCTGGCCTGGGCGGGGAGCGTGCTGGCGGCGACGGCGGCGATGACCTGGGACTGGCTGCCCGCCGGCGCCGGCGCGGTGGTGGCGACGGGGGTGGTGCTGCTGCTGGGTCTGGGGACGGCGCGCGCCTACTGGCACTTCCTGCGCCAGGCCGACGAGTTGCGCCGCCACATCGAGATGGGGGCGCTCGCGGCGGGCTTCGCGGTCGGCGTGCTCGGCGGCATGACCTGGTGGCTGCTGGCGCAGGCGGGAAGCGTTCCCGAGATGGACTTCGCCTGGGTCTTCGCGGCCATGCTCCTCACCCAGGGGCTCGGCGTCCTCGTCGGCCGGCGCCGCTACGCGTGAACAACCGGCTCAAGGTGTTGCGCGCCGAGCGCGACTGGACCCAGGCCCGCCTGGCGCAAGCGCTCGACGTGTCGCGCCAGACGGTTCACGCCATCGAGGTCGGCAAGTACGACCCCAGTCTCCCCCTCGCCTTCCGCATCGCCGCCGTCTTCGGCCTGCCCATCGAGGAGATCTTCCACCCCAACGGCGACGGCGGGTGAGGCCGCGGCGTCCGGAGGGGGCCGAGCGAGGCACCGCCTTTCACGGTCGGCTTGCGTGCCCGGCTCGGCCCTTTCGACCTCATCGCCCGTTGCGCTCCAGGTAGGCGTAGGTGACGCTCGCCGAGATCGCGTAGAGCAGGTGGAACCCCGCATCCTTGGCGAGCCCCTCCCTGCCCCATTCGCGGGGCGGAGGGGCCAAGCCGAGGGCCGGCAGCATCACCAGGGCGGCTCCCCAGATCAGGGCGAAGTGGCCCGCGGCGGCGGCGGGCGCGGGCCAACCGAAGGCTCCCAGGACGGCTCGCGCCAGGCCCCACTGCGTTCCGTAGGCCCAGTGCACCATCTGGTTCAGGCGCTGTGCCGCCGCCTCGTCGGCCGGCTCGATGCCGAGCGTCTTCCGCGCCGCCTCCAGCGGCGTGGTGCTGGGCTCTCGTCCCGTCGCCTTCATCTCGACGCTCTGAGCGACGGTCATCACGGCGGTGCCGACCGCGCCGCTGACCAGTCCCTTCCCGAGCGCCGCCGCCGCATCTCCCAGCCTCGTCATCGTTGGCCTCCTCGCCGTCGCTTCCGAGAGCGTCGCTTGCCGCTCCGGAGGTGAACGTGTCGACGTCCCATTCGGGGGACGCTTGCTCGGATTGGCTGCCCCCGATCGCCGATGCAACCCACGTTCCGAGGCGAGGAAGGGTGCAAGCTTGCGCTGCCGCTGGGTTCGGGGCAGGATCACCTGGCGAGGACGAAGCGCGACATGGACCAGATCCCGACGACACCGATCGCCTGCTCCTTGTCCGAGTCGCACCTTCGTGAGCGGCGGGACGGTCCCTTGGCAGCCCTGGTGGCGCTTGCCGACCAGCGGCAGTGGATGGAGTCGGGGGCTCGTCTGCGGTTCCTCAGCGACCGGGAGGTCCTCGCGCTGCTGCACCAGGTCGTGGACGCCGAGCGGCAGTGCTGCCGGTTCCTTCGCTTCCGCGTCACCTACGAGCCGGATCTCGGCCCCCTCGAGCTGGAGATCACAGGCCCCCCCGGCACCCGCGACTTCCTCGAGACGATTCTCGGCGGAGCCTGAGACCGACCGAGTGCTCGGGTGAGACCATGGACCTCGCGTTGAGGTGCCGGAGCGGGAGGACGGATGGTGCGGCTGGGAGGACTCGAACCCCCGACCAAGGGTTTAGGAAACCCCTGCTCTATCCACCTGAGCTACAGCCGCACAGGGCTGGCTAGTATAGCGGCTGCCCCTGGCGGCCTCCGGCCGGCGCCAGCGAGCGGCCAGGTCTCGCCGCGCCGGCCACTGCGCGGGCGGGCAGGAGGGCCAAGGGCACCCGGTGGAGCGGTCCTAAGGGGCGAAGCGCGCCACCACCGGCCCGTGATCGCTGGTGCCGACCTCGCGTCCCACCTCGCAGGCGGCGGCGCGGCGGGCCAGCGGCTCGCTGGCGAGGATGTAGTCGATGCGCCACCCGATGTTGCGCTGGCGCAGGTTGCGCCACGGCGCCCACCAGGTGAACAGGTCGTCCGCCTCCGGGTGGAGCTCCCGGCAGACGTCCACCAGGCCGGTGCCGATCACCCCCTCGAGCAGCTCGCGCTCCTCGGGCAGGGTGCCGATCTGCGGCTTCTTCTTGCGCTCCTTGGGATGGATGTCGGCGTCGGTGCGGGTGACGTTGAGGTCGCCACAGAGGATCGCCTGGCGACCGCGGCCGGCCAGCTCCGCCGCGAAGGAGCGCAGCGCGGCCAGGAACCCGAGCTTCGCCTGGAAGTCCTTGCCACCATTGGGCACGTAGATCGAGGCCGCCGTCACCTCGCCGAAGCCGGGCACGGTCAGCTCGGCGCTGACGATGCGGGTCTCGTGATCGAAGGCGGGGTGGTCGAAGCGCGGCGGCTCCGGGTGCAGCTCGCGCCGCACGTGGAGCGCCACCCCGGAGTAGCCGCCGGCACCGTGCCAGTAGCAGTGGTAGCCGTCGAGAGCGCAGAGCTCCTCGGAGAGCTGCTCCGGCGCCGCCTTGATCTCCTGCAGGCACACGACGTCGGGCCGCTCCCGCCCGACCCACTCCCGAAACTGCTGCTCCCGGGCGCGGATTCCGTTGACGTTCCAGGTGGCCACCGTGAGGGTCATGGGCGAACCTTAGCAGGCCGAGACAGCCGCTATGATCGGTGGTGATGGGGATTCGCGACTTCCGAAGGGCGTCACCGAGGATCGGCGTGCTGTGGGACAGCCTGAGCCGCAACCTCGGCGACCAGGCGATCGGTCCCTGTCTGCTGCGGCTGGCCCGGCGGGCGGGCTTCGAGCGGCTGGCCCCGGTGCCCATCGGCGCTCCCATCGCCGAGTCGTTCGATCTCCTCGTCATCGGCGGGGGCGAGCTGCTGCATCCGCCCGGCCACCCCTACTACGACCTGTTCCGCGTGCCGGGGCCCCACATCCTGAACACGGTCGGGACCGGCGGCTCCCTCGACGCCGCGTACCTCTCCTCCTATCGCCTGGTCTCGGTGCGCTCCGAGGCGGACCGCCAGAACCTGGAGGGCCTCGACCACGAGGTCCGGGTCGCTCCCTGCCTGACCGTCCTCTTCGATCGGGTCGCCGAGGCCGGCGAACCGATCGAGCTGCCCGCCGCCGCGGTGGGGGTCCACCTCCACTCGTCGTCGTTTCGCCTCGGCGAGAGCGCCCAGGTGCTGGAGGTCCTGCGCCAGCTCGGCGACCGCACGGTGCTCGTTCCGTTCACCCACTACAACCGCGACCACGAGATCCAGGCGGTCATCGCCCAACAGCTCGGCCTGCCGGCGCCGCTGCCGATCGGTACCCCGGACCAGGCCTTCGACGTGATCCGTCGCCTCGGCGCCCTCGTCACCACCTCGCTCCACGCGACGATCATGGCCTACATCGCCGGCGTACCCTTCCTCGCGATCGACTACGCCTCGAAGGTCGCCCGGTTCCTGCGCGAGCGGGAGCTCTCCCATCGCCTGGTGGCGAGCTTTGCCGAGGTGGGCAGCCGGCTCGACCTGCTCCGCTCCTCGTCGGTCGAGTGGCAGGATCGGCTGGCGTCCGACCGTCGCCGGGCCGGCGACCTGCTGGACGCCATCCTCGCGGAGCTCGAGGACGCCTCGTCCCGGCGACCCCGCCGCCCGCGCAGCTTCACCCGCTGGCGGGAGCCGGCATATGCCCGGCAGAGCCACGCCCTGATGATGCGGACCCACGAGCTGTACGGTCTGCGGATCGCCGAGCGCCTGGCGCACGGCTACGACCGCCAGCGCTTCGAAGGGCAGGCCGGCGCGCTGCAGGCCCATCTCCGGCAGGTGGAGCAGGAGCTGGAAAAGGCGGGCGACTACGCCCGCTCCCTCGAGCGCCGGCTCGAGCAGCCGGTGGAGGTGCCTCCGGTGGAGGTGCCCCCGGTGGAGGATCGGACCGGAGACGAGAGCCCGTGAGCGACGGCGCGCTCCGGGCGGCCCGCCGGGCCGCCCTGCGCTATCGTCGGCCACCGTGATCGGCGACCTGTCGTTTCGGCATCGGCTCCACGGTGGGCTTCGGCTCGCGGTCTCCGCGACCCTGGTCCTCCTCCTGGCGAGCGCCTGCGGCCCCGAGCCGGCGGAGACCGCGACGGCGATCCAGGAGCGGTGGATCGCGGAGGACCCGGAGGTCGTCTTCGATCCCGCGGAATCCTTCGAACGGATCGTCCGCTTCGAATGGCTCCTCGGCGCGGGGGACGAGTGGTCGGCCTTCCGCGTCGTCAACCACGAGGGCGGCCTGCGCCGGACCCGCGAGGGGGTCGAGGTTCCCTTCGCCCCGCGGTTCCTCAAGCTACAACGGCCGGCCGACTTCGAGGCCCGCGACGTCCAGGCCGTCGAGGTCGAGATCAGCGGTGCCGAGCGCGGGCATCTGCAGCTCTTCTGGTCCGGGGCCGGGGAGCCCTACTACTCGCCGGAGCGCATGATCCAGGTGCCGGTCCAGGGGGCGCCGGTCGTCACCTTCGACGTGTCGGCCCATCCCCGGTGGCAGGGCGCCATCCGGCACCTCAGCGTGACGCCGACCACGGCGCCGGGGCAGACGGTGGTCGTGCGGGCGATCCGGGGCATCCAGCGGCGCATCGATCCGGATA
This sequence comes from Thermoanaerobaculia bacterium, assembly GCA_036259255.1. Lineage (GTDB taxonomy): Bacteria > Acidobacteriota > Thermoanaerobaculia > Multivoradales > JBCCEF01 > DATACC01. Next base: position 8,389 of record DATACC010000164.1, on the reverse strand, counting down.
CGCTGGTGGGGCTGGTCGCGCGGCCCTGGAAGGTGGAGCTCGACGACGACCTCCGCAACGCGCTGCTGGCTCCGCCCGGGCTGGCCCTGGTAAAGACCCTCGACGTCCCCCGGGGCAGCCGGCTGCGTCTCGCCTTCGGTGTGCTGCCCCGCGCGGCCGAGCCGGTCGCCTTCCGGGTGGCCGTGCGCAGCGGCGAGGCGGAGCCGGTGGCGCTTCTGGAGCGGCGGCTCGAGGCGGCCTCGGAGCCGGGGTGGACCGAGGCGGAGATCGACCTGGCGCCCTACGCCGGGCGGCGGGTGACGCTGATGCTCGAGACGACCGCGGAGGACACCGACCTGGCGCGGAGGATCCCGGTGTGGGCCAACCCGGAGGTCGTCGCGCCCGCGGGCGCTGCGACGCGGCCCAACATCATCCTGGTCTCGATCGACACGCTGCGGGCCGACCGGATGTCGGCCTACGGCCATTCGCGGCCGACCACGCCCGGGCTCGAGGCGTGGGTGCGGGACACGGGCGTCCGCTTCGAGAAGGTCGTCGCCCCCTCGCCCTGGACCCTGCCTTCCCACGTGTCCCTGTTCAGCGGCCTCGACGCCGCCCGTCACGGGGTGAACTTCGCCGCCCCGGCGGGCCCGTCGGTGGTCACCCTCGCCGAGCGCCTGCGGGCGGGCGGGTACTCGACCGCCGCCTTCACCGCGGGGGCATACCTCAACCCCGAGTTCGGTCTGGCCCAGGGATTCGACGTCTTCCGGGCCCGGCAGGAGGCGCCCAGCACCGAGGACGTGGGCGAGCTCGAACGGGGGATCGCGGAGGTCCGCGCGTGGCTGGCCGAGGCTCCCGCCACTCCGTTCTTCCTCTTCTTCCACACCTACGAGGTGCACGTGCCCTACCGCGCCCGGTCGCCGTACTTCGAGCAGTTCGGCGGCGACCCCTCCAGGCTGCCGCCGGGGCTTGCCATCTCGACCCGCAAGGTCGCCGCCGACGAGCGGGACGGTTTCCTGGACCGCAAGCAGTTCGTGTTCACCGAGCAGCGGCTGCGCGAGGGGGTGGAGATCGGCGCCGCGGATCAGGATCTCGTCGGCCTCTCCTACGACAGCGGGATCGCCGCCATGGATCACCACGTCAGCCGCCTGTTCGCGGATCTCGCCAGCCTGGGCCTCGACTCCGACACGGTCGTGGTCCTGACCTCGGATCACGGCGAGATGCTCGGCGAGCACGGCCTGGCGGCCCACGGCTATCTGTACGACGAGAACCTCCTGGTGCCGCTCCTCCTGTCGCTGCCCGGTGGCCGCAGGGCGGGGACGGTGGTCCCGGACCAGGTCCGGTTGATCGACGTCTTCCCGACCCTGCTCGAGTTGGCGGGCCTCGAGGCCGAGCCGGGGATCGACGGCCAGTCGTTGCTCCCGCTGCTCGCCGACAGCGCGGGCGGCCAGCGGGAGGTGCGCCACCGCGAGGCCTGGAGCTACGCGGCGTCCTCGAACCATGGGCTGTCGCTGCGCCACGCCGATCGCTGGAAGTACATCTTCCGCAACGCCGTGTGGCCGCCGACCCAGGGCAAGGAGGAGCTCTACGATCTGCGCCGGGATCCCCGCGAAGGCGAGGACCTGGCCGCCTCCTCGGGTCGTAGCGCCGGGCTCCGAGCCGAGGTCCGGAAGTACCTCGAGTCCCGCGCCGCCGGCCTGCGGGTGCGCTTCACCAATTCCGGCACCTCCACCCTGGTCGGCACCCTGAGCGGCCCGATGGTGAAGCTGGCGGGGGTCACCTCCCACGATCTCTCCTGCCCCTGCCTGCGGTGGCTGGGCGGTCAGAGCCTGCGTTTCGAGGTACCCCCGGGAGAGGAGATCACAGTGAACCTCGAGCAGGCCGGATCGGAGCGCCTGGTGATCGCGGGGGAGCTGGCGGACGGCGCGGGGGGGAGCTTCCGCCACACCGTGGACGCGGGCCGGCTCGAGCGTTCGCTGGAGCTCGCCCACGACGGCAGCCGGTGGGTCCGCGGTACGACCGGGGTCGCAGCGGCCGCCGGCCCGTCGGCGGTCCGCATCCGCTTCTGGTGGCAGGGGGAGCGTCGCTTCCGCGGCGAGACGCCGGTGGAGGACGCGGAGCTCCAGGAGCAGCTCCGCGCCCTCGGCTACCTGAACTGACAGACGGCCGACGAGAGACCCGATGGTGAAGAACGCGGATCGCCGCCCCCGGCCAGCCCGTCGCGGCACGGCCGGCCATCGCGCCCTCCTCGTCCTGCTCGCCTTCCTGCCGCTGTGGACCCTCGGTTTCTGGCGCAGCGCCAGCAGCGCCGCGCGGACCGGAGCGGTCAACCCGGCGGGTTGGTTCGAGCGCTGGGAGCCGCTGCGCGAGCCCCTGCGGGGCGTCACCCGCGCGGACCTCCTGCCGGCGCCACCTCCGCCGGAAGATCCGCAACTGGTCTTCTGGGCGGCCCAGTTCGCGCTCGTCCCCACGGTGCTGGAACGCCTCTACGAGCCGGACCAGGCGCTGCGCCGGGCTGTCCAGCTCGATCCCCACTACCTCGTCGTGGAGCTGCCCACCCAGGACGAGCTCCTGAGCTTCGCGAACCGGCTGCGGGACGAAGCGGCCCGCCACGGAAGGGTGGTCGAAATCCACGACCTCGGCGGTGGGGCCGGATTGATCACCACCCGCGGCGGAGGGTGATCGTGGGGCCCGCCGCGGTGACCACGGTCCTGGTGGTGGCGGTCGGCTACGCCCTCGCCTGGGCGGTGCTCGACCACCCCCGCCGGCGGCGGCCGTGGCTGGAGGCCCTCGCCTGGGCGCCGGCGGTCGGCCTCGGCGGGTTGTCGGTGGTCTTCTTCCTGGGGCGGCTGCTGGGGCTCCCGGGCGCCGGGCGGGGCAGCCTGCTGGCGCTGACGGTGGCCGCCACCGGGGCGCTCGTCGCCGCCCGGCTGCGCCGCCGGGAGCCGCCGGCGTCGTCTCCGGCCGGGGGACCGGGCGCACCCTCGGCCTCCGCTCCGCGGGTGGAGGTGCCGCGGGCGCTGGCGTGGGCGCTCCGCCTCGCGCTCGCGGTGACGGCCGGGGCGCTCCTGGTGGAGCTCCAGCGCTGGTCGCTGATGCGGCCCTTCGGGACGGCGGACGCGATCAACATCTGGAACGTCCGGGCCCGCTTCCTGCTCCTCACCCGCGAGCCGCTCCCGGAGCTGTTCGCGGTGCTCAGGCACGGTCATCCCGACTACCCCCTGTTGCTCCCCGGCAGCGTCGCCGCCCAGGCCGGGTTCTGGGGCGGTTGGGACCAGGCGCTGCCGCAGGCGACGGGGGCGGCCTTCCTGCTCGGCCTGGGTGCGATGCTCCACGCCGGCCTGCGACGCCTCGCCGGCGGCCCCCTGGCGACCGCCGGCACGGCCCTGGTGCTGGCGTCGCCCGTCGTCTGGCGCTGGGCCTTCGCCCAGTGCGCGGACCTGCCGGTCGCCTACCTCGCCCTGGCCGGGGCGGCGGGCCTCGCCGCTCAATTACAGAAGGAGGGAGGTCCGCCGCTGTCGCCGCTGCTCACCGGCTGGGCCCTCGGCATGCTGGCCTGGACGAAGAACGAGGGCCTCCTGCTGGCGTTGATCCTCGGCGCCGTCTTCCTGGTGGTGTGGGCGAGCTCGCGCGCTTGGGCCGGGTTTCGCGACGTGCTGGCGATCGGTGCGGGGGCGGCCCCCGGTCTGGCGGTCCTGGCACTCTTCAAGCTCCGGGTGGCGCCGGCCGGGGCCGCCGAGCTCTTCCTGGGCGGTTCGCCGGCCGCCAAGCTCGGCAACGCGGAGAGATGGCACCAGGTGCTCGAAGCCCTCGGTGCGGCGGCCCAGTCGTTCGGTGGGGGCTGGTTGGAGGTGGGGGTCTTCCTCGGGCTGGCGCTGGCCGTGCTGGCTACCCGGCGCACGCTGACCCGTCCCGCCGGGATCTTCCTGCTCGCCAGCCTGGTGCTGGCCGGTGCCGGATACCTGGTGGCCTACGTCCTGTCGCCGTACCCCGCGGCCTGGCACGTGTCGACCTCCTTCGAGCGCCTGCTGCTGCAGGTCTTCCCGCTCGCCGTGCTCTGGGTCCTGTCGCTTTCGCCGGGGCTCACTGCAGGTAGCCCAGCGACTTCAGCCGCTCCCGCAGCTCGTCGCTGAGGGGCTGGGCGGTACCCGCCGCCTCCTCGAAGCGGAGCTGCTGCAGGGCGCGCACGAGCTGCCGGTGAAGGCGCGGCCGGTCCGCCGAGACGTCGTTCTGCTCGCGCGGGTCGCGGTGGGGCAGGAACAGCTCGCTGCGGGTCAGCTCCAGGCCGTCGACGAGGAAGGACAGGCAGCGGGGGTCGGCGTTGAGGCCGATGGCCGACGGAGAGGTGCAGCCGTCGGCCCGCAGCTCGACGCTGGTCTTGCCCCCGTCGCCGGGCAGGTCGAGGTGGACGCGCTGCCACTCCGGGCGCAGGGTGAGGCGGGCGAGGGGCTGGTCGTCGGCGAGCACCTGCACCCGGCGCTCCTGGTGGAAGCTGGCGGCGCGGAACGAGAGGTCGCGCTCGTAGGCGTCGAAGGTGACGCCGCCGCTCACCCAGGTGCCGTGGGGCTCCCCGGGCACCTCGTGTAGCAGCACGTGGGCCAGCTCGTCCGGGTCGGCGCCGGAGCCGTCCTGGTACAGCGCCCGGGAGGAGCGGTCGAAGCTCTCGGCGTAGGCGGTGCGCAGCTGCGGCGCCCTGGCCGCTCGCAGGGGCAGCGGCTCGCCGGAGAAGGCGTGGGAGGCGTCGAGCCCCGCGAGCTCGTGGAGGGTGGGGGCGAGGTCGAGGGTCCGCACGAGCCGCTGCACGCGGCGGCCCGCGGGCAGCGCGGGGTGGAGCACGATCAGCGGCACGTGGAGGTTCTCGTGGTAGATCTGCTCGTGCACGAGCTTGCCGTGCTCCAGGAACTCCTCGCCGTGGTCGGAAGTAATGACGATCGTCGTGTCGGCGAGCAGGCCGAGGTCGTCCAGCTGGCCGAACCACTGCTCCAGCACGCCGTCGAGGTAGCGGATGCCTCCGTCGTAGAGAGCCTCGAAGTAGGCCACCTGCTCGGCGGTGACGGAGGCCTTCCCGAGGTTGACCGCGACCAGGTTGGCGCCGGTGGGGCGGAAGGTGTTCGCCGGCGGCGGCCGCGGCCAGTAGCGGCTGCGGAACGGCTCCGGCGGATCGTAGGGGTCGTGCACCGCGTAGGTGTGCACGAAGAGGAAGAACGGCTCGTCGGCGCCGAGGCCGGCGAGGAAGTCGAGGCCCCGGGCTAGGGTTCTCTCCACGTCCCGCGGGCTATCCTCGAACTCGTCGGAGAACCGCTCGAAGCCGCGGGCGAAGCCGTAGTGGCCGCTCATGTACCCGCCCTCGGTGAAGCCGGCGGTGCGGAAGCCGTGCCGGCGGAAGGCCTCGGGCAGGGTCTCGATCTCCGCCGACAGCACCTTGTCCGGCGGGTAGACGCCGTGCTCCGGCGGGTAGAGGCCGGTGAACATCGACATGTGGGAGGGCAGGGTGCCGGGCAGCGGTACGACGGCGTTCTCGAACAGCACCCCCCGCGCGGCCAGGCGGTCGAGGAACGGGCTGGTGTCGCGGCCGTAGCCGTAGGCGCCGAGGTGGTCGGCCCGCAGAGTGTCGATCGAGACGAGGATGTAGCCGCGGGTCGCCAGGCCGGCGAGATCGGACGGCGGCTCGGGAGCTCGGGTGCACGCCGCGGCGGCGGCGAGACAGGCCACCCCGGCCACCGCTCGTCGCCAGGACGCCCTCTCGGTTCGCATCGGCGGTGGTTCTCCGCGGGCGCTCACGGGACGGCGGGGGAGGCGGTGGGCCCCGCCTCGACGGTCAGGGACTCGGCCTCCTCCGACGCCGTGGCGGCCTCGTAGCGGTCGACGATCTCGTCGACCGGGCCCTCCGCGGCGATCCGCCCGCCATCGATCCAGATGCAGCGCTCCGACATCTGGCGCACCGCCTTGAGGTCGTGGGAGACGAGGAGGATCGAGGTTCCCGTGGCGCGCAGCTCCCGCAGGCGCTGGCGGCTCTTGTGGATGAAGTGGGCGTCGCCCACCGCCAGCACCTCGTCGAGGATCAGGACATCGGGCCTCCAGGCGGTGGCGATCGAGAAGCCGAGCCTGGCGAGCATGCCGGAGGAGTAGCTGCGGATCGGCGAGCGCACGAAATCGCCGAGCTCGCTGAAGGCGACGATCTCGTCGATGCGCTCCTCGATCTCCTTGCGGCTGTGGCCGAGGAGCAGGGCGTTGAGGTAGACGTTCTCGAGACCCGTCAGCTCGTGGTCGAAGCCGGTGCCCAGCTCGAGGATCGGCGCCAGCCGGCCGCGGGTCTCGACCCGGCCGCGGGTCGGCTCGAGCACGCCGGAGATCACCTTGAGAAGGCTGCTCTTGCCGGCCCCGTTGCGGCCGATGATGGCCAGCCGCTCGCCCCGCGTCACCTCGAGATCGACCCCCCGCAGGGCCCAGAGCTGCTCGTAGGTCAGGGCCCGCTTCATCCAGTGGATGGCGAAGTCCTTGACGGAGGAGTGGCGCTGTTTGGCGAGGCGATAGCAGAGGGCGACGTCGTCGAGGCGAACCACCACCTGGCGCTCGCCGGCCTGGCGCTCTCCGGCGGGGCGCTCTCCGGCGGGGCTAGACATAGAAGGCGATCCGGTCGCTCGAGCGGCGGAAGGCGACGGCGCCCACGACCAGCACGGCCAGCGAGGCCGCCACCGCCACCGCGAGGTGGGAGAGGGGAGGCACCTTGCCGTAGTAGATCGGGTCGCGGAACACCTCGAGCACCGAGCGCAGCGGGTTGAAGCGCACCGCCCAGCGCAGGTGCTCCGGGATGATCTCCATCGGGTAGAACACCGGCGTCAGGTACATCGCCAGGGTCAGCAGCACGGTCACCAGCTCGATGATGTCGCTGAAGAAGACCGCCAGCGGCGACAGCAGCAGCCCGGCGCCGAAGGTGAAGGTGGTGGCGATCAGGATCGCCAGCGGCAGGAAGAGCAGCGCCGGGCGCAGGGGATGGCCGGTGACCACGAGGATCACGAACAGCGGCACCAGGGCGAGCAGCAGGTTGACCAGCCCCGCGAGCACCGTCGACAGCGGGAACACCACCTTCGGCACCGGCAGCTTGGTGAGCAGGGCGGCGTTGGCCCGCAGGCTGTTCATGGAGGTGACGATGCTCTGGGAGAAGAAGTTCCAGAACAGGATGCCGGCCAGCGCGTAGACGGCGTAGTTCTCGACGTTGAAGCGGAAGATGGTGCTGAAGACCAGGCTCAGCACCAGCATCATCAGCAGCGGCTGGAGCATCGTCCAGGCGAAGCCGATGGAGGAGCGCCGGTATCGCACCTTGAGGTCGCGGGCGACGAGATAGGCGACGAGGTCGCGGTAGCGGAGGATGTTTCGCACAGCTTCGAGAGGTTGTCGGGCGCCGCAGGATACCAGAGCCGCCGCCGGCCGCTGTGGTATTTTCTCCTCCTCTGCGGCCACCGCCGGGAGCACTCCACCGCCGATGTCCATCCCGCCTTCTCGCCCGCGTGCCCACCCGCCGGAGGCGACTGGGGGGATGCCGGCGGTGACGGTCGTGATCGTGCACCACCGCGGCGTCGAGCTGCTCGAGCGCTGCCTCGCGGCGCTGGCGGCGAGCCGGGGAGCACGGCTCGAGGTGGTGGTGGTCGCCAACGACTGCCGCGAGGAGATCCCGCGCCGCGGCGACCTCGCCCTCCACGTGGTCGAGTCGCAGCGGCCCCTCGGCTTCTCGGCGGCCAACAACCTGGGGGTGGCCTGGGCGCGCCGCCACCTCGCGCGGGCCGACCATTACCTGTTCCTCAACGACGACACCGAGGTGGAGCCGGAAGCCGTGGCGCTGCTCGCCGGGGATCTCGAGGAGAATCCCGCCTGGGGCGTCGCCGGCCCGCTGTTGTTCATCCTCGGCGCCAGCGACCACCTCAACAGCCTGGGGATCAACGTCACCGCGGTGGCCGAGTGCTGGGACGAGGGCATCGGGCGCCGGCTCGACGAGTACCGGCCGCTGCCCGGGCGTCGCGAGGTGCTGGCGGTCACCGGCTCGGCGCTGATGATGCGGGCGGCCGCCTTCGACGCGGTCGGCGGCTGGACCGAGCTGTTCGGCTACTACCTCGAGGACGTCGACCTCTGCCTCAAGGCGCGGTCGCGGGGCTGGAGCGTGGTCAACGACCCGCGGGCCCGGGTGGGGCACGCGCTGTCGGCCACCGCGGCCAACGACTTCAAGCGGCTGTCGATGTGGCGCAACCAGCTCCTCCTCGTCGCCATGCACTGGCCGTGGCGCCTGCTGGTCCGGGTGGCGCCGCGCCTGGCGGCCCGCGAGCTGGTGGTGTTCCTGCGGCGGCTGGCCAACGGCTCGCGCGGGGACGCCGCGCTCCAGGCGCGGGCCTGGGCCGGGGCGGCGCGGCGCCTGCCGCGG
>DATACC010000163.1:0-26589 GCA_036259255.1 Thermoanaerobaculia bacterium | reverse complement strand
GCCGGGCCCGCACGCTGGCGGCGCGCCTGCGCCGGCTCGGCGTCGGCCCGGAGCGGCGGGTGGCGGTGCTCGCCGACCGCGGGCCGGAGCTGGTGACGGCCCAGCTCGGGGTGTTGCTGGCCGGCGGCGCCTACGTGCCCGTCGATCCCGACTACCCGGCCGAGCGGATCGCTTTCCAGCTCGCCGACGCCGCCGTCGCCGCGGTGGTCGTGCCGCCGGAGCTCGCGGGTCGGCTGCCGGAGACCTCCGTGCCGGTGCTGGCGCCGCCGACCAGGGCCGAGCGCGGCGCCGCCGCCGCGCCCGAGCGCGATGCCGCCGGGCCCGCCGCGCCGGAGCACCTCGCCTACGTGATCTACACCTCCGGCTCGACCGGGCGGCCGAAGGGCGTGGAGGTGACCCACGGCGCCCTGGCCAACCTGGTCGCCTGGCACCGGCGCCGCTTCGGCGTCGACGCCGCGGCCCGCGCCAGCCTGCTCGCCAGCCCCGCCTTCGACGCCTCGGTGTGGGAGGTGTGGCCGTACCTCGCCGCCGGGGCCGCCCTGGCGGCGGTGCCCGACGCGCTGCGCGCCGCGCCGCCCGCCCTCGCCCGCTGGCTCGCCGCCGAGGGGGTGACCCACACGTTCCTGCCGGTGGCCCTCGGTGAGGAGGTGCTCGCCGAGGTGCCGCGGGGCGCGGCGCTGCGGGTGGCGCTCACCGGCGGCGAGGCGGTGCGCTGGCGGCCGCCGGCGGATGCCGCCTTCGAGACGGTCAACTGCTACGGCCCGACGGAGAACGCGGTGGTCGCCACCAGCGCGACGCTCGCCCCGCGGGGCGAGGGGGCGCCCCCCATCGGCGGCCCTCTCGACGGCGTGGAGGCTTACGTCCTCGACCGCCGCGGCCGCCTCGCGCTGCCGGGCGTGCCGGGCGAGTTGGTGCTCGGCGGCGCCTCCCTGGCGCGTGGCTACCTGGGCCGCCCGGGCCGCACCGCGCAGAGCTTCGTGCCGCATCCGTTCGGCGCCGCGGGGGGCCGCCTCTACCGTACCGGCGACCTGGTGCGGTGGCGCGCCGGCGGCGCCCTCGAGTTCCTCGGCCGGATCGACCAGCAGGTCAAGATCCGCGGCTTCCGCATCGAACCCGGCGAGGTGGAGGCCGCCCTGCGCGAGCTCGGCGAAGTGCGCGAGGCGGTGGTGGCGGTGCTCGCCGGTCCGGCCGGTCCGCGGCTGGTGGGTTACGTGGTGCCGGCGGAGCCGTCCGCCGCCGAGGGCCTGGCGGAGCGCGCGCGGAGGGCGCTGGCCGCCCGGCTGCCGCCCTACATGGTGCCCGCCGCCGTTCTCCCGCTGCCGGAGCTGCCGCTGACGCCCAACGGCAAGGTGGACCGCGCCGCCCTGCCGGCGCCGGAGGAGGGCGCCGGCTCGCTGGCGCCCCGGACCCCCGGCGAGGTGCGGCTGGCGGCCCTGTGGAGCGAGCTGCTGGGTCGGGAGACGGTCGGCGCCGGCGACGACTTCTTCGCCCTCGGCGGCCATTCCCTCCTCGCCACCCGGCTGGTCCTGCGGCTCCACGAGGAGCTCGGCATCGAGCTGCCGGTGCGGCAGGTCTTCGAGACGCCGGTGCTCGCCGAGCTGGCGCGGGCGGTGGACCAGGCGCGGACCGCCGGGGGGGAGACCCTGGTGCCGGTGCCGCGGGACGGCGAGCTGCCCCTGTCCTTCGCCCAGGAGCGGCTGTGGTTCCTCGACCGCCTGGAGCCGAACCAGGCGGTGTACAACGTGCCGGCGGTGGTGCCCCTGCCGTCCGCCGCGGGGCTGGAGGTGCTGGCCGCCGCCCTGACCCGGGTGGTGGCGCGCCACGAGGTGCTGCGCACCGTCTACCCCGAGGTCGAGGGACGGCCGGTGCAGGTGGTGCGCCCCGTGGCGCCGGTGGCCCTGCCGGTGATCGATCTCTCGGGCCTGCCGACGGCGCGCCGCGAGGCCGAGGGGCGGCGGGTAGCCGCCGTCGAGGCCGGGCGGCCCTTCGACCTCGCCGCCGACCCGGTGCTGAGGGCCGCCACGCTGCGCCTGGCCCCCGCGAACGGTGCGGCCGGGCGCGGCCCGGTACTGCTGCTGACGATCCACCACGTGGCGAGCGACGGCTGGTCCATGGAGTTGCTGCGCCACGAGGTGGAGGAGCTGGTGCGGGCCGGGATCGCCGGCCGGGCCCCGCGGCTGCCGGAGCTCCCGGTGCAGTACGCCGACCACGCCGTGTGGCAGCGTCGCCGGCTCTCCGGGGACCGCCTGGCGACCGAGCTCGCCTGGTGGCGGGGCCAGCTCGCCGGCCTGCCGCCGGAGCTCGACCTGCTGCCCGACGCCCCCCCGCGGGAGCCCGGGTCCCGCCGCGGCGCCACCGTCCAGGCCCACGGGCCGGCGCGCCTCGCCGAGGGGCTGCAGGCCGTCGCCCGGAGCCAGGGCGCCACCCTGTTCATGACGCTGCTGGCCGGCTTTCAGGCCCTCCTCGGCCGCTGGACGGGCCAGCGCGACCTCGCGGTCGGCGTGCCGGTGGCCGGCCGCGACCGACCCGAGGTGCAGGCGCTGATCGGCTTCTTCGTCAACACTCTGGTGGCGCGGGCCGACCTCGGCGGTGAGCCGGGTTTCGGCGAGCTGGTGGCGCGCACCCGGCGGACGATGCTGGCGCTCCAGGCCCACCAGGAGATGCCCTTCGAGCGCCTGGTCGAGGAGCTGGCGCCGAGCCGCCGCCTGGGGCGTCCGCCGCTGGTGCAGGCGATCTTCGTGCTGCAGGCCGCTGCCTTCGAGCGCCGCCGGAGCGAGGATCCCGCTGCCGCCGGCGGCGCCGCCGAGCGGGCCGTCGGTCACGCCGCCGATCCCGCCGGCGCGGTGGCCGGCGGGGCCAAGTTCGACCTCACGCTCGGCGGTAGCGAGACGCCGGAGGGCCTCGCCTTCACGCTGGAGTACGAGCGCGGGTTGTTCGCGTCGGCCACCGCACGGCGCTTCCTCGACGCCTACCTGCGGCTGCTCACCGCCGCCGTGGCCGAGCCCGAGCGGCCGGTGGCCGACCTGCCTCTGCTGTCGGCGGCGGAGCACGAGCAGGTGCTGCGCGAGTGGCCGGGCCGGGTGGGCGAGGTGGCGGAGGCCTCGATCCCGGAGCTGTTCGCCGTCCAGGCGGCGGCGCGACCGGAGGCGCCGGCCCTCGCCTGGCCCGCCACGGCGGCGGCCGCCGGTGGCGCGATGACCTACGGCGATCTGGCCGCCGCGTCCCACCGCCTGGCGCGGCACCTGGCGGCTCGCGGGGTGGGCCTCGAATCACGGGTCGGCGTGGCGCTGCCGCGCGGCCCGGAGCTGGTGGTGGCGCTGCTGGCGGTGCTCGAGGCCGGCGGCTCCTACGTGCCCCTGGACCCCGCCTACCCGGCGGAGCGCCTGGCCTACATGCTGGCCAACGGCGGGATCGAGGTGTTGCTGACTCGCGACGGTCTGCTCGCCGAAGTGGCACAGGGCGCTCCGGCGCAGGGAGCGGTGCAGGTGATCGATCTCGCCCGCGACGCCGCGGCGGTGGCCGCCCGAGCGCCCGAGCCCCTCGGCCGCGCCGTGCCGCCGGAGGCCCTGGCCTACGTGCTCTACACCTCGGGCTCGACCGGGCTGCCGAAGGGTGTCGCCGTGCCGCACCGGGGAGTGGCCCGGCTGGTGCGCGGCGCCGACTACTCGCGGCTCGACGCCGGCACCACCTTCCTGCAGCTCGCCCCGGTCGCCTTCGACCTGTCCACCCTCGAGATCTGGGGGCCGCTCGCCAACGGCGGGTGCCTCGCGGTGCCGCCGCCCGGAGAGCTGTCGCTGGCCGAGCTGGAGCGCTGGATCGCCGAGCTGGGGGTGACCCACCTGTGGCTCACGGCGGGCCTGTTCCACCTGGTGGTCGACGAGCGGCTGCAGGCCCTGGCGCCGCTGGCCGAGCTGCTGGCCGGCGGCGACGTGCTGTCGCCGGCCCACGTGGCGCGGGTGCGCCGCGAGCTGCCGGCGCTGCGCCTGACCAACGGCTACGGCCCCACCGAGAACACCACCTTCACCTCCTGCCACCGCGTCGGAGAGGTGCCGGGGGCGGCGACGGTGGGCGGCTCGGTGCCCATCGGCCGTCCCATCGCCGGCACCACCGTCTACGTCGTGGACCCGGCGCTGCGCCCGTTGCCGCCGGGCGTGGCCGGCGAGCTGGTGACCGGCGGCGCCGGCCTGGCCCGCGGCTACCTCGGGCGGCCGGCGCTGACCGCGGAACGCTTCGTGCCCGATCCCTTCGCCGGCGACGGCGGACGCCTCTACCGCACCGGGGACCGCGCCCGCTGGCTGCCGGGAGGAGTGCTCGAGTTCCTCGGCCGCCTCGACACCCAGGTCAAGGTGCGCGGCTTCCGCGTCGAGCCCGGCGAGGTGGAGGCGGTGCTGATCGCGCGGCCCGAGGTGCGCGAGGCGGTGGTGGTGGCCCGCGACGACGGCGCCGGCGCCGCCCGGCTGGTCGCTTACGTGGTGCCCGAGGCGGCGGACCCGGGCCCGGGGCTGGCGGTGGCCCTGCAGGGCGCCCTGCGCGAGCGCCTGCCCGACTTCATGGTGCCGTCGGCCGTCGTGCTGCTCGCCGAGCTGCCGCTCAACCCCAACAGCAAGGTCGACCGCCGGGCCCTGCCGGAGCCGGAGCTGGGCGGCGCGGCGGTGGCGCCGCGGGACGAGCTGGAGCGCGCGCTGCTCGCCCTGTGGGAGGAGGTCCTCGGCCGCCCGGTTCCCGGCGTCGAGGACGACTTCTTCGCCCTCGGCGGCCATTCGCTTCTCGCCGTGCGCCTGCTGCACCGGGTGCGCCAGAGCTTCGGCACCGAGGTGCCGCTGGCGAGCCTGTTCACCGACGGCACGGTGGCGCTGCAGGCCCGCCGCCTGCGGGCCGGTGCCGGGGCGGCCGGCGCCGCCGCCGCGCCGGTGGTGGTGCCGGTGCGCGGCGGCGAGGGCGCACCGTTGATCTGCGTCCACGCCATCGGCGGCAACGTGATGGCCTACCACGAGCTGGCGCGCCGCCTCGGCCGCCCCTTCGTCGGCCTGCAGTCGCCGCCGGAGGGGCCACCGGAATCGATCGAGGCGATGGCCGAGCGCTACCTGACCGAGCTGCGCGCCGCCGGCGTCGCCGGCCCGTGGCACCTCGGTGGCTGGTCCATGGGTGCCCTGGTGGCCTGGGAGATGGCGCGCCGGCTCACCCGCGAGGGCGAGCCGGTGGCGCTGCTGGCGCTGCTCGATCCGCCCCATGCCGCCCGTGCCGAGCGCGAGGCGATGAACGACGCGGCGCGGGTGGCCGCCTTCGCCCGCGACCTCGCCGGCCTCGGCCTGGCGCCCGCAGCGCTTCCCCCGGCCGAGCTGGCGGGGCTGACACCGGATGAGGCCTTCGAGCGCCTGGCCGCCGGCTCGGCGGGAGGAAAGGCTCCCGATCCCGACGTGCTGCGCCGCCTCTACCGGGCCTTCCGTGGCAACCTCGACGCCATGGCCGCCTACGACGCGCCGCCCTGGGAGGGTCGCGTGGAGCTGCTCCTCGCCACCGAGGGCGGCGCGGCGCTGGTGGATCTGCTCGCCGACGACACCCGCGGCTGGGGAGAACGCGCGGCCGCCGCCGGCGTCCATCACCTGCCGGGCAACCACTACTCCTGGCTGCGGCCGCCGGCGGTCGGCGCGTGGGCCGAGCGCCTCGCGGCGCTGGCCGGCGCCGCCGATGGCACCGCAGCCCTCTCCGACCGTCCAGGCGCCGAGGAGGTGCCCGTTTGAAGCCGATCCTGCGCCTGCTGGGCTACATCGTGCGGCACTCGCCGCGGACCTTCGCCGTGGCCGCCTTCGCCGGGCTGGCGAGCGGTGCCACCGCCACCGGCATGGTGGCCATCGTCAACGAGGCGCTGGCCGACCCGCGTCCGGTGTCGCTCGTGCTGCTGGCGATCCCGTTCCTGGTGCTGGTGCTGCTGTCGCCGGCCACGCGCCTCGTCTCCCAGTACCTGCTGATCCGCCTCGGCCAGGACCTGGTGTACGACCTGCGCCTGGAGCTCACCCGCCGGGTGCTCACGACGCCGCTGCGCCACCTCGAGCGGCTGGGCCCCCATCGCCTGCTGGTCGCGCTCACCGACGACGTGACCTCGATCACCCAGAGCATGGTGTCGTTCCCGGAGATCACCTCCCACGGCGCCCTGGTGCTCGGCGCCCTGGTCTACATGGGGCTGCTGTCGCCGTCCCTGTTCGGCATCTTCCTGGCCGCCTTCGCCCTGACCATCCTGCTCTACCGTTTTCCCCTCGCCGCCGGGTTCCGGCGCCTCAAGGCGGCCCGCGAGGAGCAGGACGAGCTCTACGAGCACTTCCGCGGCGCGACCGACGGCACCAAGGAGCTGAAGCTCCACCGCGACCGGCGCGCCGGCTTCCTCGCCGCCCTGGGCCGCAACGCCGACCGGCTGCGCCGCCTGCTGGTGTCGGGCAACATGATTCTCACCGCCGCCATCGCCGGCGCCTGGACGTTCTTCTTCGTTGCCGTCGGCCTGGTGGTGTTCCTCGGGCCCACCCTCGGCAACGTGTCGCGGGATGCCCTGGTGGGCTACGCCCTGGTGCTGCTGTTCATGCGCGGCCCGCTGCAGCTCGTCGTCAGCTCGCTGCCGACGCTGGCCCGCGGCGGCGTGGCGGTGGAGAAGATCGAGCGCCTCGGGCTGTGGCTCGAGGAGCGGGAGCGCGAGGCGGAGGCCGTCCCGGGTCCGCCGCCGCCGGACTGGCGCCGCCTGGAGCTCGACGGCGTCGTCCACCACTACCGGGGCGAGGAGGGCGAGGCGGGCTTCACCGTCGGCCCCATCGACCTCGTCTTCGAGCCCGGGGAGCTGGTGTTCCTGACCGGCGGCAACGGCAGCGGCAAGACGACCCTGGCCAAGCTGCTGCTCGGCCTTTACCTGCCGGACGAGGGGGCGCTGCGCCTCGACGGCGAGCCGGTGACCCGGGAGTCGGCCGACCGCTACCGCCAGCGCTTCGCCGCCGTGTTCTTCGATTTCCACCTGTTCCGTGGCCTTCTCGGCCTCGGAGGTCCCGATCGCGACGCCGACGCGCACCAGTATCTGCGAAGGCTCGAGTTGGAGGATAAGGTGGCGGTGCGCGACGGCGAGCTCACCACCACCGCCCTGTCCCAGGGGCAGCGCAAGCGGCTGGCGCTGCTGACCGCCTACCTCGAGGATCGCCCCCTGTACCTGTTCGACGAGTGGGCTGCCGATCAGGACCCCCACTTCAAGGAGGTCTTCTACCGGCAGCTCCTGCCGGAGCTGAAGGCGCGGGGCAAGACCGTGATCGTGATCAGTCACGACGACCGCTACTACGGCCTGGCCGACCGCATCGTGAAGCTGCGGGACGGGCGGGTGGTCCACGACGGGCCGGCGGCCGAGCTGGACGCCGCCCCGGTCCTGGAGGCGGTGCCCGGTTGACCCGGCCCGCCGCACAACGAGAACTACGAGGAGCAAGATGGCTACTCTGTTGAAGGATCTGCGCTACGGCGTCCGCAGTCTGCTGAACATGCCGCTGCTGGCGGTCGCCGCCCTGGCCTGCATCGCCATCGGCGTCGGCGCCACCGTGTCGGTGTTCACGCTGCTCAATGCCACGCTGCTCCAGCGGCTGCCCTACCCGGATGCCGACCGCCTGGTGCGGGTGTGGGCCACCCATGGGCCGGAGGAGCCGCGCCGCGACCTCTCGTACCTCAACTACCAGGATCTGCGCGCGGGGAGCCGCACCATCGAGCAGCTCGAGGCGGCGGCGCGCACCCGCCTGGCGATCCTCAACGACGTGGGCGTGGAGCGGGTGCGCGGCGAATCGGTGACCCCCGGCTACTTCGCCATGATCGGCGTCGAGCCGGCCCTCGGGCGCACCTTCGCTCCGGAGGAGTACGCCGCCGACGCGCCGCACCTGATCCTCATCGGCCACGACCTCTGGCAGCGCCGCTTCGGCGGCCGCCGCGACGTGGTGGGGCAGACGCTGGAGGCCCGCGGCGCCTGGGGCGGCGAGGAGACCACCAACCGCCCCTACCAGGTGCTGGGCGTCCTGCCCGAAGGCTTCACCGGCACCATCGAGGACGACGAATCGGAGTTCTGGCTGCCGATGGCCCACTTCGAGCCGCAGGCCAACCTCGAGCGCCGCGGCCAGCGCATCCTCTGGACCCTCGGCAAGCTGGCCCCGGGCGCCACGGTGGAGCAGGCGGACCAGGAGATGGCGACCCTCGGCCGCACGCTCGCCGCCGAGTACCCGGACGACAACGACGGCTTCGGCGCCCGCGCCGAGCGCCTCGGCGAGAACTGGCGCGAGGGGCTGCGCGGGGGGCTGTACCTGTTGCTCGGCGCAGCGCTTCTGCTGCTGCTCATCGCCTGCACCAACATCGCCAACCTGCTGCTCGCGCGCCTCGCCCGGCGCCGCCACGAGCTGACCCTGCGCATGGTGCTCGGCGCCCAGCGCCAGCGGGTGCTGCGCCAGCTCCTCACCGAGAGCCTGTTGTTGGCCCTGGCCGGCGGCGCCATCGGAGTCGCCCTGGCCTGGCTCTTCGTCGACCTCTACATGGACCTGGTGGCCGAGGACGTGCCGGACTACGTCACCGTCGGCCTCGACTGGCGGGTGGTGCTCACGGCGCTCGGCGTGGTGGCCCTGACCGGCCTCGCCTTCGGCGTGCTGCCCGCCTGGTTCGGTGCCCGGGTCGATCCCGGCGCCGAGCTCAAGGAGGAGGGCCGCGGGTCCAGCGCCACCCGCGGGCAGCGCCGCTCGGGCCAGCTGCTGGTGGGCGCCGAGGTGGCGTTGACCATCGTGCTGCTGATCGCCGCGTCGCTGATGTTCCGCTCGTACGACAACCTGCGGACCGTCGAGCTCGGCTACGACGCCGACAACCTGCTGCGCATGAGCGTCACCCTGGACCGCTCTGTCTACCCGGCGCCGGAGGACTGGCGGCGCATGATGGGCGAGGTCAAGCAGGTGGTGGCCCGGCAGAGCGGGGTGGAGGCGGTGTCCGCCATCGGCGGCATCCTGCCGCCGTCGCCCGACATCGAGCTGGCCATGACCTTCCCGGCCCTGCGCGGCGGCGAGCTCGAGAACGTCCACCGCCACTCGGTGGACCCGGACTTCCTCGCCACCATGGACATGGAGCTGCTGCACGGGCGCAATCTCTCCGAGGCCGACCGGCCCGACGGCGTCCGGGTGGCCCTGGCCAGCGAGACGCTGGCGCGGGTGATCGGCGGCGGCGACGCCCGCGCCGCGGTGGGCGAGCAGGTGCAGTTCGTGGTCGCCCGCAACCCGCCCCAAACCTCCCAGCCCTACGAGATCGTCGGCGTGGTGGAGGACGTGCTCTACCACGGGCCGATGGGCGAGCGGCCGTTCGACTACGACGTGTACCTGACCACCGAGCAGGTGCCCGACTTCCTGATCTCGCTGGCGGTGCGCACCGCCGGGCCGCCGGAGCCGATGATGGACCGGCTCACCCGCGAGGTGGCGCGGGTGGCGGCGCCGTCGCCGGTGCACTGGGTGCAGACGATCCAGGGCGAGATCGAGAAGCAGTACAGCGATTCGCGCTTCTACACGGCGCTGATCGTCGTCTACTCGCTGTCGGCCGTGCTGCTGGCGGTGATCGGGATCTACGGCGTGCTCGCCAACTCGGTGACCCGGCGTTTCCGGGAGCTCGGCATCCGGGTGGCCATCGGCGCCCAGAACCGGGACCTGCTCGCGATGGTGGTCGCCCAGAGCATGAAGGTGGTGCTGCTCGGCGCCCTGGTGGGCGTCGCCATCGCGCTGGTCGGCACGCGCGTGATGTCGTCGCTGCTCTACGGCGTCGCGCCCACCGACCCGGTGACCTTCGGCCTCGTCCTCGGCGGCCTCCTCGCCCTCGCGTTCGTCGCCTCCTACCTGCCGGCGCGCCGTGCCACCCGGGTCGACCCGGTGGTGGCGCTGCGGCACCAGTGAGGCGCGCGCGATGACGAGCGAACCGATCCGCTGGAACGCGCCGGCGCCGCCCGCCGGCGCGGCGGCCCCACCGCGCCGGCCCCGGGTCTGGCTGCGCCGCACGGGGCTCGCCCTGGGCCTGCTCGTGCTCGCCCTGCTGGTGGCCCTCGGCGCCGGTGCCCTGTGGGCCCGCAGCCAGCTCCTGGCGAGCCTGCCGGACGTCGAGGGGCGCCTGGCCCTGCCGGGCCTCGCCGCTCCGGTGAGCGTGGAGCGCGACGCCCTCGGGGTGCCGGCGATCCGCGGCGCCAGCCGCCTGGACGTCGCACGCGCCACCGGCTTCGTCCACGCCCAGGACCGCTTCTTCCAGATGGACCTGATGCTGCGCCGCCGGGCCGCCGGCGAGGTGGCGGCGCTGGTGGGGCCGCGCGGCCTGGAGCGCGACCGGGAGGTGCGCATCCACCGGCTGCGGGCCCACGCCGAGGCCGCCTACCGTGCCCTGCCGGCGGCGCAGCGGGAGCTGCTGGATGCCTACGCGGCCGGCGTCAACGCGGGCCTCGCGGCACTGGAAGCGCCGCCCTTCGAGTACCTGCTGCTGCGCGCCGACCCGGAGCCGTGGCGGCCGGAGGACTCGCTGCTGGCGGTCTTCGCCATGTACCTGGAGCTCCAGACCTACACCATGGAGCACGAGACGAACCTCGGCTTCCTGCAGGCAATGCTGCCGCCGGACCTGTTCGCCTTCCTGAGCCCGGTGGGCACCGACTGGGACGCGCCGATGACGGGTGGCGTGTACGACGGCAGCGACTTCGCCGTGCTGACGGCGGGCGTGCCGGCACCCGCGACGCACCTGCCGGCGCCGCCGCCTCCGGCCGCCGTGCCGAGCGACGGCAGCGAGCGGATCGCCGGCAGCAACGCCTGGGCGGTGGCGCCGGAGCACACGGCGGCCGGCGCGGCGCTGCTCGCCAACGACATGCACCTGCCGCTGTCGGTGCCGAGCCTGTGGTACCGCGCCGCCTTCGAGTGGCCCGGGGCCGGGGGGCGTCGTCACCGGGTGACCGGGATCACCCTGCCGGGCCTGCCGCTGCTGATCGCCGGCAGCAACGGCCGCGTGGCCTGGGGCTTCACCAGCAGCCTCATCGATACCAGCGACATCATCCTGCTCGAGCCGGCGGGCGACGGCGCCTACCGCACCCCGGCCGGGCCGCGGCCGTACCGGCGCCACGAGGAGGTGATCGCGGTGCGGGGCGCCGCCCCGGAGCGCCTGGAGGTGCTGTGGACCGAGTGGGGTCCGGTGTTGCCGGACGACCGCCTCGGCCGCCCCCGGGCCGTCGCCTGGGTCGCCCACCGCGAGGGCGCCGTGAACCTGGCGGCCCGCGGCTTGGAGACGGCGGCGAGCCTCGAGGAGGCCCTGGCGGTGGCCCGCCGCGCCGGCGCCCCGGCACAGAACATCGTGGCCGCCGACGCCGCCGGGCACATCGGCTGGACGATCTTCGGTGCCGTTCCCCACCGCATCGGCTTCGCCGGCCGCCTGCCCGGTTCGTGGAGCGACGGCGGGCGTCGCTGGGAGGGGCTGGTGCCCCCCGAGCGGGTGCCGGCCCTGGTCGATCCGCCGGGCGGACGGGTGTGGAACGCCAATAACCGCACGGTGGACGGCGAGGCGCTGGCGGTGCTGGGCGACGGCGGCTACCGCTCCGGCGCCCGGGCGCGTCAGATCCGCGACGCCCTGTTCGCCCTGGACGAGGCCACCGCCGACGACATGCGGGCGCTGCAGATGGACGACCGGGCCCTGTTCCTGGAGCGCTGGAAGGACCTGCTGCTCGAGGACGTGCTCACCCCGGAGGCGGTCGCGGGGAACCCGCGCCGCGCCGAGTTCCGGCGCCAGGTCGCCGCGTGGGAGGGCCGCGCCGCGGTGGACTCGGTGGCCTTCCGCCTGGTGCGCGCCTACCGCCTGGTGCTCGCCCAGGAGCTGTTCGACCACCTCACCCGCGAGCTGCGCGAGAAGGACCCGTCCTTCGGGCTGCTGCGCTATCCCCACTTCGAGGAGCCGCTGTGGGCGCTGGTCACCGAACGGCCGCCGCAGCTCCTCGATCCGCGCTTCGCGAGCTGGCACGAGCGGCTGGTGGCCGGTGTCGACGACACCCTCGCGCTGATCGCAGGGCAGAGCCCGGACGTGCCCCTGGAGTCGCTCACCTGGGGCAGCGTCAACACCACCGACGTGCGCCACCCGCTGTCCGGCGCCCTGCCGATGGCCGACCGCTGGCTCGACATGCCGGACCTGCCGATGCGCGGTGCCGAGGAGATGCCGCTGGCCCAGCGCCCCGACTACGGCGCCAGCATGCGGCTGGTGGTCTCGCCGGGGCACGAGGAGGCGGGGACGCTGGTGATCCCCATGGGGCAGAGCGGCCATCCGCTGTCGCCCCACTACACCGATGCCCACGACGAATGGGCCGAAGGCGAGCCGTTGCCGCTGCTGCCGGGACCCCCGGTGCACACGCTGGTGCTGGGGCCGGCGCCGCCGGCCGCTTCCTGACGACCCCACGGCGCGCCGGCGAACGAGCCCGGCCGCACCGACGAAAGACCTTGGAAGGAGATTCGACCGATGACCGATTCCACCAACCCCACCGGCGAGAGCCTCGAGCGGGAGATGGACCGCGTCCAGGCACCGCTGGTAGAGAGCCTCCGGCGCTTCCGGGCCGGGCTGGCCACCAACGCGGCACCGCCGATCTACATGTTCTTTACCGGCGGCCTGCTGCACTGGGTGTTCAAGGCACTGGAGTTCCTGCCGCGGGAGGTGAACCTGGTGCTGCTCGGTGCCGGCCTCAGCGACGAGGAGAAGGCCTGCCTGGCGCGGCGCACCGACCGCCCGTTCCACGCCATCGACCAGGAGGTGGACGACCGCACCGCCTGGGAGCTGCTGTGGGCGGTGGAGCGGGGGCCCTTCGGCTGGCTCGACGTCGACGCCTTCGTGCTCGACCCGGACCTGATGGGTGAGATGAGCGAGGTGCCGGAGGGAGTCGCCTTCAACTGCCTGTGGGCCCACGACACCGGCCGCGGCGTGAAGCTGCCCTACCCCCACTTCGTGTTCGTCGGCGGCGAGCTGGCGGCCGACGAGGAGCTGCGGGCCCTCGGCGTGACCCCCGGGAGCTACAGCTACGAGGGTGGACAGGGCCGGCGCCGCTTCCCGTGGGCCTGCGACCGCCGCCTCGACGGCGAGCTGCGCTCCGCCGTCGACCGGGTGATCGGTCCGCCGGAGGAGCGCGACGAGCCGTACTTCAACGAGCGCCCCTTCTTCGAGCCGCTGCAGGTGCTGGCGCTGGCCGCCTACGACCGCGGCTACCGGCTCCAGGAGGTGCGCACGCTGGGCGATCGCCGGGACGAAGACCACTGGAACGAGCAGATCATCCACGTGTCGAGCGTCAGCTACGTGGTGCGCCCCGACTTCCCTTGGGGCGAGCTGCCGCTGAGCCCGCGGCGGCGCTACTTGATGATCCTGGTCTCCGACTACCTGCTGGCCAACGACCTCGCCGACGAGCTGCCGGAGGCCTACCGCGCCCAGACCGCCGAGCGGCGGGCCCGGGTGGAGGCGATCGCCGAGAAGAGCTTCTCCGACGAGCGGCTGCGCACCGCGGCGCGGGCGTTGATGACGCACTGCGTGAGCGAGGAGGCGATCGTCGCCGACGAGCGCTGGCGCTTCGTCCGCGCCACGGCGGACCCGGTGGCGGTGGCGTGATGGAGGCCGGAACGAGCGCCCCGCCGCCGGCCTCCGCCGCCGCGGCGGCGCCCCGCTTCGCCACCGTCGGGGTCGTGGGCGCCGGCGTGATGGGGGTGGGGGTGGCCCAGAACCTGGCCCAGACGGGGCACGACGTGGTGCTGGCGGACGTCGGCGAGGAGCAGCTCGAGCGGGCCCGCAGCGAGATCCGCTCCGCCGTGCGCATGCAGGGCCTGTTCGCCAAGAAGGGGGCCTCGGCCGACGAGGTGCTCGGCAGGATCGAGACGACCACCGACCTCGGGCGTCTCGCCGACGCCGACTTCGTGATCGAAAACGTGGTGGAGAAGTGGCCGGTCAAGGAGCCGGTGTACCGCCGCCTCGACGCCGTCTGCCGCCCGGAGGTGGTGTTCGCCGCCAACACCTCGGCGATCTCGATCACCCGCATCGGCGGCGCCACGGGACGGCCCGACCGGGTGGTGGGGATGCACTTCATGAACCCGGTGCCGCTCAAGCCGGTGGTCGAGGTGATCCGCGGCCATCACACCAGCGAGGAGACCCTCGCCGCGGCCCGCGACCTGCTCGCCGACATGGGCAAGGAGGGCATCGTCGTCAACGACATGCCGGGGTTCGTTTCGAACCGCGTGCTGATGTTGACCATCAACGAGGCCATCTTCCTGGTCCAGGACCAGGTGGCCGAAGCGGCGGACGTTGACCGCATCTTCAAGACCTGTTTCGGCCACAAGATGGGGCCGCTGGAGACCGGCGACCTGATCGGTCTCGACACCATCCTGTTCTCGCTGGAGGTCCTCTACGAGAGCTACAACGACGACAAGTACCGTCCCAGTCCGCTGCTCAAGAAGATGGTGCACGCGGGCCTGCATGGCAGGAAGAGCGGGCGGGGCTTCTACGACTACGGAATCGAGACCTGAGAGGTGGCGTACGCGATGGACGATCGAAAGACGAGAATCCGGGCATTCCTGGGCAAGTTCTTCCGCAACCGGGAGATCGGCGACGGCGAGGACATCTTCGCCCTGGGCTTCGTGAACTCGCTGCTGGCGGTGCAGCTCGTCGCCTTCCTGGAGAAGGAGTTCCGCATCAAGGTGGAGGACGACGATCTCGACCTCGACAACTTCCGCAGCATCGAGCGTCTCGACGCCCTGGTGGCGCGCAAGCGGGGCGAGGGCGACGCGGCGGGCGCGGCCGGTGCCCGGCAGGCGGTGGGCGCTGGTGCCTGAGCTGGCCGCGCCCGCCGAGGCGGGCATGCGGGTGGAGCTGTCGCCGACCCAACGCGAGGCGCGGGCCGCCTTCCGGCGCTTCGCCGCCGAGCGGGTGGTGCCGGAGGCCGGCGCCTGGGACCGCGCCGGCGCCGTGCCGCGGGAGGTGATCGCGGCGCTCGTCGAGCGCGGCTGGCTCGGCGCGCCGCTGCCGGCCGAGGCGGGCGGCGGCGCCATGGCGGCGGTGACCTACGGCCTGCTCACCGAGGAGATCGCCCGCGGCTGCTCGTCGCTGCGCTCGCTGCTCACCGTGCACGACATGGTGAGTCAGGGGCTGTGGCGCTGGGGCTCGCGCCAGCTCAAGGCCGAGCTGTTCCCGGCGCTGGGCCGCGGCGAGCGGCTGGCGGCGCTGGCGCTCTCGGAGCCGGAGGTGGGGAGCGACGCCGCCCACGTGCGCACCACGGCGCGCCGCGACGGCGACGACTGGGTGCTCGACGGGCGCAAGAAGTGGATCACCTTCGGACGCATCGCCGACTTGTTCCTGGTGCTCGCCCAGGCCGAGGGCGGACCGGCGGCCTTCGCCGTGCCGGCGGACGCGCCGGGGCTCGAGCGCCGGCCGCTGGACGGCGTGGTGGGCACCCGCGCCTCGATGCTGGCCGAGCTCCACCTCGACGGCTGCCGGGTGCCGGCGCACCACCTGGTGGGGCGGCCCGGGTTCGGCTTCAGCCACGTGGTGACGATGGTGCTCGACCACGGCCGCTACAGCGTCGCCTGGGGCTCGGTGGGCGTGTGCCAGGCCTGCCTCGACGCCTGCCTCGACTACACGGCCGGGCGCGAGCAGTTCGGCGTGCCGCTCGCCGACCACCAACTCGTGCGCCGCGAGTTGACCGACCTGATCGCCGACACCCGCGCGGCGCGGCTGCTGTGCTACCGCGCCGGCTGGCTGCGCGAGACCGGCGACCCGGCCTCCACCGGCGAGACGCTGGTGGCCAAGTACTTCGCCTCCCGCGCGGCGGTGCGCGCCGCCAACGCGGCGGTGCAGCTCCACGGCGCCAATGGGCTGTCGCAGCACTACCCGCTGGAGCGCTACCTGCGCGACGCCAAGGTGCTGGAGATCATCGAAGGCAGCAGCCAGATCCAGCAGATCACCATCCCGGTCTGGCCGCCGTCGGACCTGTAGCGAAAGACGAAGGGAAGGAGCCGAACGCGATGACGACGACCGCCCCGGCCGGCAGCACGGTCCTGGAAACGCCCGCGACGCCCGCCACGGAGGGCAAGCCGCGGGTGATCAAGGTGCTGGTGTGGGACCTCGACAACACCGTGTGGGACGGCACGCTGCTCGAAGGCGACGCGGTGGTGGTGCGTCCCGGGGTGCGCGAGCTGCTCGCGGTGCTCGACGCCCGCGGCATCCTGCAATCGGTGGCCTCGAAGAACGACCACGACGCGGCCTGGGCGAAGCTCGAAGAGGTGGGCCTGGCGGAGTACTTCCTCTATCCCCAGATCCACTGGGGATCGAAGGCGGGCTCGGTGGAGCGCATCGCGCAATCGATCAACGTCGGTCTCGACGCGGTGGCCTTCGTCGACGACCAGCCCTTCGAGCGCGAGGAGGTGGCCCACGCGCTGCCCCAGGTGCTCACCCTGGACGTGGCGGAGCTGGAGGGTCTGGCGGAGCGGGCCGAGTTCACGCCCCGGTTCGTCACCGACGAATCGGCCATCCGCCGGCGGATGTACCAGGCGGACATCGAGCGCAACCGGGCGGAGGAGAGCTTCGAAGGTCCGAGCGAGGAGTTCCTGGCCGGCCTCGGTATGAAGTTCGTCATCGCGCCGCCGGGCGACGAGGACCTGAAGCGTGCCGAGGAGCTGACGGTGCGCACCAACCAGCTCAACACCACCGGCTACACCTACTCCTACGACGAGCTCGACGCCCTGCGCCGCTCTCCGGATCACCTGCTGCTGGTGGCGAGCCTCGAGGACCGCTTCGGCACCTACGGCAAGATCGGCCTGACCCTGGTGGAGAAGACCCCGGAGCTGTGGACGGTCAAGCTCCTCCTGATGTCGTGCCGGGTGATGAGCCGCGGCGTCGGCACGATCCTGATGAACCATCTCCTCGCCGAGGCCCGCGCCGCCGGTGTCAAGCTGCGCGCCGAGTTCCGCCACAACGGCCGCAACCGCATGATGTTCATCACCTACAAGCTCGGCGGCTTCCAGCAGGTGGAGGCCGACGGCGACCGCCTGCTCTTCGAGCACGACCTGAAGCACGTGCAGCCGTTCCCGGAGTACGTGGAGGTGAAGGTCCTGGGGTAGAAGCGGTGTGCGGCCACAGGCGGTTCCTTGCCTCCTCGCCACCCGCACTCGCTCCCCGGAGGGGCATCGAGTACCGTGGCGCCGTCACCGCCTCCGCGGCAAACGTCAGGCCGGCTCACTGCCGGGCTTCGCGTTCCGGACCTCGCCTCGCGGGCTGCCGTCCTCCGCGATCTTCTCGACCGCCCGGCCCAGCTCGGCCAGGGTGACGTCGAGCGCACCGAGGATCCGGACCAGGGTCTTCAGGGAAGGCCGGCGGTGGCCGCGCTCGTAGGCCGACAGCATGGCCCGAGTCACTCCCGCCCTTTCGGCGACATCCTTCTGCGTGAGTCCTTTCGACCGGCGGATGACCCGCATTGCCGGTCCCACGTGCTCGACGGGCAGATCCCCCTTGGGGTTCGCGGGAGCATCGATGGCGCCCGCCATCACGCCCGCCGGCCCGCCACCGCCGGCCGCCGTCGCCAGCGTGGAAACCTCCTGCCGAAGAGCGCGGGAGAAGCCTCGCCGACGAGCTGCAGGGCCTCGGCCAGATTGCGCAGGGTCCAGGCCGTCCCGGCGCAGCGAGCGCCTCCTTCCTCGGCGAGGCGGGCTGCGGTACGGGCCAGGACCAGCGCTTCCTCGGCCGCCGCCTCGAGGAGGCACGGGACGAGCTCGGCCGGGGCGATCACCCGGGGCTCGTAGTAGATGCCGGTACGGTAGGCGAGGGAGGCCATCCATTCCAGGCCCTCCCGGTAGCGGTGGGGAAGGAGCAGCTTCGAGCTCTGGCGCAGCGCCTCCTCCTCGTTCCAGTCTTCGGGAGGTGGCGGCGCATGCAACGAGAGAGCACCCAGCGGCTCGACGAGGGAGCCGGCGGCCGCCGCGGCCAGCAGCGTGAGCTGCCGGTCGCGGGGGCCGAGGATGGCCGCTTCGCGGTAGACGCCGAGCCAGGCGAGGTGGTCGCCGAGCCAGGCGACGTCGGCGACGAGAGCCGCTCGCCTTTCCTCCGGCAGGGGCACTGGCGGCCCGCCGCGTGCTGCGTCCTCCGCTGCGACCCGGGCGAACCAGTCGGCGAGAACCGGCAGATCGGCGGCGGGGAGCCACCGGAGGATCGGCGCCCGCAAGGCCGCCAGAGAAGAGGGGAGGTCGCCGCCGGGCCTCTCCTCGCCGCCTTCGCACCCGCCTTCGCACCCTGGATTTCGCTGCCTCTCGGCCATCGTCACGCCTCCGTGGTCGTGAAGAGGTGTACAAGCACCGACAGGCGATGCCGGAACGGCGGTGGAGGGAGGGGCCCGGGGCGGGGTCGATCGCCGGAATCGGAGGCGATTCGGCGCCGACTGGACGGAAAGTTCCCTCGTGCGGCAACCTTTCCGGCATCGCCGGACGTCGCCGGCAATGCCGTTGGCGACGATTCGGGTCAGGAGGATGCCCTCATGAAGTCCAGGAGGTCTCTTGCAGCGGGCTTGGTGGCCCTCGTGCTTCTCTCCCTTGCCCCTGGAGCGTTGGCAGCACCGGAAGAGGACGGTGGATGCTGGCTGCCGCCGCGGTTCTCCCTACTCTGCGAGGTGTTGCCCGGTGCCCTGGAGGCGGTGCTCGCCCGGGTCAGCGCCAGCGAAGGCGAACCTGGCGATAGCCCCGCAACCGACCCCGCGGGTCCAACGGTGGGCGGTGCAGGAGTCGAAACCACCCCCGGCGAGCCTTCCCCCGAGCTGAGGCCGACGATCGATCCGACAGGCTGAGGCCGGCAGCGGCTGGGGGTGGTTTTCTCGGCCGCTGTCACGCTTTCTCCCCCACGGCACACGGATATCATCGTGGGTGGTCATTTCCTGGAGAAAGCATGTCCTCAAAAATGCACCTGACGCGCGATCTCGCACTGGCAGCTCTCGCAGGGGATGTCCGGGACAATCCCCTGTCGTCGGTCGTGCCGCACCTCGTGGAGGGATGCCCCACCTGCCGGCTGACTTGGCAGGAGGCCGAGCGGGAGCTGGCGAGCGGGTTGGTGCCTGACGGCCAGCACGAGAGTCCCCTGGAGCAGCGGGTCCGGGAGCTCCAGACGAGCCAGAGCCCAAGGGCGGAACGCCTGCTGAAGCGGTCGCTCCGCGAGCTGCTCTCGGCACCCGCCGAGCACCGGATCGCGAGGATCGAGGGGGCGACGCGGTGGTACAGGAGTCCCTTGGCCGCCCTGTCGCTGCTCGAACGGGCGCGCGAGGCGATGCCGGAGGAGCCCTCGGAAGCCGAGCACTTCGCCCGCCTGGCCTGGGCGGTGGCAAAGAAGCACCAGGAGTCCGTGAGGCTCGGCCTCGAGGCGCTGGCCTGCGCTCACGTGGCCAACGCCGTGCGCGCTCGCGGCGACGTGGCCGGAGCCGAGCACCTGATGGCGAGAGCCCGACGGCGGCTCGACGAGGCGCAGTCGGTCGATCCCCTGATCCTCGCCGAGATCGACCTCTTCGAGGGTGTTCTGCGGCAGAACCAGAACCGCTTCGAGGAGGCTGCCTGGCTCCTGACCGGTGCCATCAGCCGCTACCGCCGGTACGGGCGGCGGCAGAAGCTGGTCGAGAGCCTGATGGCCCTGGCGAACGTCCAGGTGTTCGAGGGCGACCCGTGCAGGGCCCTCGAAACCCTGCAGGAGGCCATCCTTCTGATCGACCGCGAGCGCGAGCCGAAGCTCTACCTCTATGCCCGGCACAACATGGTCTTCTACCTGTGCGACGCCGGCGAGCACGCCGAGGCGCGGCGCGTCTTCGAGGACAACCGTCGGCTCTACGGCCCTTCCCCCGAGCGCTGGATGCGGCTGCGGGTGGCCTGGCTCGAAGGCAAGATCGCCCGCGCCCACGGCGAGTTTCCTGATGCCGAGCGGCTCTTCCGGCAGGTGGTCGCCGGTTTCGCCCGGGCGGGCACCGGCTACGACTCGGCCCTCGCCAGCCTCGACCTCGCCGAGCTCTACCTGGCCTCAGGGCAGCCGGGGAAGCTGCGGGCGATGGTCCAGGGTGTCGAGGTCATCCTGCGGAGCAAGGAGCTCCACCGCGAGGCGACCGGTGCGGTCGTCCTCTTCAAGAAGGCGCTGGCCGACGAGCTGGTGTCGCGGAATCTCCTGGAGCACGTCCGCGCGTACCTCGAGTCCGTCCGGGCCAACCCGTCGCTCCACTTCGAGCCGTCGCCTTCGTGAGGCCGAGCTGTAGCCACTTCTCCAGGCAGCGGCGGAGCCGGCTTGGCTGTCGCTGAGCAGACCATTTATTGTTTGCCAGTTTCGTCTGGGACGAACCCAAAGCTGCCTTCAACACCCATGATTCGAAGCGCCTTGATGCTACGTTGTAGGCTAATGCGGGAAAAAAGTGGAAGGTTGGCGGAGCGCAGCCTCGCATCCTTGTGGGTTATGATCGCAAATCGCACCCCCAAATCACGGCGGTCAATCGGGGATAGAAATTCCGCGGCCCGATCAGCTGCCCTCTCCTGGATAAGGTTCCTCAACTTCTGATCGGCCTCAGGCTCCAACCTAAGTACCTCGAGAGCGTTAGTGCCTTGGTTGAAGAGGTGGCTAAGTTGCGCGGAAAGAGTTGATCTTTTGACGTGATAAAAAATGCCGCCAGCCTCCTCCAGAGTGTAAAGGTCGCAGGCTTCGATCTGGGTCTGGCCAGAAGGACTAATGTTAGATCGGTCCAGGCACAGGAACCCAGGATCATTAGCCGCTACGTGTGCATTGTAATCACCCTCAGATTGCATGGTGAATGGCGGTAACGGTAATTCCACGCAAAGTGGATCAAGAAAATTGGACAGCCGATCGATATACTTAGAATCGACGCGATACCAGCTCCCATCTATCAAGTGGTAGGTTGCGCCCTCCGCTCCATGAGTAGTGTCGTAAACTAAGCACTTATAGATTGGGGGGCTGGAGCCTCGTGGATTTCCATCCTCGTCAGTGATTTGTACTCTGTGGCGTCGAAGCGTCTCAAGGTCCAGCGTGGCTGGCTCTACACCATTTTCTTCGAGGTACTGATAATAAATATCTAGGTACAGATCGTCAAATACCTCGCTCGAGCCTGCGCCCCTGAATTTGAAGCACGGGTTACCCTGATATTCCACTACTTCTGGGATTGCGAGATAGAGATCGTCGGCTCGTCTTTGAGCTGCTTGCTCTAGTTTAGAGTTCAGCACGGCGAGAATGGCAGGATCGCTTACCGGAGTAATGTAATAGAGATCAGGGAACGTCATCTTGTAATCCTCTAGGAGATAGAGGCTGAGTAGTTGCTCGCACAGCTCGACGAGCTGTTTAGCCGAAGCGCTGGTGTTAATGCGCAGGCTGCTTGAGCCGGTGACGTGCCGTATTAGTGCTGAATGTTTGGCCTTAACCCGTCCGGTCAAGCTCTTGAGGATGGTGCTGTCTCTGTCAAAATCAAAATAGGTCAGGTCTGAGTCGATTGCCATCTGAGTTCGCCGTCGCCGAGCGGCGCCGGGCTCTAAGACATCCGTGTTCTTTATTTTGTCGGAATCTACGCAGTTGAGGGTGGTTCGTAGGCCGAAGTCATGTTCATAGCTGAAATCCTCGAGGTAGTGGTAGACGTGACCAAATGAGAGCGCGAAGACCCGGTCGTGTACCGAGAGGAAGACGAGCGCTCCCTTTGTGGTTTGATCAAGACTCTGATGAATGCCGAAGTAGCTTTTCCACCAGGGCCGTTGTGGCTTCGGGTCTAGGAGATACAGGATAGATCCCTTCGGCAGGTTATCGGCTGCCACAGGGTCACCCAGTGGGTGATCGGATTTTAACGAGTTGTCGGCCCCGTATCCGCTCTTTAGGAGGTAGATAGTGAAATATCGACTTCGAGTCATGGGCTAGATCCTTGGCTGATAGGTAGCGTGGGAACTGAATATCATCATCAGCGCAAAGTCTACCGGATCCAGTCGCAGCGGTCCACGCGAGGGAGGTTGAGCGGTTTCAAAAGCCTTCCTCCGAGACGCAGTCCGCTACGCAGCGAAGTCGCGGGGACCTCTCCACCTCGTCCTTGCCGTCTTTCGGCGTGTGCACTGAGAGTATATTGATGTCCGTGCGAGTCAATAGTCTTGACCCACCCCACCCGGACGAACCCGCCCGCGCCGAGGAGGCCCTCTCCGGCTGCGACGTCCCCGAGGCCGGTGCCGGCCACTCCCGCTGGGGCAAGGCCACCGGCAGCTTCGACGAGAGCCAGTTCCTCCAGGGCCCCCGCGCCCGGTGGGAGGAGCTGCTGCGGGTGGGGCGGATCACCCGGGAGCTGGTGCGCGGGTTCCGGGGGCTGCACTTCGCCGGGCCGTGCGTGACGGTGTTCGGGTCCGCCCGGTTCGAGGAGGGGCACCGCTACTACGAGCTGGCGCGGGAGATGGGGCGGCGGCTGGCGCAGGCCGGGTTCACCGTGATGACCGGCGGTGGGCCGGGGATCATGGAGGCGGCCAACCGCGGCGCCCAGGAGGCCGACGGCACCTCCGTGGGGGTCAACATCGTGCTGCCTCGCGAGCAGGTGCCCAACCCCTACCTCGACCGCTTCATCGAGTTCCGCTACTTCTTCGTCCGTAAGCTGATGCTCGTCAAGTACAGCCACGCCTTCGTGGTCCTGCCCGGCGGCTTCGGCACGCTCGACGAGATCTTCGAGACGGCGGTGCTCATCCAGACCGGGAAGATCCAGGATTTCCCGCTGGTGCTCATGGGCACCGACTACTGGCAGCCGATGCTCGACTTCATGAAGGGACCGATGGTGGAGGCGGCCACCATCGAGGCCGGCGACTTCGAGCGCATCGTCGCCACCGACGACCCCGACCACGCGATGCACTGCATCCTGTCCACCGTCACCAGTCGCTTCGGCCTGCGCTGGAACGCCCGCGAGGAGCCGAAGCCGCACGCGATCCTCGGCGAGACGCGGCCGGAGAAGCGCAGGTAGCGCGTCAGAACGGGTTGGTCGCGAACACCGACAGCTCCGGGACGAACCCCCGGTCGTCGATCTCCAGCACGCCGACCAGCGCGTCGGCGATCTCCTGCGGGCGGAGTTTTTTGGGCGAGGCCTCCCGCTCGTGACCCAGCTTGCCGAAGAAGGCCGTCTGCACCTCGCTGGGGTTGACCAGGATCACCCGCACGTCGTGACGGCGCAGCTCGTCGCGCCAGCACTCGGTCATGCCGCGCAGGGCGAACTTCGACGAGCTGTAGACGGTGCCGCCGCGACCGCCCTTGAGCCCCGAGGTCGAGGAGATGTTGACCAGGTTGCCGGAGCCCTGCGCGATGAAGTGCTTCGCCGCCTCCCGCGCCATCAGGAAGGCGCCGTAGACGTTGGTGCGGTAGACGGCCTCGAGCTCCTCCAGGGTGGTCTCCACCAGCGGGGCGAAGCGGCCCACCCCGGCGTTGTTGACCAGGAGGTCGATGCGACCGTGGCGCTCCACGAACTCGGCCACCGTGCGCACCGCGTCGGCCTCCACCCCCACGTCGCCGGCGATGTGGCCGGCGCCGATCTCCTCGGCTGCCCGCCGCAGCTTGTCCTCGTCGCGGCCGGTGATCACCACGTCCGCACCCTTGGCCACCAGCGCCTCGGCGATCCCGCGCCCGATCCCCTCGCTGCCCCCGGTCACCAGGGCCTTCGCGTTCTCCAGCTTCATCGTCGTCTCCTCCCGCCGACAGGTGTATCACAGGCGTTTCCGCGGAAACGTCCGATCGCCGGTCTCTACGGCAGCAGGCGAAAGGCACCGACGCGGCGGGCGCGGGCGGTGGGGTGGAGGGGCCATGCCGGGACGCACGGCCCTCCCCTACTTCTCGACCACCTCGATCGTCCCGATCACCCGTTCGCCCCGGATGTAGCGCAGGAACTCCCGGTGCTGCCGATCGGCGGACTCGCGCCGGCGCTGCTCGGTCTCCTTGCGCAGACCGTCGATGTAGTCGTTGGTCTCTTGCCAGATCCTGCGCCGCTCCTCCTGTTGCCGGCGGGCGTGCGCCTCCGCCTGCTGGTTGATGGCGGCGATCCGCTCGCGCTGCTCGCGCTGGAGGCGACGCCGCTGGACCGCGTAGGCCTCCTTGAGCTGCGCCAGCTCGCGCAGGGCCGCATCGACCTCGGCAAGGAGCTCGGGAGCGCCTCGTCGAGCGTAGACCTCGGCCCGCACCCGCGTGACCAGCGTCCGGGCCTCCATGTCCGTGATCCATCCGGCGGCGAGCGTGATCTGCTCGGCATCGAGGTCCTGGACCTGCGGGAACGCGTACATCAGGCGTTGGAGGAACGCCGACATCCCGTCGCGGAAGCCCCCGCGCGCCTCGGCGTACGCGCCGGGATCGAGAGCGCCGGGGGCGACGGCCGCCGCCGGAGAACGGGGTGCGGCCGGCGAGCCCTCCTCCTCTGCCGGCGGCGCGCCGAAGGGGTGCAGGAAACCCGACTGGCGGCGCCACGCATCGTCCTCGGGCGGCCCCTGTCCGGCCTCCGGCGACAGCCAACGATCCAGCGATTCGTTCCAAGGGTCCCGGGTCATCGGTAGCCTCCGTTCGGGTGGATGGGAGCGATCCTAGGGAGCGGGAACCGCCGCCCGGCGCCGGCGGTCACTCCGAGCGCTCCACGGTGACCTCCGGGTCGCCGTAGCGGTCGCGGCGGACGTGGAGGCGCCAGGGGCGGCAGCAGACCTCGCAGTCCTGCACCATCTCGCCCCACACGTCCTCCTCGACGGCGATCTCCACCGTCTCGAAGCACCAGGGGCAGTGGATGAAGACGGCGTCGCTCATCAGCCGTCGCCGCGGGTCGCGGGCACCGCCAGCCGGTCGAGGGCCTCCCCCTCGTCGCCCACCCGCAGCTCCTCGCCGGGGTTGACGTAGAGATTGGTCTCCAGGCGGTACTGGCGGTCGTGGAGGTCGCGGTAGCGGCCGCCGAGGGCCATCAGCTCGGCGTGAGTGCCGCGCTCGACGATCTCGCCGCCCTCGATGACCAGGATCTGGTCGGCGCTGCGGATCGTCGACAGGCGGTGGGCGATGACGAAGGTGGTGCGGCCGCGGCGCAGGTTGGCCAGCGCCTCCTGGATCATCGCCTCGCTCTCGGAGTCGAGGCTCGAAGTGGCCTCGTCGAGCAGCAGGATGTCGGGATCGGCGAGGATGGCGCGGGCGATCGCCAGGCGCTGGCGCTGCCCACCGGAGAGCTTCACGCCGCGTTCGCCGATCACCGTGTCGTAGCCGTCGGCGAAGCCGGCGACGAACTCCTCGCAGTTGGCCACCCGGGCCGCCGCCTCCACCTCCTCGCGGCCGGACCGGGGCTTGCCGTAGGCGATGTTCTCCGCGATCGTGCCGTCGAACAGGAAGCTCTCCTGGAGCACGACGCCGAGGCGCGAGCGGTAGTCGCGCAGGCGCACGGTGGCGAGGTCCCGCCCGTCCACCAGCACCCGCCCCGACCACGGCCGGTTGAAGGCGCTCACCAGGCTGATCAGCGTGCTCTTGCCCGAGCCGCTCGAACCGACCAGCGCCGTGGTGCTCCCCGCCGGCGCGTGGAAGTCGATGCCCTGGAGCACCGGCACGCCCTCCTCGTAGCCGAACACCACGTCCTCGAAGGCGACGTCGCCGCGGATCGGGCCGAGGGGCCGGCGCCCCGTCTCGTCGGCGTCCTCGGTCGTTTCGCGCATCAGCTCGCGGATGCGATCGAGGCCGGCGAAGGCCTCGGTGAGCTGGGTGCCGATGGAGGCGATCTGCACCACTGGCGAGGCGAGCAGGAAGGTGAAGGAGATGTAGGTGATCAGATCGCCCAGAGTCATCGTGCCGGCGAGGATGGAGCGCCCGCCGATGACCAGCATCATCACGCCGATGGCACCGACCACCACGGCGGCGAAGGCGCCCACCGCCGAGACCGCGGTGACCGCCGTCGCTACGTTGCGCAGCAGGCGGTGGACGCCGCGCGAGAACACCCGCTCTTCGCGCCGCTCGGCCGTGTAGACCTTGACGATGCGCACCCCGCCGAGGGCCTCGCTGAGGCGGCCGGTGACGTCGGCGTTGAGCCGCCCCCGCTCGCGGAAGATCGGCCGCATGCGGCGGAAGGCGAAGCCCATCACGCCGCCGAAGGCGACCAGGAGGAGCAGCGTCAGCACGGTCAGGCGCCAGTTGAGCCAGAGCAGGATGAGCAGCGCGAAGGCCGCCGTGGTGAGCCCGCCGACGAGCTGCACCAGGCCGGTGCCCACCAGGTTCCGGATGCCCTCGGCGTCGCTCATGATGCGCGAGATCAGCACCCCGCTCTTGGTCGACTCGAAGTAGCGCACCGGCAGCCGCAGCACGTGGGCCTGCACGGCGCGCCGCATCTCGGTGATCGTGCGCTGCGCCGCCACGCCGAGCACCTGGGAGAGGGCGAAGGAGGTGAGGGCCTGGATCAGGGTGGCCACGCCGACGGCGGTGGCCAGGGCGGTGAGCAGGTCGCCGCGCGACATCTCGGCCAGCGGCGCCGCCAGGGCGGAGAGGCCCGGCGGCATCTCGATGGGCCGTCCGCCCACCACGTTGTCGATCAGGAACTTCGGCGTCGCCGGCAACACC
>DATACC010000162.1:0-12811 GCA_036259255.1 Thermoanaerobaculia bacterium | reverse complement strand
GGCGCGGGCCGCCGCGGCCCTCGCCGCCCTGCGGCGCCCCCTCGCCGCGCCGTCTTCCGCCGCTCCCGGGCTCGCCCCGGTGCGGCTCGCCGTCCCCCGCGGTCCCCCGGCGGCCTGACCTCCTCCACCTCGTCCCCCTCGCCGGGTCGTCCCGCTCTCCGGGACCCGGCCACCGAGCATTGCCGGCGCCGCCTGGGCGGCTCCGGCCGAAAGCATCGTTGCGATTTCGTGGAGGACGCCCATGAGCGCGTCGAGTACCGAGAGCCTCGTCAAGGAGCGCTACCGTCAGGGAGCGCAGGAGCGGGTGGCCGAGCTGTGCTGCCCGGTGGACTACGACCCCCGCTACCTGGCGGCGATCCCCGCCGAGGTGCTGGAGCGCGACTACGGCTGCGGCGACCCGAGCCGTCACCTGCGCCCCGGCGAGACCGTCCTCGACCTCGGCAGCGGCACCGGCAAGATCTGCTTCATCGCCGCCCAGGTGGTGGGGCCCGAGGGGCGGGTGATCGGGGTGGACATGACCGCCGAGATGCTGGAGGTCGCCCGCCGCAACGCGCCGCAGGTGGCGGCTGCCCTCGGCTACGCCAACGTGGAGTTCCGCCGCGGGCGCATCCAGGACCTCGCCCTCGACCTCGACCTGCTCGACCGCCACCTCGCCGCTCACCCGGTGACCGACGCCGAGGGCCTCGCCGCCGCCGCCGAGACGGCCGAGCGGCTACGCCGCGAGCACCCCCTGGTGCCCGACGGCGCGGTGGACGTGGTGGTCTCCAATTGCGTTCTCAACCTGGTGGCGAGTGCCGACAAGGAGCGCCTGTTCGGCGAGATCTTCCGCGTGCTGCGCCGCGGCGGCCGGGCGGTGATCTCCGACATCGTCGCCGACGAACCGGTGCCGGAGGCGCTGCAGGCCGACCCGGAGCTGTGGAGCGGCTGCGTCTCCGGTGCGCTCACCGAGGAGGGCTTCCTGGCCGCCTTCGAGCGCGCCGGCTTCCACGGCGTGCGCCTGCTCTCGCGCGACGAGGCCCCGTGGCGCACCGTGGAGGGCATCGAGCTGCGCTCCGTCACCGTGGAGGCCTTCAAGGGCAAGCAGGGGGAGTGCTGGGAGCGCAACCAGGCGGTCGTCTACCGCGGCCCGTTCAAGGAGGTGCTCGACGACGACGGCCACCGCATGGAGCGCGGCCGCCGCTACGCCGTGTGCGACAAGACGTTCCAGCTCTACCGCCGGGAGCCGTACCGGGACCAGTTCTTCTTCGTCGAGCCGCGGGTCGACGTGCCGCTGGCCGCCGCCGCGCCGTTCGACTGCTCCCGCACGGCGCTGCGCCACCCGCGGGAGACCAAGGGAATCGACCACCGCGC
This sequence comes from Thermoanaerobaculia bacterium, assembly GCA_036259255.1. Classification (GTDB taxonomy): domain Bacteria; phylum Acidobacteriota; class Thermoanaerobaculia; order Multivoradales; family JBCCEF01; genus DATACC01. The sequence goes on along the minus strand of DATACC010000162.1, from coordinate 11,461 downwards.
CACCACCGAGGCCGATGCCCCGTGCTGCGGGCCCGCCGCCGGCAACGGGTGCTGCTGAGGACGCCGCGATGACCGAACACGCCCCCGACGCCCCGCGTCTCGCCATCCTCGGGGCCGGCCCGGTGGGCCTCGACGCCGCCCTCGCCGCCGCCGACGCCGGCCTGCCGTTCACCGTCTACGAGGCCGCCGAGGGCCCCGCCGCCCACGTCGCCGCCTGGGGCCACGTGCGCCTGTTTTCCCCGTGGGACCTCGATGTCTCGCCACGCATGCGTCGCCATCTCGAGGCCGCCGGCCACCCCGTTCCCTCCGGCGACGCCTGCCCCACCGGCGCGGAGCTGGTGGCCCGAGTGTTCGCCCCGGTGGCCGCCCTGCCGGTGGTGGCGCCCCGGGTGCGCTACCGCCAGCGGGTGGTGGCGGTGGGTCGCGAGGGCCTGCTGAAGCACCGCGAGATCGCCAGCGCCGAGCGCGCCCGCCGCCCCTTCCGCCTGCTCGTCGCCGGCCCCGGCGGCGCCGAGCGCACCGCGTCGGCCGACGTGGTGCTCGACTGCACCGGCATCTACGGCCAGCCCAACGCCCTGGGCGACGGGGGCATCCCGGCGGCCGGGGAGCGCGAGCTCGACGCGGAGATCCGCCGCCACCTGCCGGATCTCGCGGCCGAGGCCGAGCACTGGGCCGGCCGTACCACGCTGCTGGTGGGCGGCGGCCACTCGGCCCAGACGGCGGCACGGGACCTCGCGGCCCTCGCCGTCGCGCACCCCGGCACCCGCGTGCTCTGGCTGTTGCCGCAAGAGCCCCCGGCGGTCGAGCCGGACGACCCGTTGCCGGAGCGCCGCCGGGTGGCCGCCGCGGCGCGGGAGATCGCCACCGGCGGCTCGCCGGCCTGCGAGCCGCTGCCCGGCGCGCGGGTCGCCGCCCTCGGGCGCGACGGCGGGGGCCGCATCGCGGTGCAGGTGGTGCATCCCGACGGCCGCAGCGAGCGGCGCACCGTCGACCGCGTCCTGGCCCTCACCGGCTACGTCGGCGACCTCGGCATGATCCGCCAGCTCCAGGTGCACCAGTGCTACGCCACCGAGGGACCCATGAAGCTCTCGGCGGCGCTGCTCGGGGCCGCCGCCGGCGACTGCCTGGCCCAGGCGAGCCACGGCGTGGAGACGCTGCTCAACCCGGAGCCCGGGTTCTTCCTGCTCGGCGCCAAGTCCTACGGCCGCAACAACAGCTTCCTGCTGCGCGTCGGTTGGCAGCAGGTGGACGAGGTCGCCGGTTGGCTCGCCGGCCGGCGCGAGGAGGCGGCGTGACGGGCGAACCCCGGATTTCCGACGCCGCGCCGCGGGTGGAGCTGCGGGCCCTCGACACGCTGTGGTTCCAGGTCGCGGGCACGGTCTGCAACCTCGCCTGCACGCACTGCTTCATCTCGTGCTCGCCGACCAACCGCACCCACGAATTCCTCGGCCTCGAGGCGGTGCGGCCGTACCTCGCCGAGGGCGCGGCCCTCGGGGTCAAGGAGTACTACTTCACCGGCGGCGAGCCGTTCCTCAACCCGGACATGGAGGCGATCCTGGCGGCGACGCTGGAGGTCGGCCCGGCCAACGTGCTGACCAACGGCCTGCTGCTCGACACCGAGCGCTGCCATCGGCTCGCCGGCCTCGCCGAGGCCGCCGAGTACTCGCTCGACCTGCGTGTCTCGCTCGACGGCTACGACGCCGCGTCCAACGACGCGATCCGCGGCGAGGGCACCTTCGAGCGCGCGCTCGCGGGGGTGCGCAACCTGGTCGCCGCGGGGCTCAACCCGGTGCTCACCGTCACCGAGGTCTACGACGACCACGCCACCGACGCCGGCAAGGACCGCTTCCTGGAGCTGCTGCGGTCCCTCGGCATCGAGCGGCCGCGTCTCAAGGTGCTGCCGGTGTTCCACCTCGGCGCCGAGGCCGAACGCAGCGGTGCCTACGCCGCCTGGCAGCGCCTGCGCGAGGGCGACGCGCCGGAGGGCTCCTGGGATCACCTGCAGTGCAGCGCCTGCCGGATGGTCACCGACCAGGGGGTGTGGGTGTGCCCCATCCTGGTCAACGATCCGAGTGGCAAGATGGGCGAGACCCTGGCCGACACCCTCGGGCCCTACCCGCTGGAGCAGCCCGCCTGCTGGACCTGCCACGTCCACGGCGTGACCTGCCGGACCTGAGGGGTGGCGTCGCGATGGAGGTGACCTGATGGCCCACCGTGTCCCGGAGGACCGGGAGGAGCGCCGTCGGCGCGAGCGCGAACGCCTGGCCGCCCACCGCGGCCAGGCCACCTGGGGCGAGCGGCTGGTGCCCCTCGACACCTTCCGCCGCGCCACGGCGGCGCTCGGGCAGCGGTTGACTCCGGCGCAGCGGGAGGCGGCGCGGCAGGCGTACCGGGCCGGCGCCGGCGCCGTCGACCCGACGCCGGTCGAGGGCCCCTTCGGCCGCGTCGCGGTGTTCGGCGGCGTCTACAGCAACCACCTCGCGCTGGCCGCCCTGCTGGAGGATGCCCGGCGCCGCGGCGCCGAGGCCGTCTACTGCCTCGGAGACCTCGGCGGCTTCGGTCCCGACCCGGACGCCGTGTGGCCGCTGCTCGAGCAGGGCGGCGTGCGGACGATCCAGGGCAATTACGAGGAGTCGCTGGCCTCCGGCCGCGACGACTGCAACTGCGGCTACGCCGACCCGCGGGACAACCACTTCGCGGCGCTGTCCTACGGCTACACGGCACGGCGCACGGCGCCGGCCTTCAAGCGCTGGATGGGAGGGCTGCCGCAGCGCCGCCGGGTGCGTATCGGCCAGCGCGAGCTGTTGCTGGTGCACGGCTCGCCGCGGCGCACCAACGAGTTCCTGTTCCACTCCACCACGCCGGTGCCGTTCCTCGAGGTGCTGCTCGACCAGGAACGCGCCGACGCCCTGCTGTGTACCCACACGGGGCTGCACTGGCACCGCCGCCTGCCGTCGGGCCGCGACGCGGTGAACGTCGGCGTCCTCGGCCGCCCGGCCAACGACGGGCGCACCGAGGTGTGGTACGCCCTGGTGGAGGCCGCGGCCGGCGGCGGGCTCGGAGTCGAGCGGGTGCCGCTGGCCTACGACCACCGGGCGCTGGCCGCCGAGATGCGCCGCGAGGAGCTGCCGGAGGAGTTCGTGGAGACGATCCTCACCGGCTGGTGGACCACCTGCCTCGAGATCCTCCCCGCCAGGGAGCGCGCCGCCTCGCGGTTCTGACGCCGCCGAGCTCCGGCACCACCCGGGCTGCGCCTGCTGGACGCGAGAAAGGGCGGCCCAGAAGACCAGAAGGCCGGAGCCCTGGGGCCCCGGCCTTCCGGTGCAACCGCGCTGCCGCGTGGCAGCTATTTGCAGGTCTTGCGGTTGTTCGGTCCCCGGCACTTGTTGCTGCAGCAGTCCGAGTTGCTGGAGCAGGCGTCGCCCTTGGCGGTGCAGGAGCCACCGCCGCCGTCGTCGCCACCACCGCTGCCCGGGTCGAGCCACTGCGAGACGTTGCCGTAGTAGGCCGCCAACGCACCGTCCACCGTGGCGTTCGACGCGGCGTCGCAGGAATCGTTCACGTTGAAGCCGCAGGCGCCGGAGAGCTGCCCGACCACCTGGCCCGCCGCGTTGACCACCGGCGAGCCGGAGCTGCCGCCCTCGGTGGCGCCGAGCACGTCACGGCTGTAGATCCAGTTGCCCCGCGGCCAGGAGCTGCAGGTGCCCTTGCTGGTATCCACGTCGTGCTCCGAGTAGGCCTGCGGGGCGCCCTGGGGATGGCTGATGCGGTACAGGTGGGCGCCGTTGCTGTTGGCCACCGCCGTCGCGTTCCAGCCGAGGAACACGGCGCCGGACGGCGGTGCCTGGGCGAGCTGCATCAGCGTGTAGTCGCTGGTCGACGAGGTGCTGAGGATCGAGGCGCCCAGGGTGCTCGGCACGATGCCGTCCGGGTTGTAGCAGCCGCCGCCGCAGCCGGTGGCCTCGAAGAAGAAGAAGGCCTCCATGCTGCTCGCCTCGCTGCTCGAGCTGATGCAGTGGTTGGCGGTGAGGAACAGCGGCACCGAGGTGGCGGTGTCGGTGTCGGCCAGCAGGCCACCGCTGCAGATGTAGATCCACGGCCCGGAGACGAACTGGATGTGGGCCACGCCGCCCTCGGCGTCGGCCACCGCCGAGCTCGAGGTGCAGGCGGCGCTCTCCACGCACTCGGCGTTGAACGAGCACAGGGTGCCGGCCTGGGGGGCGGCCACCGGGCCCTGGGCCACGTGGCCGACGTCGGCGATGGTGAAGGAGCCCTCCGGCGCGTTGCCCGTCACCTGCAGGTAGGCCATGCCGCCGGAGATGGTGTGGGTCCAGAAGTCCCCGGTGCCGTTGGGGCCGGCGCCGGTGTAGGGACCGTGCACGTCGCCGTCCTGGTTGTAGACGTAGAGCGCCGAGCCGGCGGGCAGCGAGAAATCGGTGAAGTGCACGCGCACGCCCGCGGCGCCTTCCGAGACGGCGCTACCGGTCCACACGAAGCCGTCGCGGGTGCCACGCACCGCGCCGACGGCCAGCGGAACCGCCGCGGTCTTGGGGGTCACCCCCGCGAAGGAGACGTGGGCGCCGACCGCCTTGGTCATGCCGGCCAGCTTCTTGAAGTGCTGCGGGCTCTCCTGCGCGCGGATCGCCCGGCGCATCTCCTGGGGAGTCACCACGATGCGGGCCGGATTCTCGGCACCGGCCTCGACGCGAGCGGCGACGAGCTGCGCGTGGAGCTGCTTCTGCTCGGCGCGCACGGCCGCCGGGTCGAACACGCCGTGGCGCTCGGCGAACGCCTGGGGAGCGTCCAACGAGGCCAGGAAGTCGTCCAGGTCCTGCGCGGCGAGGGCCGGCATGGCCGCCACGGCCACCAGACAGGCGAATGCGAGCACGGTCACGAATTTCTTCATTCTTCCTCCAAATTCCGAGAGGGTTGCGGGTTCTCGCAGGCGGGTGCGGGGGCTCACGCACGGCCCGCGAGCCGTTCACGGCCGCTCAGGTCGTCGATGTTTGCCTTGGAGCGGCGGCGGAGGGTTCTGCAAAGGGCGGTCCATGACGTAAGTCGTTTGAGTAGAAAAAGTTAGCGATTTGGCCAGGGTCACTTCGTGACCCTGGGGATCAGCCGGTGACCCGCCAAAAGGGTCCAGCCCGGACCCCTTCGGGCGGATCTGCGGAGGGAGCGGCTTCGCAGCTCTCCCCGACGCCCGCCGCGGGCCGGGAACCACAGCCCGGATCTGCGTATAAGGTTCCACGCCCATGACCACGCCGAGGATCACGCCCGAGCTCCGTTGCGCCGCCGCGGGAGCGCTCCGATCGGCCGGCAGGAAGATGCTGCTCGCCGCGGTCCTCCTGCTGGCGGCGGCTCCGGCGGCAGCCGAGATCACCGGCCGGGTGACGACCATCACCGGTGCGCCGGTGCCCCAGGCGCGGGTGGAGCTCGTCGGCGGTGCTGCCGGTGCGGCGCTCACCGGCCCCGCCTTCACCGACGCCACCGGCGCCTTCGTCCTGCCCGGCGCCGCGGCGCCGGCCGACCTGTTGGTCACCCACCCCCGTTACCAGGCGGCCTCGGTGCACGTGCCGGCCGGCGCGGCGGCCGCGGTGGTGCTGGAGGCGAAGCAGGAGGTGTTCGAGGAGATCGTGGTGACGGCGGCGCGCGGCGGCGACCCGGTGAGCCCGCCGTCGGTGGCGGTGGCCTCGCTCGATCCCCGGGAGCTGCCCGGCGCACCGGCCTCGGTGGTCGAGGCGGTCACCGCGGTGCCGGGGGTGGCGGAGAACGGGCAGGGCGGCCTGTTCCAGGTCTACTCGATCCGCGGCGTCTCGCGCCAGCGGGTGCTGACGCTGCTCGACGGCGTGCCGCTGACCAGCGAGCGCCGGGCGGGGGTCTCCGCCTCCTTCCTCGATCCGCTGCTGCTCGGCACGGCGGAGGTGGTGCGCGGGCCGGCGTCGAGCCTCTACGGCTCGGGGGCCCTCGGCGGCGTGGTGCAGCTCTTCCCCGAGCGCCGCATCGGCGGCGTGGCGGAGGCCGGCTGGTCGAGCCAGGGCGACGAGTCGTATCAGCGCCTGGGCGGCGGCGGTGCGGCGCCGACGGGGCGCACCTGGTCGGCGGCGCTGGCCCACCGTGAGGCGGGCGACGCGGAGACCGCCGACGGCGCGCGCCTGTTCTCCCGTTTCGAGCGCTGGAACGGCTTCGCCCGTCTCGGCTGGGGCGCCGAACCGCGGCGCTGGGAGCTGCTGCTGGTGCCGGCGCTGACCTCCGGCATCGGCAAGCCTAACGCGGAGGCCACGCGCACCTCCTATCCGCGCGAGGAGCACCTGGTGGCGAAGCTCTCGCTGGCGACCGCCGCCACCGCGGCCTCCCTCTACCTCCATCCGCACACGCTGGAGACGCTGGCCGAGGAGCCGGGCGGAGGTGGCGCCCGGGTCGACAACCGCAGCCTGGACCTCGGCGCCGACCTGCAGCACCAGCGGGCGGTGGGCGACGACGTGGCCGTGCGCTTCGGCGTCGAGTGGGTGGCGCGCCGCGGCGTCGAGGCGGTGGAGCGCGAGCGCGACGCGGCCGGCGCGCCGGGGTCGGCGGCGCGCACGCTGGACGACGCGGAGGAGGACGACGCCGGCCTCTATGGATCGGCGCGCTGGACGAAGCCGCGAGCGACGTTCGAGGTGGGTGGCCGGCTGAGCTGGATTCGGCAATCGAACGGCGGCGCCGGCAGCACCGAGGACCGGGCGTGGAGCGGCTTCGCGGGCGCGGTGGTGCCGCTCGCGGCGGGTTTCCAGGCGACGGCGAACCTCGGTACCGGGCTGCGCTTTCCGAGCCTGTCGGAGCGCTACTTCAGCGGCACGACGGGACGCGGCGAGGTGGTGGCCAACGAAGACCTGGAGGCCGAGCGCTCGCTCCACGGCGACCTCGGCCTCGCCTGGTACGGGCGCCGGGCCTTCGCCGCGGTGCACGCCTTCCGGCAGGAGATCGACGACTACGTGGAGCGGGTCGAGATCCGCCCCGGCGTGCGCACCTTCGTCAACCTGACCTCGGGCACGATCCATGGCGTGGAGGCGGAAGGTTTCCTGCAGCCGTCCGCCGGCTGGCTTCTCTCCTGGGGCGGCGCCACGATCGACGGCGAGGCCACCACCGGTGCCCCTCTCGCCGACATCCCCGCCGACCGTCTCTTCGTGGCCCTCACCGCCGACCCGCCCACCTGGCTCGGCGGCCGCTGGACGGCGCGCCTGCGGGCCGAACACCGCGAGGCCCGGGACGAGCCGGGGCCGGGCGAGCGGGCGATCCCTTCGGCCTTCCTCCTCTCCGCCGCCCTCGACTACCGCCTCCGCCCCGAGGTCACCCTCACCCTCCGCGGCACCAACCTGGCCGACGACCTCTACTGGCCGTCCGCCGACGACCTGGCCCTGCCGGGGCCGGGGCGGGGGGTGGGGCTCGGGGTGCGGTGGGAGGCGAAGTGAACAAGATCAGCTGCTTGCGCGACCTAAATCTGTGAGTTGCCCTTTACACCGGGAGGCGCCAAGACGCCAGAGAGTTCTTCTAGAAAAATTGTTGTATCAAGGAAATAGTTCGGATAGGCCTTGAGGAGTGCCTCGACAGACTCGGCGGCCACCAAGACAGTCTGAGAACCCGGTTCCCCTGCGATCTGCCGCTCCATTTCAAGGTACTCCTCGGTCGCCTTCTCCAGCTCTTTTCGAGCGAATGTCGTGACAGTCGCTGAGCCCTCTTTCGGGCGGAGAGTAAGAAGGAAAAAGTCGGCCTCCCTTAGGCTAGGAATGATGTGAGTTTGGACAACTCGCTGATAATCTCTGAGCGTACGGCGAACTGCTAGCTCCTGAGCCATTCTCCTAATGTCTTCCACGAGGGACTCTCGATTGTCGGGCGTTCCTGGCACCAAAGGCATCTCTTCTTTAAAAGCGAATGCTGACCCCATTAACGAAAAGAAGCGCAGCCATCGTTGGGAGCCTTGACTTGATTTAAGGGACTGGTCAAGGAAGGTGCCCACCGTCTCGACCGCCGTCGCCCATGCGTGCTGCAGCTGAGTTCGGATCTGAACTTCAATTTGAAGCCCATTATAAGTCGGCTTCTTATCGCTGTGGTAACTATAAATAAGATGCAAGCTTCTGTAGCCAGATTGCTTGGGCAGCTCAATGTAATCGCGCACCCTGATCAATCGATGCTTGAGGTTGCTTTCTCGATAGGCTTTGTGTAGAGCTCCGACCTGAGGCAACGTGTGGACTACCGCTCGGCACCCGCCAATATCTTGCATGCGAGACAGGCGCATTTTATCAAATCTTGACAGCTTGGCTTCTATCGAGCTCAGCCGCTTCAGGCGCTGAGCTACAATAGACTCTGCCTCAACCTTTCGCGCTCTCTGGCGCAATCCTACTTGGAAAGTATTAAGCGGAAAAGCGTGAGATGCTCGCCAGTTATCCACCACATGTAGAGCGTTGAGCCATTCAGCCGAACTTCCCCCTGCGGCCAGTTCTTTACCTGCATGGTCGTCCTCTTTGCGCGTGTATTTCGGGTAGGCCCAAGTCGTCCGGCTCATACACCGAAGGTTAGCAGACTCACCGCTGGACTTAATCGTGGGGCCTTACAATTTTGTCACTCCAGCCGCTGTTGCGTGTGTGCGTGAGCTTGGCCTCCTGCAGCATGGACGGCGACCGCCCTGCCACGCCAGCACGGCTCTTGCACCCTGCCTCCCCTGAGTGAACACGCGGAACACCACGAGGAGTGCCGAGAGATGACCAGGAAGACCACCCGACCCGCCGCCGGCCGTACCCTTCCCCGACCCGAGAGCGCGAGGCTCGCCCTGCTGTTCCTGCTGCTGGCCGCCAGCACGGTGCTGCTGCTGGCCATCGCCGGGTGCCAGGACCGCGCGGAACAGGAGCCGGAGGAACTGGGGATGGAGCCCGGGGCCGCGGCGGTCGACGATCCGGCCGGCCTGTCCACCGAGGGCCCGCTGAGCACCGAGGGCACGATGACCCCCGGAGGCGCGGCCGGCACCGGCCAGCCTTCGGCGCCGGCCGAGGGCGCTGCCGTGGTGAACGTGAACCTGCACGGCCGCGAGATCGACATGCCGCGCACGATCGAGCTACCCCCGGCGCCGGCCGGTGAGCTGACCTTCGTCGTCACCAACAGCGGCGAGCACGAGCACAGCTTCGAGATCGAGGGCAACGGCGTCGAGCACGAGCTCGAAGCACCGCTCCGGCCCGGAGAGTCGGCCAACCTCACCGTCTCCCTCGAGCCGGGCACCTACACGGTGTACTGCCCGGTCGGCGACCACCAGGAGGAGGGCATGGAGACCCGGGTCGAGATCACCCGCTGAGGCCAGGCCGCGCGCGACCAATCCGCAATCCTGGAGAAGCGGCAGGCTCCGACGGCGCTGCAGACTGGGCTCCGCACTCGAACCCAGCTCGTGCAGGAGACGCGCTTCGCGTCGTCGAAAGGAGCATTCCATGCGGCATCTCAGGTCCCTGGCAGTCCTCGTCGTGCTCACCCTCCTGGCCGCGCTTCCGGTGGCGGGACAGACCACGTTCCCGGCGGCCGGTCTCGACGTCGTCGACCACACCCTGAGGGTGGCCATCCACCAGGTGGCGACCGACGGCACCAAGACGCCGCTCGAGACCCTGACCTTCCGTGGCAGGCTGCTCCTCGAGCGCAGCGACCCGTACATCAACGCCGACAACCGCCAGCACATCGACTTCCAGGTCAAGAGCTGGGAGGCCAACGCCTACAGCTCGAAGCTCGGGACGCTGGTCACCTACCGACTCAACCCCGCCGTGCAGCAGAAGCTGGGCAGCATCGAGGCACAGCAGGTGGGCAGTGCCTTCCCGGCGACGTTCACCTTCAAGCTCACCTTCGACGCCATCGCCTACGGCTCGACCTTCGTCGAGGCCTTCGAGGGCGAGCCGATCCTCGAGAACTTCCTCGAGGTGCCGCCGAGCGGCAACCGCCGGACCAGCCCGACGGTGACCCGCTTCGAATCCCACCGGGTCATGATGCAGCACCCGGAGCTCGGCACCCTGGAGTTCACTCCCCTCGACTGCGAGGACGAGAGCGGAGACGTGCTGCAGACCTTCGCGGCGGGCGAGGGCGAGCGCACCCTGAAGGGTGGTGCCGCTTCCTGAAGGTCGGCCGGGTCCGCCCCCGCGGACCTGCCCGGTGCGTGATCGGCCGGCTCCCCGGAGCCGGCTGATGGCACCGCCCCCCGGCCCCGCGCCCGCCGCGGAGGCCGGGTTGCTGTCCCTCCTCTGCAACCCGCTCCTGGCGCTGGCGAGCGACGCTCTGCGCCGTCCGCGGCGCTGGCTGGCCGGCGCCGGCGCCGTGACGCTGGCGGCGGTCCTCGCCCTGCCCCTGCTCGAGATCCGCACCGACGGAGCGGCCCTCGAGCTGCCGGACGACCCGGTGGTACGCGCCAGCCGCGACGACCAGGTCCGCTTCGGGGACGCCGATCCGGTGATCGTCCTGGTGCAGTCGCGGCCGGGGGGGCCGGCGGTGGCGTCGGCACAGGGCCTCGCCGTGGTCGCCGGGCTCCACGATCGGCTGCGCGAGGTCCCGGGGGTTCGCGCCAGCGGCGTCCGCTCGGTGGCCTCGGTGCCCGACCTCCGCGTCGGCGAGGACACCTTGTCGGCCGACCCCTTCCTCGCGGCGATCCCCCAGGATCCCCGGGAGCTGGCGCCCTGGCTCCGGCGCCTGCGTGCCCAGAGCGCCACCGACGCGCTCCTGCTAAGCGCCGACGGGACGGCGGCGGCGCTGTACCTGCCGGCCGCCGAGGGCGCCGACCGCGGGCGGCTGGTGGCCGCCGTGTCCCGGCACCTCGAGGCCGAGCCGCCGGCGGACTTCGACTGGACTCCCACCGGGCCGCTGGTGGCGGAGTCGCTGCTGGGCGCGGCGGTTCTCGAGGATCTCGCCCGGCTGGTGCCGGCGATGGCCGTGGTGCTGGGCCTCGTCCTGGCCTTCGTCCTCAGGGCACCGGGCGCGCTGCTGCTGGTGATGGCCGAGGTGGGACTGGTGCTGGCCTGGACCTTCGGCGGCCTCGCCGCGTCGGGCCGGCCCCTGACCCTGGTCACCACCTCGCTCCCGGTGGTTCTGCTGGCGATGGCGATCACCGACGAGGTGCACGTCCTGGAGCGCCTGCAGCGGCTGCTGGCGGACGCCCTGGCCCGCGGCGAGGAGCCCCGCGGCGCCGTGGCTGCCAGCTACGCGGCGGCGCTCCAGCAGCTCGCCCGCCCGCTGGTCGCCACCACCCTCACCACCTGCGTCGGCCTGCTGTCGTTCACCCTGTCAGGGCTCCCGGCCCTGCGCACCTTCGGAGCCGCCGGGGCCTTCGGGGTGGCCCTCGCCCTGCTGGCAACCTTCACCGTGATCCCCGCCCTGGCCGCGGTCCTCCCGCCCCGCAGCAGGCCGCGGTCCTCCCGCCCCGCAGCCTGCTGCGCCTCGGCCGCGCCCCGGCGCAGTGGGCGCCGGC
>DATACC010000161.1:0-12020 GCA_036259255.1 Thermoanaerobaculia bacterium | reverse complement strand
GGGGGGGGGGGGGGGGCGGCGGGCGGGGGGACGCGGGGCTGTCGGTGAAACCTGGGAGGGGGAGCCCCGCGGCCCCCGGCCGGCCGCCCCCGCCGCCCCAGCGCAGCCGCCACCCCGCCGACCCGGCCGCCCTCCCCGACCTCTAGATGTCGATCTCCGCCGCCGTCGAAGCCACCACCTTGTTCTCCGCGTCGGGCCAATGGAGCTGCCGGTACGAATCGGCCAGCACCAGGATCCGCTTCACGTAGCTCTGGCTCTCCGAGATCTTCAGCGTCTCCAGCCAATAGTCGAGCTCCGGGTCCGGCCCGGCCTCGCGCCACAGCCGACGCATGCGGTTGGGGCCGCCGTTGTAGCCGGCCAGCGCCAGCTCCACGTTGCCGTCGAAGCGGCGCAGCGTCTCGGCGAAGTAGGTGCTGCCCAGCAGGATGCTGTACTCCGGGTCGAACAGCTTCGACGGCGTGTGCGCCTGGCCCAGCTTGCCGGCGACCTCGCGGGCGGTGGCCGGCATGAGCTGCATCAAGCCGCGGGCGCCCGCCCAGCTCTCGGCGCGCACGTCGAAGGCGCTCTCCTGGCGGATGATGCCGGCCACCAGGTGGGGCGGGAGCCCGGTGCGCTCGGCATGCTTCTCGATGGTGTCGCCGTAGAGGAACGGGTAGTAGGCGGCGAGCACCGGCCCCGGCACGTCCCCCTGGTACGGGCTGGCCAGCTCGGGGAAGGCGCCGCGCAGCAGGGCCACGCCCTCGCGCGGGTTGCCGGAGCGCACCCGGATGATGCCGTCGAGCGCCATCACCGCCCGCGGATCGGTGCCCTCCTGCTCCCGGGCGAGGGTCAGCTCGGTGCGCGCGAGGCCCACCAGCCCGAGCTCGGCCAGCCGCACCACCCGCGCCAGGGGGCCGTCGAGCTGCCACTGCTGGCTGCCGCTGCGGCCGGTGGCCAGCGGCGGCTCGAAGTCGCCCCGGTAGCGCGCCGCCGCGCGGCCGAAGTAGAAATCCGCCGCGGCCGACTCCGCCAGCACCTGCCGGTAGGCCTCCTGGGCGCGCTCGTCGTGCCCCAGCTCGTCGAAGGCCCGAGCCTTCCAGTAGCGCGCGGGCCGCGTCTCGCGCACGTCGGGGTAGAGCTCCTCGAGCTCGGTCCAGTAGCCCACGGCGCCGGTGTAGTTGCCGCGCTGGTAGTCGCGCCAGCCGCGCTCCCACAGGCTCTGGGCGCCGGTGCGATCCTCCGGGTCGAGGCGGCGCAGCATGCGCAGCTTCTCCATCGCCTGGTCGAACAGGCCCTCCTCGGCCAGGTAGCCGTAGAGCTGGCGCAGCGCCTGGATCGACAGCTCGCGGTCGCCACCCGACTCGACGACGTTCTCCAGGTGCTCGACGGACGCCGCCAGCATCCGGCCGCGCGCCGCCTGCGAGAGATTCGACCGCCCCCGGCGCACGGTAGCGAGCTCGGCGGTGGCGCGGGCACGCTGCCACTCGACGGCGGCCCGCTCGGCGGGCGACCTCGGGCGTGCCCGCTGCAGCACGTCGAGGGCCGCGCGGCCCTGGCGCTGCAGGGTCAGCGCCTCGGACATCAGCAGGTGCCACTCCAGGTCCTGCTGCTGCGGCGGCAGGGTCTCCAGCGTGTTCTGGGCCGAGCGGCCGGCGTCGAGCTCCACCCAGGAGCGCGCCCGTTGCACCACCTGGTCCGGCGTCAGCACGCCGTCCCACGACTCGATGCGCCCCTGCTCGTCGCGGAAGAGGTCGGCCACCTGGAGCTCCCGGGCCACCGGCGGCGCATCGATCAGCAGCCGCCGGGCCGCCTCCTCCATCACGGCCCGATTGTCGCTGGCCTTGCCGATGGTCCAGGCGAGGCGGTCGGCCTCGGTGGCTACGCGGCGGGTCAGCGGCCGCGAGCGCGCCTCGTTGATCCAGCCGAGGGCCGCCGCGGCGTCCCCCCGCTGCCAGGCCAGCTCGGCCGCCTGCACGAAGGCGCGGCCGCGCAGCGGCGACTCCTCGACCTGGTCGAGCAGCCGGCGCAGGCTCTGGACGGCGACCTCCGGCCGCTCCACGCGCTGGGCGGCGTCGGCCAGGGCGAAGAGACGCCAATCCTCCAGCACGCCGCCCACCGCCTCGGCGTCGGACAGCGCCTCGATGGCGGTCGGCATGAAGCCGCTCTCGTAGGCATAGAGGCCGATCAGGGTGCGCGCCAGGGCGGTCTCCTCCGGCACTCGCCGCGCGAGATCGTCGAGGATGCCCTGAGCCGACTCGAGATCCCCCTCCTCGAAGGCGACGGCGGCACGCAGGTAGGCCACGGCCGCGGCGTCGGAGATGCCCTCCAGGTTGGAGACGTCCGGCAGCACGCGCTGCTGCGCCGGCGGTTCCTCGGGACGGTAGATGTAGAGGAAGGCGAGGGGCGCGGCGAGCAGCAGGACCAGCAGCATGGCCAGCAAGCCGGCGCTGCGGCGGTCGAGGCGCCTCAGGGAGCGAAGGCTCAGTCTTGGCATCGTCGTCTCGTGGGCTCCTGCAGGGCTATCGTGAACGATCGCGCGACGGAGGCGCTGACGGGGAGCGGACCGCTCCTGTCGGTCCCTGGTCTACGTTGCAAGCAGCCTTCCAGTCGACGGCCGCTTGGCGCCGCAGGCGCGCTTCGGGTACCCTTTCGCCCCGGATCGCCGCCGCTGCACGCGTCCACCCGTCCCGACACCGGGGCTCCCAACCTCGAGGCCTGAAAGCATGGAGATCTACGAGCACATCCTGGACACGCTGGGCGACACGCCGCTGGTCGCGCTGCGCCGCTTCCACCCCCAAGGCGCCCTGCTGGCGGCCAAGATCGAGAGCTTCAACCCGGGGTTCAGCGTCAAGGACCGCATCGGCGTGGCGATGATCGAGGCCGCCGAGCGCTCCGGCGAGTTGCAGCCCGGCGGCACCATCGTGGAGCCGACCTCCGGCAACACCGGCCTCGGCCTCGCCATGGTCGCCAACCTGCGCGGCTACAAGCTGGTCTGCACGGCCGCGGACAAGATCCCCCACGAGAAGGTGGCGCTGCTCGAAGCCTACGGTGTCGAGGTGATCCTCTGCCCCACCAACGTCGAGGCGGACGACCCGCGCTCGTACTACAAGACGGCCGAGCGCATCCGCGACGAGCAGGGCGCCTTCCTGCCGTACCAGTACTGGAACCAGAACAATCCGCAGGCCCACTACGCGACCACCGGCCCGGAGATCTGGCGCCAGACCGAGGGCCGCATCACCCACTGGGTGGCGGGCATCGGCACCGGCGGCACGATCAGCGGCACCGGCAAGTACCTCAAGGAGCAGAACCCGGACGTGCGGGTGATCGGGGTCGACACCGTCGGCAGCGTCTACCGCTACTACAAGGAGCACGGCGAGCTGCCGCCGGCCGAGCAGATCCACCAGTACCTGGTGGACGGCATCGGCGAGGACTTCCTGCCCGGCAGCGTGTGGATGGACGTCGTCGACGAGGTGGTCACCATCGACGACCAGACGGCCTACGACTGCGTCTTCGAGCTGGCCCGGAAGGAGGCGATCTTCCCCGGCTCCTCGGGCGGTGCCGCCGCCGCCGGTGCCCGCCGGGTGGCCGAGGGGCTGGGCGACGACGCCGTGGTGGTGACGCTGCTCCCCGATTCCGGCGAGCGCTACCTCTCGAAGCTCAACAAGCGGTGGATGCGCGACCAGGGCCTGCTCGCGGAGGAGGACGCCGCCTGAGCTTCTCCGACCTGCGCGCCTTCCTCGATCGCCTGCGCCGCGACCGGGACCTGGCGGTGATCGAGGCCGAGGTGGACCCGCGCCTCGAAGCGCCGGAGATCCACCGTCGGGTGATCGCCGCCGGCGGTCCGGCACTGCTGTTCACCCGGCCCCGGGGGGCGGACTTCCCGCTCGCCACCAACCTGTTCGGCACTCCGCGCCGGGCCCAGCTCGCCTTCGGCGAGCGTCCACAGCGGCTGATCGAGGAGCTCGTCGCCCTCGCCCCCGAGCTGTTGCCGCCGACGCCGGGCAAGCTATGGGGCGCCCGGGAACTGGCGAAGGACCTGCTCAAGGTCGGCCTGCGACGCGGCCGGCGCGGTGCGCCGGTGACCGAGGTGGTGGACCGCGAGCCCCGCCTCGACCGCCTGCCGGTGCTCACCACCTGGCCGGAGGACGGCGGCCCCTTCGTCACCCTGCCGCTGGTCTACACCGAGCACCCGGACGGGCTGGGACACAACCTGGGCATGTACCGCCTGCAGGTGCACGACCGCCGCACCACCGGCATGCACTGGCAGATCGGCAAGGGCGGCGGCTTCCACTACGCGGTGGCCGAGGAGCGCGGCGAGGCGCTGCCGGTCACCGTGTTCCTCGGCGGCCCCCCGGCGCTGATCCTCGCCGCCGTGGCGCCCCTGCCGGAGAACGTCCCCGAGCTGCTCCTGGCCTCGCTGATCGCCGGCCGGCGGCTGCGCCTGACCTCCGGCGGTCCCGGGCCCCACCCCCTGGTGGCCGACGCCGAGCTCGCCCTGATCGGCCGCGTGCCGCCCCGGGTCCGCCGGCCCGAGGGCCCGTTCGGCGACCACTACGGCTACTACTCGCTGGCCCACGACTACCCCGTTTTCGAGGTCGAGGCGATCGCCCACCGGCGCGACGCCATCTACCCGGCGACGGTGGTCGGCAAGCCGCGCCAGGAGGACTTCTTCCTCGGCGACCTGCTCCAGGAGCTGCTCTCGCCGCTGTTCCCGCTGGTGATGCCGGGAGTGCTCGACCTGTGGAGCTACGGCGAGACGGGGTACCACTCGCTGGCCGGGGCGGTGGTGCGCGAGCGCTATCGTCGCGAGGCGATGGCGAGCGCCTTCCGCATCCTCGGCGAGGGACAGCTCTCGCTCACCAAGTTCCTGCTGGTCACCGACCGGCCAGTGGACCTGCGCGACTTCCGCGCCACCCTCGAGCACGTGCTGGCGCGCACCCGCCCGGAGACCGACCTCTACGTCTTCGCCAACCTGTCGATGGACACCCTCGACTACACCGGGCCGCAGGTGAACGAGGGCTCGAAGGGCGTGTGGCTCGGGCTCGGCGAGCCGGTGCGCGAGCTGCCGC
The DNA here is from genome assembly GCA_036259255.1 of Thermoanaerobaculia bacterium. GTDB lineage: Bacteria > Acidobacteriota > Thermoanaerobaculia > Multivoradales > JBCCEF01 > DATACC01. The sequence goes on along the minus strand of DATACC010000161.1, from coordinate 6,972 downwards.
GGGAGTTTCGTCCGCCGGTCGACCCGCCGCCGGAGGTGACCGACGTGCGGGTGTTCTGCGGCGGCTGCCTGGTGGTGGGCGGGCCGCCCTTCGGCGCGGACCGCGAGGCGGCGTCGCGGCTGGCTTCGCGGCTGGCGGGCCACCCGGCGTTCGCCGGCTGGCCCCTGCTGGTGCTCACCGACGAGCCGGCCCGCGCCGCGGCGAGCGCGATGAACTTCCTGTGGACCACCTTCACCCGGTTCGAGCCCGCCGCCGACCTCCACGCCGCCGGCCGCAACGTGACCAGGAACCACCTCGCCTACCGCGCCCCGATCCTCGTCGATGCCCGCCTGAAGCCCGGCTTCCCCGCCGAGCTCGGCTGCGACCCGGAGACGGCGGCCCGGGTCACCCACCGCTGGCGCGAGTACTTCCCCGACGGCGGGGTGGAGATGGGCGACTCCGAGCGCGGTCACCTCGACCCCGGTTGACCCGAGCCGGCGCCCGGCCCGACGCGCTCCCCCGCCCCGACCGCCGGCGCTCCTAGCCCGCGGTGCGCTCGTAGTAGCTGCGGCGGCGTTCGGCGAGCCGACTCCAGGAGAACGGGAGGGCCGCCTCGTGGACGCGGCGGCGCAGGTCGGCGGCCTCGGCCGGGGGCAGGGCGGCCATGCGCAGCAGGGCGGCGGCCAGGGTCTCGGCGTCCTCCACCGGCACCAGCTCGCCCACCACGTAGCTCTCGAGGCCTCCGCAGCGGCTCGCCACCACCGGCGTGCCGCAGCCCATCGCCTCCAGGGCCGCCACGCCGAAGCCCTCCTCGCGCGACGGCACCACCGTCGCCACCGCCGCGTTGTGCAGTCGGGCCAAGGTGGCGTGGTCGAGGTGACCGGGGAAGTGGACGTTGTCGAGACAGAAGTCGGCGCGCTGCGCTTCACCGAAGGCCTGCTCCACCGTGCCGGTGCCGGCCACCACCAGGTGCATCGGGCGCTCGGCCTGGACGAGGCGGTTGGCGCGCAGCAGCACGTCGACGCCCTTGGTGTGGGAGATCTTGCCGGAGAAGGTGACGACGGGCAGCGCCGGATCGCCCGCGATGCCCGCCGCCGCCAGCGCCTCGGCCGCGTCGGAGGCGAAGGGGCGGAAGGTTTGCTGGTCGTAGCCGGGCGGCTCGACCACCACCCGCTCCGGGTCCACCGGGTAGAGCTCCACGACCTCGTCGCGCACGAACTCCGAGATCGGCAGCACGAAGGACGCCCCCGCCGCGCCCTGGTCGGCGAAGGGGCGGAAGCGCTCGTCGTAGCGGTAGGCCATCTGGTCGCTGTGGTGGGGCACCGCGACGTACGGCAGCTCCAGCCGGGCGGCGGCCCACGGCAGCGACCACAGGTGGTGCGCCTCCACCACGTCGGGGCGCAGCTCGTCCCAGGCGGCGGCCAGCGCCTCGCGGGCGCCGTCGAGGTAGAGCACCAGCTCCTCGGCGGTCAGGTCCCGGCAGGTGAGGGAGGCGCCGACCTCCCGCGGGTGCGGGTCGGGAATCATCTTCGGGAACGTCGGCAGCCCGACGGTGCCGCGCTCGAAGGGGAAGCGCCACACGCGGTGGCGCGGATCGCGGGCCGGCTCGGAGTCCGGGTAGAGGAGCCACGCCTCGTGCCCCTGGTTCCCCAGCTCGTCGAGCAACGCCTCGGCCACCGTGCCGCTGCCGGTGCCCGGCGGTCCGGTCATCGCCAGCAGCACCCTCACGCCGGCGGCCCCGCCGGTCGCCAGGTCTCGGGGGGTGATGCCGTTTGGTCCATGCTGCCCTTCGTTTGCACACTCGGTTCCAGGCGTCGTGGGAGGCGCCCGGCCCCACGAAAAACGGCTGGATTCGTGGATTTCGGGAAATTTTCTTCCCTCTGGGTCCCAAATGGTGCACTCGGTGTGTGAGGGTGGACGTGGCCGGGCACAGAAGCCCGGCGCATCGATCCACACCCGAGAGGAGGCTTCCATGCTTCGCAAGGTGATGTCGCTGGTCCTGCTGATTGCCCTCGTTGCCGTGACCGCGCCCGTCCAGGCGGCACCGGCCGCGGAGAACACGCCGCAGGTCGTCGACCAGCTCTTCGAATGGCTGCAGCAGCAGCTCGAAGGGCTGGGTCTGGAGGCGGTGTTCGCGGCTGGCGGAGGGCAGATGGACCCCAACGGCGCCCCCGGCGCCGCGCCGCCCCCGGAGGATCCGCAGCAGGATTCCCAGGACGCCACGGAGCCCTGGCCGTTGATCGAACCGCTGCCGTAGCAGCACCTCGGCCGGCACGTGCATCCGCGTGCCGGCCTTTTTTGCATTCGGTGTCCCGAATCCTCCCGCTCGTGCAACTATTGAGTATAGGAGGGAATTCAAATGCCTGATCAACATGTCACCCGGGCGCTCTACCAGGCCGTCGAACGCGGCGAGCTGCCCCCGGAGGCGATCAACCATCGTTTCGCTCACCACGCCATGGCGCTGTGCCCGACCTGCCGCGAGGAGTACCGGACCTACGTCGAGGGGCGTGGCACGGCCACGGCGAGCGGGCACCTGACGACGGTGATCCTGCTCGAGGCCTACCGCTTCCTCGGCGACCACCTGCGGGAGCTCGAGGAACGGGCGCGCGGCGAGTTCCTGGAGCTGCTGGGACTGCCGGCCGAGCGGCGCAAGGAGCGCGTGACCCGGGCCACCAAGCGATTCCGCAATCCGCTGCTGGTGGAGGTGCTGCTGGAGGCCAGCCAGGCGCGCATCTTTTCCCAGCCGCAGGAGGCCCTGCGCTTCGCCCGCCTCGCCTTCCACGTCGCACTCCGCAGCGACGTCACGCTCCTCGGCCACGACCCTGCTCACGAGCTGATGCTGCGGGCGCTCGCCGCCGAGGCCAACGCGCTGCGGGTGCTCGGCGACCTGCCGCGAGCCGACAGCGCCATCGCCGCGGCGCTGCAGAAGCTCGACAGCGTGACCGACCTCGAGAGCCGCGCCGAGATCGCCAGCCTGGCGGCCTCCCTGCGCCGCGACCAGCGCCGCTTTGCGGAGGCCCTGCTGCTGATCGACCGTTCGATCACCCTCTACGCGGCCCTCTCCCAGCATCACCAGCTCGCCCGCTGCCTGATCCTCAAGGCGAACATCCTGAGCGAGGCGGGCAGACTCGCCGAGGCGATCCGCATCGACCAGCAAGCCCTCGATCGCCTCGACCCGGCCGCCGAGCCGCGCCTGTACCTGTGCGTGCAGCACAACCTGACGTGGCACCTCGAGATGTGCCGCGCCTACGCCGACGCCCGCCAGCGCCACGACGCCAACCGCCACCTCTACGCCGCCTTCAAGGATCGCTGGACGCAGCTGCGCCGCCGCTGGCTCGAGGGCAAGATCGCCCACGGCCTCGGCGAGTGGGAGGAGGCCGAGCGGGCGCTGGTGGAGGTGCGCGACGGGTTCATCCGCCGCAACCACGCCTACGATGCCGCCCTCGCCTCCCTCGACCTCGCCCTGCTCTACGCCGACCTCGGCCGCACCGCCGAGATGCAGCAGCTCGCCCGCCAGATGATGCCGATCTTCCGCGCCCAGGAGGTACACCGCGAGGCGCTCGCGGCGCTGCTCGTGTTCTGGGAGGCGGCGAGCCGCGAGGCGGTCACCCGCGGCATGGTGGAGAGCCTCACCAGCTACCTGCGCAAGGCGCGGCGCGACCCCAGCTTCCGCTACGAGCCGACGGAGTAGACCGGCTCCGTCTCGCGGACCCCGTTCCGCTTCCCGGCCGCGTCCGATGTCTGGACCTCGCGTCCAGCCGCCGGACGGCGCCGCCGTCCGCACCCGCTTCTCCCCGGGGAGACGGCCCGCCGCGGCCGGGCATCGTCCTTGCCCTTCCCCCGGCCGATGGCCACCCTCGACCGCTTGCTCGACGCCGTCTCCCAACGGCCGCTGGACGCCCTGCTGCTGGTGCCCGACCGCCAGCCCGCCGTGCTGCGGGACGGCCGCGAAGCCCCCGCGGTGCGCAACGTGCTCGCCGCCGAGGCGGTGGAGCGGCTGGTCGCCGAGGTAGCGCCGGCGGGGCTCGACCCGGCCGCTGCGCCCTGGGTGTTCGAGCACGCTGCGGGTGGCCGCCGCTACCTGGTGGAGGGCACGGCCCACCCGGAGGGGACGCGGGTGCGGGTGGTACCGCTTTCGGCGCCGCTGTCCCCACCGGCCGCCGGGGCGCCCGGACCGCTGTCCCCGCCGACGTCCGCGCCGTCCGGGCTGCCCCTCGGCGGCCCCGGCACCGCGCATCGCGCGCTCGACGCCGCCGCCGCGGAAGCCCCGCTGCCGGCGGCGGGGCCCGCTTCGAACGCGGCCGCCGCCTCTCTTCCCTCGAGCCGCTGCTCGAAGAGCTGCTGGAGCGCGGCGGCTCCGACCTCCATCTCACCTCCGGCCAGGCTCCGCGCCTGCGCCTGGACGGCGAGCTGGTGCTGCTGCGCGGCTGGTTCGCACCGGACGCCCGCGAGCTGCGCGCCCTGCTCGAGACCGTGACCCCGGAGGCCAACCGCGACGAGTTCGCCGAGCGCAACGACACCGACTTCGGCTTCGAGCTGCCGGGCCGCGGGCGCTTCCGCGTCAACCTGTTCCGCGACCACTGCGGCGTGTGCGCCGTGTTCCGCAAGATCCCGCTCGAGATCCCGAGCGCGGAGCAGCTCGGGCTGCCGCCGGCGGTCACCGCCCTGGCCCAGCTTCCCCGGGGCCTGGTGCTGGTCACCGGCCCCACCGGCTCCGGCAAGTCGACCACGCTGGCGGCGATCCTCGACCGCGTCAACGCCACCCGCCCCGACCACATCCTCACCGTCGAGGACCCGATCGAGTTCGTCCACCCGTCGAAGCGCTGCCTGGTGCACCAGCGCGAGGTGGGCACCCACACCGCGTCGTTCGCCCGCGCCCTGCGCGCCGCCCTGCGCGAGGACCCGGACGTGGTGCTGGTGGGTGAGATGCGCGACCTCGAGACCACCCGGGTGGCCATCGAGACGGCGGAGACCGGCCACCTGGTGTTCGGCACGCTCCACACCACCTCGGCCGCGGCCACGGTGGAGCGGCTGATCAACCAGTACCCGGAGGCCGAGCAGGGGCAGATCCGCCTGATGCTCTCCGGCAGCCTGAAGGCGGTGGTGGCGCAGACGCTCCTGAAGCGCAACGGCGGCGGCCGGGTGGCGGCCTACGAGGTGCTGCTGGTCACTCCGGCCATCGCCAACCTGATCCGCGAGGGCAAGGTGTTCCAGATTCCCTCGGCCATGCAGACCGGCCGGGGCCGGGGCATGGCGCTGCTCGACGACTCGCTGCTGGCCCTGGTGCGCGATGGCGTGGTCGGCGCCGACGACGCCCTGGCCAAGGCCAACGACCGCACCGAGCTGGGCAACCGCCTGCGCGCCGCCGACCTGCTGGGCGACCCCGTGCCCGCCGACGAAGCCGAGGCCGTCCGCGAGCCGACCCCGCTGCGGCGGGCGGGCTGAAGCAGGCGGCGCGGCCCGCCAGCGACGACCTCCGGCTCCATCGCCGCTAAGATCGGGGCATGCCCTCACGCCGTGCCGCCGGTCTCCTGCTGTCGTCGTTCCTCCTGCTCGCCGCTCCCGCCTGCCAGGCCGCCGTCTCGGAGGCCGCGGCGCGGCTGCGCAACGTCGGCCTGGCCCAGCTCGAGAACGAGCAGCCGGCCGAGGCGGAGGCCACGTTCCGGCGCCTCGCCGCCGCCGAGCCGCGGGACCCGCTGCCGTGGGCCAACCTCGCCGTCGCCCACCTGCGCCAGCAGGAGACGGCCGAGGCCCTCGCCGCCGCCAACCGCGCGGCGCGGCTGGCGCCGCGGCGTGGCGACGTGCTGGCGATCCAGGCCGAGGCCCTCGCCGCCGCCGGACGCACGGCGGACGCCGTCGCCGTGCTGCGCCGTGCCATCACTGCCGCGCCGGACGACGTCGAGATCGTCCACCAGCTCTACCGCACCGCCGCCGAGCTGCCCGCCGAGGCGGCCGAGGCGGCCCGGGGCGAGGCGCTGGCGCGGCTCGAGCGGCTGCGGCCGGAGAACGCCGTGGTGCTGCTGGAGCGCGCCCGCCGGGCGCTGGAGGCCGGCGAGCGTGCCGCCGCCAGCGCCGCCCTGCTGCGCCTGCGCGAGCTGGTGTGGCAGGCGCCCCAGGCCGAGCCGCTGCTCGCCGCCGCCGTCGAGCAGCTCGCCGGCGGCGACGCCCGGGCGGCCCTGCTCGCCACCCGACGGCTGGAGAACGTGCTCCGGGTGTCGCCCATGGTCCAGGCCGGCCTGCGCGAGCTCGCCACCGGCGTGGTGGGCGTGCCGGTGGTGCGCTTCGCGGGCGAGCCGCCGCCGAGCGACTTCGGCCCGCCGGTGAAGGTGGAGCTGGCCGGCAGCCGGCTCGACGGCCGGCCCACCGTGGGCGCCGCCCTCGCCGTGGCGGATCTCGACGGCGACCGCCGCCCCGACCTGGCCCGGCTGGTGCCCGGCGCCAGCGCCGACGCCGCTCCCCGCCTCGAGGTACGCCTCGCCGCGCGGGACTGGCGGCCGGAGCCGTCGCGACCGGCGCCGGGCCTCGGCCGCGGCGAGGGGCTGCCCCGCTTGATCGCCGCCGACCTCGACAACGACGGCCACCGCGACCTCCTCGCCCACGGCCCCGCCGGTGTGCGGGTGTGGCTCGGGAGCGGCGACGGCGGCCTCACGGCGGCCGCCGACGGGTTCGGGATCGCCGGCGGCGCCACCGCCGCGGCGGTGCTCGACCACGATCTCGAAGGCGACCTCGACGTGCTGCTCGCCGACTCGCGGCGGCTCCGCCTCCACCGCAACGCCCTGCAGGGGCCGCTCGCCGCCGCCCCCCAGGCGGCGCTGCCCGGGCTCCCTGGCGGCGGTGCGCCGGCCGCGCTGATCGTCAGCGACCTCGACCGCGACGGTGATCCGGATCTGGCCGTCGCCACGCCGGAGCGCCTCGCCTGGGCCGACAACCTGCGCCAGGGCGGCTTCGCCGACGCCAGCCGGCCGAGCGGCCTGGCCCGCGTCGGCGGGGGCC
>DATACC010000160.1:0-16785 GCA_036259255.1 Thermoanaerobaculia bacterium | reverse complement strand
CGCCGGCGCCGGCGGCCGGGTCGGCGATGATGGCCGGGGAGAGCCGATGAACGAACCCGTCCGCGACACCGTGATCGTGGGGGCCGGCCCCGCCGGCCTCCAGCTCGCCTACTTCCTGCAGCGGGCCGGCCGCGACTACCTGGTGCTCGAGGGCGACCGTGTGGGCGGCTTCTTCGCCCGCTACCCGCGGCACCGCCGCCTGATCTCCATCAACAAGGTCCACACCGGGCGCGACGACGTCGAGTTCAACCTGCGCCACGACTGGAACTCGCTGCTGGTCGCCGACGGCGACGAGCCGTACCCGTTCCACGGCTTCAGCCGCGAGTACTTCCCGCCGGCCGACCGCATGGTGGACTACCTGGAGGGCTTCGCCCGGCGCTTCTCGCTGGCGGTGCGCGACGGCTTCCCGGTGGTCCGGGTGGGACGGCGCGACGACGGCGTCTTCGAGCTCGAGAGCGCCGGCGGCGAGCGCCTGGCGGCGCGCCGGGTGGTGGTCGCCACCGGCATCGGCCGTCCCTTCCTGCCCGACGTCCCCGGCCTGGAGTACGCCGAGGGCTACGAGGACGTCTCGGTGGATCCGGACGACTTCACCAACCAGGCGGTGCTGATTCTCGGCAAGGGCAACTCGGCCTTCGAGACCGCCGACGCCCTGATCCCGACCGCGGCCACCATCCACCTGCTCAGCCCGCATCCGCTGCGCCTCGCCTGGGACAGCCACTTCGTGGGCCACCTGCGGGCCTGCAACAACAACCTGCTCGACACCTACCAGCTCAAGAGCCAGAACGCGGTGATCGACGGCCTGCTGCGCTCGGTGGAGCGCACCCCCCAGGGCAAGCTGCGGGTGCGCTTCTCCTCGATTCACGCCACCGAGGAGATCGAGCAGATCGAGTACGACCGCATCATCCGCTGCACCGGTTTCCAGGCCGACCTGTCGATCTTCGACGAGGACTGCCGGCCCGCGACGGTGATCGACGGCCGCTTCCCGGAGCTCGACGGCCGCTGGCAGGCGGTGGGCGTGCCGCACCTGTACTTCGTCGGCGCCTCCACCCAGTCGCTCGACTTCAAGCGCTCTCAGTCGGCCTTCATCCACGGCTTCCGCTACAATGCGCGGACGCTGTTCCACCTGCTCGAGGAGCGCTATCACGGACGGCCGCTGCCGTCGCGGCAGGTGGAGGCCGAGCCGCTGGCCATGGCCCGCGAGGTGCTGCGCCACATGAGCCGCGTCTCGTCGCTGTGGCAACAGGTGGGCTTCTTGGGAGACGTGCTGGTTCCGGACGACAACGACTTCGCCGCCACCTGGTACCGCGACCTGCCGCCGGGCGCCATCGAGGAGATGGGCCGCGGCCCGCTGCGGGACCGCCGCTACTACGTGGTGCAGTTCCGCTTCGGACCGTGCGCCGGTTCGACCTTCGACAACCCGCGCCAGGCGACGCCCTACACCGGCGAGCTGAGCGCCCAGATCCACCCGGCGGTGGCGCGCTACCGCGGCGGCGACCTGGAGGAGGAGCACCACGTGCTGGAGGACTTCCTGGCCGACTGGGAGAGCCGCGACTACTACGAGCCGCTGGCCGCCTTCTTCGCCGGCGAGCTCGACCGCGAGACGGGCCGGCGCCAGGCCACCGCGGCGCCCCGCGTGCTGGTGCGCGATGCCGCCATGCGGCTGGTGGACGAGGACGCGCCGCGGGAGGGCGAGGAGGCGGAGGCCCGGGAGAGCGCCGAGCCGTCCGGCGCAGCGGGCGGCCAGGCCGGCCGGGTCGGAGGCGCCGCGTGAAGAGGTTCCTGGGCGACCTGCGTTTCGCCTGGCGGACGCTGCGCAACAGCCCGACGCTGTCGCTGCTGTCGATCGTCGTGCTCGGCATCGGCATCGGTGCCACCAGCACCATCTTCAGCGCCGTCTACGGGGTGCTGCTGCGCCCGATGCCCTACGAGGATCCGGACCGCCTGGTGCAGGTGCTGGAGACCCGCCAGGGCGAAGGCCGCATGGAGGCGGCTCCGGCCAACTGGGTCGACTGGCGCCGCGACAGCCAGTCGTTCGGCAGCCTCGCTGCCTACCGCGGCGTGGGCTTCAACGTCACCGGCGGCGAGGTGCCCCAGCGGGTCGGCGGCGCCCGCGTGTCGGCCGACTTCTTCGACACCCTCGGCGCCCGGCCGGCCCTCGGCCGTACCTTCCGGCGCGACGAGGAGCAGCCCGGCAGCGGCGGCGTGGTGGTGCTCAGCCACGCCGCCTGGGAGCGCCGCTTCGACGCCGACCCGAACCTGCTGGGCGAGCGGCTGGTGATCGACGGCCGGCCCCACCAGGTGATCGGCGTGCTGCCGCCGGACTTCGTGTTCCTGCCGCTGTGGCGCTCCGAGCTCTACGTGCCGCTGGTGCTCGACGCCGCCGAGGCGACGGACCGCGACAACCACTGGCTGTACACGGTGGGGCGGCTGGCCCCCGGGGTCAGCGCGTCGGCGGCGCGCCAGGAGATGGAAGCCCTGGCCGAGACCCTGGCCCGGCGCCACCCCGGCACCAACACCGGGGCCGGCGTACGGCTGGTGCCGCTGCGCGACGAGATCACCGGGCCGATCCGCTCCGCCGTGGTGTTGCTGCTGTTCGCCGTCGGGCTGGTGCTGCTGCTGACCTGCGCCAACGTGGCGGTGATGTTGCTCGCCCGGGCGGCGGCGCGGGAGCGCGAGATCGCGCTGCGGGTGTCACTGGGCGCGGCGCGGCGCCGCCTCGTCGCCCAGCTGCTCACCGAGAGCCTGCTGCTGTCGCTGCTCGGCGGCGCCCTCGGCATCGCCCTGGCGGTCGCCGGCATCCACTTCCTGGTGTCGCTGATCCCGCCGCCCCTGTCGACCCTGGTGGTGACCTTCTTCGGCATCGGGATGAACCTGCCGGTGCTGGTGTTCACCGTCGTGCTGTCGGCGGTGACGGCGCTGATCTTCGGCACCTGGCCGGCGCTCAAGGCGTCGCGGCCGGATCTTTCCGGGGTGCTCAAGGACAGCGGCGGCCGCTCGCGGCGAGGCATGAAGCTGCGCGGCCGCGGCGCCCTGGTGGCCCTCGAGCTGGTGCTCGCGGTGGTGCTGCTGGTCACCGCGGCGCTGCTGATCCGCAGCTTCCTGCTGCTGCAGACGATCCGCCCTGGCTTCGAGTCCGAGGGGGTGCTGACCGCCGCGGTGGAGCTGTCGGGGCCGGCGTACCACGACGACGGCGTGCGCCGCCAGTTCCTCGGCACGCTGCTCGACGAGGTCGGCTCGCTGCCCGGGGTGGAGAGCGCCGCGGCGGTGAGCATCCTGCCGCTGACCCAGCGCAACCAGGGCACGGCGGTGGTCATCGAGGGGCGCTCGGCGGGCGAGGTCGAGGAGGCGGGCAGCGCCAGCTACCTCACCGCCACGCCGGGCTACTTCGAGACCTTCGGCATCGGCCTGCTGCGCGGCGAGGGCTTCGGCCTGGAGCACGGTCCGTCGGCGCCGCGGGTGACGGTGATCAACCAGGCGATGGCGCAGCGGTTGTGGCCGGGGGAGGACGCGGTCGGCAAGCAGCTGATCCTCACCCGTCTCGACCCGGTGCCGCGCACGGTGATCGGGGTCACCGAGAACGTGCGCTACGGCGCCCTGGGCGGCGCCATGCCGTCGACCGCCTACGTGCCCTACGCCCAGGACCCGCGCACCGACATGGTGCTGGTGCTGCGCTCGTCGGTGGCGCCGGAGACCCTGGTGCCGCAGGTGCGCGAGCGGGTCTGGGGGCTCGACGGCTCGCTGCCGCTCGAGGCGCGCACCATGGAGTCGGTGCTCGACGAATCGCTGGCCCAGGCCCGCTTCCCGCTGCCGCCGCTGGCGGTGTTCGCGCTGATCGCGCTGCTGCTCGCCGGGGCCGGCATCTACGGCGTCGTCTCCTTCGCGGTGGTGCAGCGGGCCCACGAGATCGGCATCCGCGTGGCCCTCGGGGCGCGGCGCCAGGACGTGCTGCGCCTGGTGCTGGCCCAGTCGGCCCGCATCGTGGTGACCGGGCTGCTGATCGGCCTGGTGCTCTCGTTCCTGGTGTCCCAGGCGCTGTCCGGCGTGCTCTACGGCGTGCGGCCGGGCGATCCGACCGTGTTCCTCGCCGTTCCCTCGATCCTGCTCGCGGTGGCGCTGTTCGCGAGCTACCTGCCGGCGCGCCGGGCGACCCGTCTCGATCCGGCGGTCACCCTGCGCCAGGGCTGATCCGACGACCGGAGACCTCCGATGGCTGCAAAGACCCTCCTGCGCACCCTCCTCGCCGGCGCCGCGGCGCTGGCCGCCCTGGCCGCCACTTCGACCCTGCGGGGGGACTCCATGAAGAAGCAGTGGCAGAAGCAGTTCGACCTGCCGGCCGGCGGCTCGCTGGTGATCCGCAACGACGTCGGCCGCATCACGGTGGGGCCATCGCCCGACGGCCGGGTGCACGTCGACATCGCGGCGGCGGTCAGCGGCCGTCAGGCGGACCAGGCCTTCGACGAGCTCGGCCTGGACATCTCCGAGAGCTCCGGCTCGGTGCGCATCCAGCGTCGCAAGGGGTGGCGCGAGCACGGCCTGTGGGACGGCCTGTTCGGCCGCCGGGCGACGGTGGAGATCGACTACCGGGTGCAGGTGCCCGACGGCTTGGTGCTCGACCTCCACACCGCCAACGGCAAGGTGGAGCTCGACGGTGTCGAGGGCGTCCTCGGCCTGGGCACGGCCAACGGGGACGTGGTGGTGCGCCGCGCCGCGGGAGCGGTGAGCGGCACCACGGTCAACGGCCGGATCGACGTCGAGGTGGACCGCGTCGATCCGGGGGCCCGCATGCGTTTCGACACCGTCAACGGCCGCATCCGCACCCGGCTGCCCCGGGACCTCTGCGCCGAGCTCGACGCCAGCAGCCAGAACGGCGCCGTCAAGGTGGACTTCCCGGTCCGCACCCGCGGCACCATGCGCCGCAACGGCGTCGTCGGCGACGTCGGCGAGTGCGCCACCCGGGTCTCCCTCAGCTACCGCTCGATCAACGGCAACATCCAGGTGCTCGAGGGCTAGCACCGGGCCGCTCTCGGCCCCCTCACCCCGCCAGCAGGCTCCGCGCCGCCGCCAGCTCGGCCGCCGGGTCGCCCTGCCGGAAGGGGCTCTCCAGGATCACCGGCACGCCGGCCGGCAGGCGGCGGGCGAGGCGGCGGAAGGCGTCGGCGCTGGCCGGCGACAGGCGGTGGTGCTCGCCGCGGTCGTCGAGCTCGCTCAGGTGGATCTCCCGCAGCCGATCGCCGGAGCGTTCGACCAGCCTCTCGGCCTCGGCCATCGTCGGATCCACCTGCCGCGCGTGGGCGAGGTCGAGGCAGAGTCCGGCTTCGGGCAGGCGCGCGAAGAAGGGGGCGAGCTCGTCGGCCGTGCGTCCGGGCTTGCGACGATCCATATTCTCGAGCAGCAGCAGCGGGCCCAGCGGTGCCCAGCGGGCAGGTTCGTGGATCGCGTCCGGATGGACGACGATCGGCCAACCCCGTTCGGCGACGGGCACGAACCGGGCCACCAGATCGCCTTCCTCCCGGGCGGGGAAGCGGCCGGGGGCGTGCACCGAGACGTGCTCGAAGCGAGCGAGGTCGAGGTCGTCCAAGGCGGCGAGCAGCGGCGCGAGCTCGGCGCCGCGCAGGGCGGAGAGCTCCACCGCCGTGGCGTCGGTGGCCCGCAGGCGCTCCAACGCGCGGCGGAAGTCGCCCTTGGCCAGGGCGCCGGTGGAGAAGCCCACGGGGCGCATCAGAAGATGCCGTACTCGATGGTGAGGCGGCCGAGGCGGGTGGCGGGGTCGAGGAACACGGCGCCGACCGCCTGCTGGAAGTCGTTGGCGATGCGGCGGCCCTCGGCGAACACCGGGTCGTCGCCCAGCCGCTCGTAGGTGAGCGCCGCCAGGCGGCCGCGGCGCTCCGGGTCGCCGATCAACGCCAGGAACTCCTCGTAGGCGTCGAACATGGCCCGGCCGGCCTCCAGGTGCCCCTCCGCCAGCAGGGCGTGGGCCAGGAGATCGAGGGGCGAGGCGGCGACCCGGCGCTCCAGGTGGGCGAGCAGCCGCGGCAGGTCGCGCTCCGGGCCGAAGATGCGATGCGCGTCGTCGTCATCGAGGTCGAGCAGGGGCGAGAAGCAGGTGAGCAGGCCGGCCAGGAAGATCAGCTTGCGCGAGGTGCGCAGCTTGATGTTGCGCAACGCCCAGCCGCGCCCCGCCCGGCTCGCCTGCTTGTAGGTGAAGTCGACCAGCATGGTGCGCCAGTAGCGCGAGATGTCGTTGAGCAGGAAACGCGGCACCTTGGGACGGCCGGAGCCGGTCCACAGGCCGCGGTCCTCGTCGAGGTAGCGGCGCAGGACGTTGCCGACCACCCGGTCGTAGGCGTCGCGGCGGCCCACCGGGGCGGATTCGAGCAGCAGCAGGATGCGGCGGGTGGTGTTGCTGTTGGTGTCGTCCTCGCCGCCGATCTTGTGGATCAGCTCGTGGCTGAAGGCGAGGCTGCCGAAGGTGCCCTCGCGCCCGGGAGGACGTCCCAGGCGGTCGACCTCGGCGGCGATGCGGTGGGCGAGATCCAGGTGGCCGGGATCGGCCGGGCCGTCGACCAGCAGAGTCCAATCGATGTCGCTCTCGCCGCCGAACTCGTCGCGGGCCAGCGAGCCGAACACCACCACTCCGGTGTCGCCGCCGGAGAGCCCCGCCACCGCCGCCGCCAGCTCGGCCCGCTTGCCCGCCGCCCGCCGCCGCCCCGCCTGCAGCGTCGGCCAGTCGGCCCCGGTGGCCCGCTGGAGGTCGTCGACGGCTGCGTCCGGGAGCGTGGCGTGAGGCACGGAATGCACTCTACCGCACGCCTGTCTCTCGCCCCGAAACCCCTGATTCCGCAACGCTTTGCTGTGCTACGATGCCCGCCTCATGGATGCCGCCGCCGCCCGCCAGCAGGAGCACGTTCGCGACATGCTGCGGCGCTTCGTGCGCCGCGGGGCGACGTCTCCCATCTCCAAGCTGCTGAGCAAGCTGCGGCCCGAGGACGTGGCCACCTTGATGCGCAGCCTCACCCAGTCCGAGCGGCTGGAGGTGTTCCGCATCCTGGTCCGCGAGTACCCGGACGCCACGGGCGACGTGGTCACCGAGCTCGAGCCGCACCAGAGGAACGAGCTGTTCGAGCGCGTCGGCGCGGAGGAGTCGGCGCGCATCCTCCACCAGATGCCGGTGGACGACGCCGTCTACGTGCTCGATTCCCTCCCGGGCGAGCTGCGCGAGGAGGTGATGGAGATCGTCGATCTCCATCCCGGCTCCGAGATGCAGGCCCAGCTCACCTACGAGGACGACACCGCCGGGCGCATCATGATCCCGGAGTTCTTCTCGCTGCCGGAGAGCACCCCGGTGCGCGACGCCGTGGCCGCCATCCAGGAGAACCGCGACGTCGAGCTGATCTTCTACCTCTACATCGTCGACGCCGAGGAGCGCCTGGTCGGCGTCACCTCGCTGCGCCAGCTCCTGCTCGCGCCGCCGGGCAAGACCCTGGGGCAGATCGCCCAGCGCGACGTCATCAAGGCCCACACCGGCACCGACCAGGAGGAGGTGGCCCAGGTCGCCGCCCGCTACGACCTGCTGGCGATCCCGGTGGTCGACGAGGAGGACCGGCTGGTCGGCATCGTCACCGTCGACGACATCGTCGACATCTTCAAGGAGGAGGCCACCGAGGACTTCCTGAAGATGGTCGGCACCACCGAGGAGGAGATCGCCAACCCGGAGCGCTCGCTGCGGGTGGCCGGCATCCGCCTGCCGTGGCTGCTGATCAACATGGTGGGCCTGGTGATCAGCGGCCTGCTGCTGGAGCGTTTCTCGGTGACCTTCCAGGAGGCCCTGTTCCTGCTCACCTTCGTGCCGGTGATCATGGGCATGGGCGGCAACAGCGGCAGCCAGACCTCGACCATCACCGTGCGCGGCCTCGCCACCGGCCGCCTGGTCCCCGGCCAGGGGCGCGTCGGCCGCTTCCTGTGGCAGCAGCTCAAGGTGGGCCTGGTGCTCGGGCTCGCCCTCGGGCTGGTGGTCGGCGTCATCGCCGTGCTGCTGGAGCAGAACCCGGCCTACGCCGCGGTGGTGGGGGTGTCGCTGTTCTTCGCCATCCTCACCGCGTCGCTCTCCGGCACCCTGATCCCGCTGGCGGCGCAGCGGCTCGGCATCGATCCGGCCATCGCCGCCGGCCCGCTGGTGACCACCAGCAACGACATCGTGGGGCTGCTGATCTACTTCGGCTTCGCGGCCCTGCTGATCCGCACCCTGGTCCCCTGAGCCGCCGCCGGAGGCGGCCGTCCACCGATGGCGATCCACCATGCGGAAGCGCTGATCCTCCAGGTCTTCGACCTCCAGGAGCGCGACCGCATCGTCACCTTCCTCACCCGCGAACGGGGCAAGGTGCGCGGGGTTGCGCGGGGAGCGAGGCGCAAGTACAGTCGTTTCGCCGGGCAGCTCCAGCCCCTGGCGAAGGTGCGGGTGACCTGGTTCGAGAAGGAGGGGCGGGACCTGGTGCGCATCTCCGGCGTCGATCCGCTGCGCCTCTCCGTGCGGCTCCACGCCGACCTCGAGGGCATCCTGCTCGGCAGCTACCTCGCCGAGCACCTGCTGGAGTTCGCCCAGGAGAACGAGCCGGGCGAGCTGTGGTTCCGGCTGCTCGACTCCACCCTCGAGGCGCTGGCCGCCGGCGCCGACCGCGATCTCGCGACCCGCTGGTTCGAAGCCTGGGTGCTGCGGCTCGGCGGCATCTTCCCGGCACCCCGGGAGTGCCCCGCCTGTGGCCGCCCGTTCGGGCCGGAGGGCGCCGTGCTGACGGCGGCCGACGACGGCTTGGTGTGCTTCGACTGTGCCGCCGCGGCGGCCGGCGGTCCGGGCGAGGGCGGCGCCACCGTCCTGGGACCGTCCGGGGCCGCGCGGTCCGGGGCGGAGCGCTACGGAGCCGACGTGGTGGAGGCGCTGCTGCGGTTCGGGCGCGAGGGGCTGGCGGA
This sequence comes from Thermoanaerobaculia bacterium, assembly GCA_036259255.1. Taxonomy (GTDB): domain Bacteria; phylum Acidobacteriota; class Thermoanaerobaculia; order Multivoradales; family JBCCEF01; genus DATACC01. The sequence continues at coordinate 7,821 of DATACC010000160.1, read as the reverse complement.
GCTGGCCGCGGCGCCGCCGCCGCCGGCCACCCTGCGGCGCGTCGAGGCGCTCACCGCCCGCGTGCGCCGCGGCTTCCTGCAGCGCGAGCTCAAGAGTCATGCGGTGATGCAGCGCACACTGGCCGAGCTGTGACCCGGCCGAGCGGTACGGAAAGAGGCCCATGCACACGTTCCAAGACCTGATCCTCCGGCTCTCCTCCTACTGGGCGGAGCAGGGCTGCGTCCTGCAGCAGCCCTACGACCTGGAGCTCGGCGCCGGCACCATGGCGCCGGACACCTTCCTGCGCGTCCTTGGCCCGGAGCCGTGGCGGGTGGCCTACGCGCAGCCGTCGCGCCGCCCGGCCGACGCCCGCTACGGCGAAAACCCCTTCCGCCTCGGCAAGCACTACCAGTTCCAGGTGGTGCTCAAGCCGTCGCCGGCCGACGTGCAGAAGCTCTACGTGGCGAGCCTGGAGGCGATGGGCATCGATCTCGCGGTCCACGACCTGCGCTTCGAGGAGGACAACTGGGAGGCGCCCACCCTCGGCGCCTGGGGTGTCGGCTGGCAGGTGATGCTCGACGGCATGGAGATCACCCAGTTCACGTACTTCCAGCAGGCCGGCGGCCTGGAGCTCGACCCGGTGAGCGTCGAGATCACCTACGGCCTCGAGCGCATCACCATGTTCCTGGGCCTGTCGCGCAACGTCTACGACATCGCGTGGGTGGAGGGCACCACCTACGGCGCCGTGCGCCACCGCGACGAGGTGGAGAGCAGCCGCTACTACTTCGAGCTTGCCGACGTCGACTTCCTGCGCCGGACGTTCGACGGCTGGGAGCGCGAGTCGCAGCGGTGCCTGGAGGCCGGCGCCGTGATCCCGGCCTACGAGTGCGCTCTGAAGTGCTCCCACCTGTTCAACGTGCTCGATGCCCGCGGCGCCGTGTCGGTGACCGACCGCGCCGGGCTGATCAAGCGGGTGCGCGACCTGGCGGTGGCCTGTGCCCGCACCTGGGCGCTGAGCGAGGCCGAGCGCCGGGTGGCCGAGAGGGACGCGACCCGCGGAGCCGATCCGCAGGCCGACGCCGGCGCCCCGGCCGCCGCCGCCGTCCCCGAGGAGGTCGCCGATGGCCGCTGAGACGAGCCCCACCGACGGGCGCCACGACCTGCTGCTCGAGGTGCGCGCCGAGGAGATCCCGGCCCGCATGCTGCGCCCCGCCGCCGAGGAGCTGGCGACGCTGCTGCGCGAACGCCTCGACGAGCGCGGTCTCGCCCTCGACTCGCTGGAGACGGCCTTCACCCCGCGCCGCCTGGTGCTCTTCGCCCGAGGCCTGGCCGCCAAGGAGCCGGACCGCGAGGAGCAGGTGACCGGGCCGCCGGTGGCGGTGGCCTTCCGGGACGGCCAGCCCACCCCGGCCGCCCTCGGCTTCGCCAAGCGCTGCGGGGTCGCGCCCGCGGAGCTGGCGCGCGTGGTGACGGAGAAGGGGGAGTACGTGGCCGCGGTCCAGCGCACCGCCGGCCGCCCCACCCGCGAGGTGCTGGCCGAGCTGCTGCCCGACCTGCTCGGGCGCCTGTCGTGGCCGAAGACGATGCGCTGGGGCGAGGGGGAGGGGCCGTGGGTGCGGCCGGTCCACGGGGTGCTGGCGCTCTACGCCGGCGAGGTGGTGCCGTTCTCGCTGTTCGGCGTCGCGGCCGGCGCCGAGACCGTCGGCCATCCGGTGCTCTCGCCGGAGCCCTTCGCCGTCGATGGCGAGGTCGCCTACCGCGAAGCCCTCGGCGCCCGCCACGTCGAGGTGCGCCCGGCGGCGCGGGCCGAGCACCTGCTCGCCGCCATGACCCGCCACGCCGGGCAAGTGGGCGGCGAGCTGGTGGAGGATCCGCCGCTGCTCGACAAGCTCGCCGCCATCTGCGAGATCCCCGGCGTGCTGGTGGGCGCCCTGGACGAGGAGTTCCTGGAGCTGCCCCGCGAGGTGCTGGTGGAGAGCCTGCGCGAGCACCAGAGCGCCTTCACCGTCCAGGCGCCGGCGGAGACGGCCGGCGGGCCGCGCCGCCTGCTGCCGTGGTTCCTCACGGTCATGGACCGCCCGGACGACCCGGCCGGCCGGGTGCGCTCCGGCAACGAGTGGGTGGTGGCGGCGCGGCTGGCGGACGCCCGCTTCTTCTACCGCGAGGACCGCAAGCGCACCCTGGCCGAGCGCCGTGGCGACCTCGCCCGCCTCACCTTCCACGTCCGGCTCGGCAGCTATCTCGACAAGAGCGCCCGGCTGGAGCGGCTGGCCGAGACGCTGTGCGGCCAGCTCGGCTGGGGCGCCGAGGTGGAGCACGCGGTCACCGCCGCCGGCCTCGCCAAGGTCGACCTCACCTGCGAGATGGTCAAGGAGTTCACCGATCTGCAGGGCGTGATGGGCGGCATCTACGCTCGCGAGGAGGGCAGCCCGGAGCCGGTATGGCAGGCGATCTACGACCAGTACCTGCCGGCCTCCACCGACGACCCGCTGCCCCGTGGCCGCGCCGGCCTGGCGGTGGCGCTGGCCGACCGGGTGGACACCCTGGTCGGCATGTTCGGCCTCGGCCTGGTGCCGAGCGGCAGCCGCGATCCCTTCGGCCTGCGCCGGGCCGCCCAGGGCGTGGTGCGCATCGCCCTCGAAGGCGAGCTGGCGGTGGACCTCGACCTGCTGGCGGTGAAGGCGGCCCGCCTCTACCGCGACCAGCTCGGCAACGATTTCGCCGGCGCCGACGACGTGCTGACCAGCCTGCGGCCGTTCCTCCACGACCGCGTGCGCCACCTGCTGGGGCTCGCCGGCTACGCCTACGACGAGGTGGAGGCGGCCCTGGCGGTGGGCGGAGGCGACCTCACCGATCTCGCCGCCCGGGTGGCGGCGCTCCACGAGGCGCGCCGCGCCGAGGCGTTCCTCTCGGTGGTGCTGGCGGCCAAGCGCATCGCCAACATCCTGCGCGACCAGGAGGAGCAGGAGCTCGACGAGAGCGCCCTGGCGGAGCCGGCGGAGCAGGACCTCCACGCCGCCTGGCGCGACCTGCGCGGCGAGATCGACGAGGCGGCGGCGGCCGGCGACTACGCCGCTGCGCTGGCGGGCATCGCCCGCTTCGCCGAGGTGCTGGACCGCTTCTTCGTCGAGGTGCTGGTGATGGCCGAGGACCGCCGCCTGCGCCGCAACCGCATCGCCCTGCTGCAGGCGATCCACCGCACCGTCTCGCGGGTGGCGCGGCTCACCGAGATGGTAGTGGACAAGGACGAGTACCGCAAGAGCTGACCACGGAGCGAGGAGGCAGGGCATGGCGCACGAGAAGTGGGTGTACGCCTTCGGCGGCGGCAGCGCCGAGGGCCGGGGCGATCAGAAGGCGCTGCTCGGTGGCAAGGGGGCGGGCCTGGCCGAGATGAGCCGCACCGGCCTGCCCGTGCCTCCCGGGTTCACCATCACCACCGCCGCCTGCATCGCCTACCAGCGGCAGGGCGAGATGCCGCCGGGCCTGCGCGAGCAGGTGGCGGAGCACCTGGCCCGCGTCGAGGAGCTGACCGGCCGCCGCTTCGGCGACGCCTCCGATCCGCTGCTCGTGTCCGTGCGCTCCGGCGGTCCGGTGTCGATGCCTGGGATGATGGACACCGTGCTCAACCTGGGGCTGAACCGCGACATCCTGGAGGCGCGGATCGCCGGCGGCGAGGACGAGCGCTTCCTGCTCGACGCCTACCGCCGCCTACTCACCATGTACGGCGACGTGGTGATGGGCGTGCCCCACCGCGAGTTCGAGCGCATCCTGGGCGCCGCCCGCGCCGAGCAGGGGGTGGCCACCGACGCGGAGCTCACCCCCGCGTCCCTGCGCGCGGTCGGCGTGCGCTTCGAGCGCCTCGTCGAGGAGCACGCCGGCCGCCCCTTCCCGCAAGATCCGCAGGAGCAGCTCTGGGGCGGCATCCGTGCCGTCTTCGACAGTTGGGACAACCAGCGCGCCCGCGACTACCGGCGCCTGCACGGCCTGTCCGACACCCTGGGCACCGGCGTCAACGTGCAGACGATGGTGTTCGGCAACCGGGGAACCGACTGCGCCACCGGCGTCGCTTTCACCCGCAACCCGGCCACCGGCGAGGCCGGGGTCTACGGCGAGTACCTGACCAACGCCCAGGGCGAGGACGTGGTGGCCGGTACCCGCACGCCGCAGCCGATCCACCCGGCCGCGGGAGAGGGCGGCGGCATGGGGGCCGACTTCCCGGCGGCGTGCCGCCAGCTCGAGGAGCTGTGCCGCCGGCTCGAGGAGCACTACGGCGACATGCAGGACGTCGAGTTCACCATCGAGCGCGGCGAGCTCTACATGCTGCAGACGCGCACCGGCAAGCGCACCGGCCCGGCGGCGGTGCGGATCGCCGTCGACATGGTGGCCGAGGGGCGCATCGACGCCGCCACCGCCCTCGGGCGGGTCGAGGCCAGCCACGTCGAGCAGATGATGGCGCCGGTGTTCGATCCGCGGGAGAAGCAGGAGGCCGTCGAGGGTGGGCGATGCCTGGCCAGGGGGTTGCCGGCCGGGCCCGGTGCCGCCGCCGGCCGGATCGCGCTGACCGCCGAGCGCGCCGCCGAGATGGCGTCCGCCGGGCCGGTGCTGCTGGTGCGCGAGGAGACCTCGCCGGAGGACATCGTCGGCATGCACGCCGCGGCCGGCATCATCACCTCGCGCGGCGGCATGACCTCCCACGCGGCGGTGGTCGCCCGCGGCATGGGCAAGCCGTGCATCGTCGGCGCCGCCGACCTGGTGGTGGACGAACAGGCCGGCGAGGTGCGGGTGGGCGACCAGGTGTTCCGCGAGGGCGACGAGCTGTCGATCGACGGCACCAGCGGTGAGGTGATCTCCGGCCGCCTGGCGCCGCGGGAGTCGGAGGTGCTGCAGACGCTGGCGGGGGAGACGGACCCCTCGCCGGCCGCCGCCGCCTTCCTGCAGCTCCTCGGCTGGGCCGACGACGCGCGACGCCTCGGGGTGCGCGCCAACGCCGACACCCCGGAGGACGCCCGCCGGGCCCGCGCCTTCGGCGCCGCCGGCATCGGCTTGTGCCGCACCGAGCACATGTTCTTCGCCGAGGAGCGCATCGCTCTCGTGCGCCGCATGATCCTTTCCGGCACGGCGGAGGAGCGCAGCGCACCGCTCGCCCGGCTCCTGCCGCACCAGCAGGCGGACTTCGCGGGCATCTTCGAGGCGATGGATAGCCTGCCGGTGACGGTGCGCCTGCTCGATCCGCCGCTGCACGAGTTCCTGCCCCAGGACGACCATGCCCTCGAGGGGCTGGCCCGCGACATGGGGCTCGAGCCCTCCGAGGTGGCGGACCGCGCCACGGCGCTCCACGAGTCGAACCCGATGCTCGGTCACCGCGGCTGCCGGCTGGGCATCACGGCGCCGGAGATCTACGAGATGCAGGTCGAGGCGATCGCGCGGGCCGCCGTCGCCAGGAAGCGGGCGGGCGGCGATCCGCGCCCGGAGATCATGATCCCGCTGGTCGGCACCGAGGCCGAGCTGGCGAGCCTGCGCGAGCGCACCGAGGCGGTGTTGGCGCGGGTGCTCGGCGAGGCCGGCGTCGAGCTCGCGATCCCCATCGGCACGATGATCGAGGTGCCGCGGGCGGCGCTGGTGGCGGATCGCATCGCCCGCCACGCCGACTTCTTCTCCTTCGGCACCAACGACCTGACGCAGCTGACCTTCGGTTTCTCGCGCGACGACGTCGGCAGCTTCCTGCCCCAGTACGCGGAGCAGGGGATCCTGGCGCAGGATCCCTTCGCCAGCATCGATGCGGACGGCGTCGGCGAGCTGGTGGCGATCGCCTGCGAGCGGGGGCGCCGCGAGCGCAGCGACCTGCACCTCGGGGTCTGCGGCGAGCACGGCGGCGACGCCGAGTCGATCTCCTTCTTCGAGCAGGTCGGCCTCGACTACGTCTCCTGCTCCCCGTACCGCCTGCCGGTGGCCCGCCTCGCCGCCGCCAAGGCCTGCCTGCAGCGGACGGAGGCCACCGCTTGAGCCTGGGGAAACCCTGCGAGCCCGCGGACCTCGCGCTCCTGCTGCCCGACGAGCCGGTGTGGGTCGACCTGCGGGGGATGCTGCTGTCGAACCGGTGCACGGTGTTCGTCGGGGAGGATGGGCCGGCGCGGGGCTTCGTCGCCCGCTCCTGGGACTTTCCCTACGCCATGGCGGCGGGGGAGCCGGAGACGGACGTGGTGCACCGCGCCGTGGCGACGGACTCCGGGGAGACGTCCGAGTGGCACCTGCTGGCCGGGCTGCCGAGCGTGGCGGCGGTGGAAGCGGCGCTGCCGGGCTGGCGCCGCCGGGGCGTGACGCTTCACCGCTGGGCCGGGGACGACGGGCCGGACCTCGGTCTGCCGCCGGCGCCGTCGCGCCTCGACGTGCGGCTGGCGCCCGCGGGCTGGGCGGCCGCCGGCTTTCCGATCGATCATCTGCCGGAGGCCATGCGCGACGAGCTCACCACCGAGCACGCGCGCCACCGTCCGCTGGCTGCCGTCTTCGTCGAGGGCCGACCGGTCTCCGTCTGCTACGCCGCCTTCGAGACCGAGGGCCTGTGGGACGTGGCGATCGAGACCCTGGCGGAGCACCGCCGCCGAGGGCTCGCTGCCGCCTGCTTCGGCGCCCTGGCGTCCTGGCTGGCCGGGCGCGGCCGGCGGCCGGTGTGGGGGGCACTGGACGGCAACGAGCCCTCGCTCCGCCTCGCCGCGGTCCTCGGCTTCGAGCCGGTGGCGCAGCTCACCTCCTTCGTCCGGCCCACGGGTTTCGTCGATGCCACGCGGGCGCCGGGCGGCCCAGGGTGAGCCGGTGAGCGAGCGCGAGCCCAGCGTCAGGGAGCGGCTCGAGGGCTTCTGGGACACCAGCCACGACTACTACGAGCAGGCCCGGGCGGCGAACCCCGAGGTCTCGCCGGAGCGCCGCCGCCTGTTCGCCCACCTGGTCGGCGGCGAGCGGGTGCTCGACCTCGGCGCCGGCTCCTGCGAGAACGCCCTGTGGCTGCCCGCGGGCTGCCGCTTCGTGGGCCTCGACGTCTCGACCGTCGCCCTTGCCACCGCCGACGCCCTGGACCGTCCCGGGCGCCGGGTGCGTGGCGACGGAGCGGCGCTGCCGTTCGCCACGGCGAGCTTCGATGCCGTGATCTCCACCTGGGCGCTGGAGCACTTCTACGATCCGCCGGCCACCTTCCTCGAGGCGGCCCGGGTCACCCGGCCCGGAGGGCTGCTGCTCTTCGTGGGGTCGGCCTGGAACCTGCCGTGGGAGATGCCGCCGAGCCTCGATCCGGCCCGCCGGGGACGGGTGGCCTTCACCCGCCTGGCCCGCCAGCTCGCCGCGGCGGCCGGGGGGCGCCACCTCTTCGAGGTCGTCCGCGAGCCGCGGGTGCTCACCGAGGGCTACGTCCCCGACGCCGACGCCGTGCACGTTCCCCAGTCCTGGCTGCTGGGCCGCTTCCTCGCCGCCGCCGGCCTGGAGATCGTCGCCCTCGAATCCCTCCCGCACCGCTCCGACCCCCCCGGTCCTCGCGGCCTCCTGCGCCGGGCGCTTCGCCGCGTCCCCCCCTGGCGACACGGCTGGGGCAACCTCTACCTAGTCGCCCGCCGCGGCCCCGAGCTCGGGTCCCCGCTCGCGGACGTGCGCTCCCTCTGAGCGAAGCCGCTGCCGGTTCGCGATCGCGAGGGGATCGCGTGGAGCCGAGGGCTCCCGCGGGTCACGCCGTTGAGCCTGGTGAGGCGGCCGGGGAGCCCTCGGCTCCACGCGATCCCCTCGCGATCGCGAACCGGCAGCGGCTTCGCTCAGAGGGAGCGCACGTCCGCGAGCGGGGACCCGAGCTCGGGGCCGCG
>DATACC010000159.1:0-13180 GCA_036259255.1 Thermoanaerobaculia bacterium | reverse complement strand
GCCATCGATCGCGGACCCGCCGCCGGCCGTCTCGTCGGACGCGACCGCCGCGGGGGCGGGCACCAGGCCCACGGGGCCACGCCGCCGCGCCCGCGCCGGAGCCTCGCTCCCGCCTCCCCCGGCCCCCTCGGCCCCGGTCTCGGCCGCATCGTCCTCACCGTCGTCGTCGCGCCGCTCCTCGATCTCGACCGCCTGGCGCAGGATCGTCTCTTCGCGGTCGCCGCCGGCGCCGAGGCCGGGCTCCGGCGGCAGCTCGTCGAGGCCGCCGCCGCCGTCCTCGAAGCTCTCGTCGAGCTCCTCGAGGGGCGGCAGGTCCTTCAGGCTCTTGAGGCCGAAGTGCACCAGGAACTCCCGCGTGGTGGTGTAGAGGAACGGGCGGCCGACGACCTCCTTGCGGCCGGCGATGCGGATCATCCGCTTTTCGAGCAGCGTCTTGAGCACCCCGGAAGGGCTGACGCTGCGCAGCTCCTGGATCTCGGGTCCGGTCACCGGTTGCCTGTAGGCGATGACGGCGAGGGTCTCGAGCGCCGCCATCGACAGCTTGCTGCTGCCGGTCACCTCGAAGAAGCGCCGCAGCCAGCCGTTCATGTCGGGGCGGGTGACGAGGCGCACGCCGCCCGCCACCTCCTCCACCTGCACGCCCCGTTCCGGCGCCTCGGAGTAGCGCTGGACGACGGCCTCCAGGGCCTCGGCGGCGGACTCCCGCTCCTCCTCGTCGAAAATCTCGAGCAGGCGACTCCGGGGCACGGGATCGGAGCTGACGAACAGGACCGCCTCGATGGCGGCCTCCATCTCGGGGCGCGGCGTCATCCGGAGATCGCCTCGAGGTGGTCGGTGGTGGCCTCGCGGGTGGTGCGGTAGAGCACCACGTCGCCGCCGTCGGTCTGGTGCAGGCGGACCAGGTTCAGGCGCGCCAGCTCCAGCACGGCGAGGAAGGCGGCCACCACCTCGGCGCGGCACGAGCGCTCGCGCAGGTCGTCGATCAGGTCGTAGGGACGGCCGCGGTCCATGGCGGCGAGCAGGCGGCGCACCTGCTCGCGCACGGAGAACGTCTCGAGCTCCAGGTGGTAGGCCGGCGGGTGGTGCTTCTCGAAGCGAACCAGCACCTGGCGCAGGGCGCCGAGCAGGTCGAACATCGAGAGGTCGCCGAGGTCGATCGTCTCGCCCTCCTCGGGATCGAGGCGCGGCGGCTCGACGTCGCGGGTCCACACGCCGCGGCGCACGCTGTCGATCTCGGCGAGGGTCTGGGCGGCGTCCTTGATGCGGCGGTACTCGAGCAGGCGGTCGACCAGCTCCTGGCGCGGGTCGCTCTCGCCGTCCTCGACGTGGCGCGGCGTCCGCGGCAGGAGCAGGCGGCTCTTCAGGTGGATCAGCAGCGCCGCCTCGTAGATGTACTCGGCGGCGACGTCGAGGTTGAGCTCCTCCATCAGCGCCAGGTACTCGTGGAACTGGTCGCACACGGTGGCCACCGGGATGTCGGTGATCTCCACCTTGTTCACCTTGACGAGCTGGAGCAGCAGGTCGAGGGGGCCGTCGAAGACGGGCAGGTGCACCCGCCACGACTCCGGCAGGAGGCCCCGGGAGGGGACGGGGGTGTTCATCGCAGGCGGCCGGCGGGGGCGGCGGGGGCCGGCTCGGTGGCGGCACCACCCGGGGCGGCATCCGAGGCGGCCGACCGGGCGACCTCGACCGCCTTGCGGTAGTCGAGGGACATCGCCGAGCGCACCCGCTCCATCGTCTCCCGGGCCTGCTCGCGGGCCCGGCGCGAGCCCTCGACCAGCATGTCGAGGAGGGCGGGCTTGTCGCGCACCAGCTCCTCGCGGCGCTCGCGCATCGGCTCGAGCAGCTCGATGAGCTGCTCGGCGATGAGCTTCTTGTCCTGCACGCAGCCGATCTCGGCGGCCCGGCACTGGCGGGCGACGTCCTCCTGAAGCGCGGTCGGCGACACCAGCTTGTGGAACTCGAACAGGTTGCACACCTCGGGGCGGCCCGGGTCGCTGCGGCGCTGGCGCTGCGGGTCGGTGAACATCGCCATGCACTTCTGGCGGATCACCTCGGGGGGATCGGCCAGGTTGATGGCGTTGCCGTAGGACTTCGACATCTTGCGTCCGTCGATGCCCGGCACCTTGGGGCTGGGGGTGAACAGCGGCTTCGGCTCCGGAAACACCTCGCCGTAGAAGTGGGTGAACCGGCGCACGATCTCCCGCGACAGCTCGAGATGGCTCGCCTGGTCCTGGCCCACCGGCACGTAGTGGGCGCGGTAGAGGGCGACGTCGGCGGTCTGCAGCGCCGGGTAGCCGAGGAAGCCGTAGGTGGCGAGGTCCTTGCCCTCGATCTGCTGCTGCTGGTCCTTGTAGGTCGGCACCCGCTCGAGCCAGCCGACGGGGGTGATCATGGACAGCAGCAGGTGGAGCTCCGCGTGCTCCGGCACCAGCGACTGGATGAAGATCGTGGAGCGCTCGGGATCGAGCCCCGCCGCGATCCAGTCGGCCACGGCCTCCAGCGTGTTGTCCGCCACCTTCGACGGGTCGGCGTAGTCCGTCGTCAGCGCGTGCCAGTCCGCGGCGAAGTAGAAGCAGCGATAGTCGTCCTGCAGATCCACCCAGTTCTTGATCGCCCCGAAGTAGTTCCCCAGGTGGATCCGCCCGGTGGAGCGCATCCCGGAAAGGACGATCTTCTTCTCGCCGGAGGTCGCGGACGTCTCGGCTGGCTGCTGGCTGGGCTGCTCGGTCGGCACTGCGTGCTCCCGCGGGTCGTCAGGTGGCTGGCACCGGCCGGAGCCGGGCGCTTGAACCAGGGATCATACCCCGGGGCCGCCGCGGCTCCGCGCGGGCCACGCCGGCAGTCCGAAGGGCGACTTCGCCGCGGCGAGAGCGACAGTGACCTACGAAGCCAGCCGCCGCTGCCGCGCCTGGGCCGCCAGTTCCTCCCGGGTCTTCGGCTCCGCCGGCGTGACCATCGACTCGAGCAGCCGCCGGCTCGCCGCGGTGATCTCGTCGACCGCGCGCTCGAAGGCCGCGGCGTTGGCCTGGGATGGCCGGCGCGTGTTGCTGATCTTGCGGACGAACTGCAGGGCGGCGTCGCGGACCTCGTCCGGCGTGGCCGGCGGCGCGAGGTTGTGGAGGCGCTTGATGTTTCGGCACATGGTGGGGCAAGTCTATCGAGTCGGACCGCTCCCCGCCGGTCCCGGCGCAGCGGGCAACGGGCTCGTCAGCCCGTTCCGGATCCCTCTCGCCTTCGCGATCACCGCCTTGGCGTTGCCCTTCGGCAGCTCGCGGAGGAAGGCGACGGCCAGGGTGACGGCGTTGGCGAGGAGAAAGCCGGCCTTCGCCGCCAGCCCGCCGTGGCGGCGGATCCAGAGGGCGTTGGAGCGGCCGGTGTGGAAGGTCTTGAACGGGGTGTAGCTGCCGGCGGTGGAGGCGGCCACCTTGTGCCACAGGCGGCTCGCCGGCTCGTAGCGCAGGCGGTAGCCGGCATCGACCGCGCGGCGGCACCAGTCGGCGTCGTCGACGTTGATGAAGTAGGCCGGATCGAGCGGCCCGACGCGCTCCAGGGCGTCGCGGGGGATCAGCAGGCAGCAGGTGGTGAGGTAGGTCACGTCGCGAGGCTGGTTCCAGCGCGGGCCGTCCGGCTCGCCCCGCCCCCACTCCTCGGTCACCGTCTCGCGGATGCGCAGCCGGCCGCCGGCGGCCCACAGGCGGTCCGGGGGATCGAAGTAGAAGATCTTCGGGCCGGCGGCCCCCACCTGCGGGTCGCGGCAGGCGTCGAGCAGCGGCGGCAGGAAGCCCGGGTCCACCGCTACGTCGGTGTTGAGCAGCAGTACCCAGCCGACCTCCGGGGCCTCCAGCGCCCGCCGGATGCCGACGTTGTTGCCGCCCGCGAACCCCAGGTTTTCGCCGGTGGCGATCACCTCGACGTCCGGGCGCTCCCGGGCCAGCCGCGCCCGCGAGTCGTCCGTCGACCCGTTGTCCACCACCAGCGGCCACAGATCGAGCCCGGCCCGGGCGCCGTCGAGCGAAGCGAGGGTATCGAGCGTGTCGGCGACGCCGTTCCAGTTCACCAGGACGACGGCGATGCGAGAGGTGGGGACGCGCATCCGGCGAGATTAGCGCACCCGCGGCCATCGCCGGCTCGGCCGTCCGCCGCCCCTGTTGCCGCGCAGGGGTTGCGTCGCTGTGAGCGCAACCGCCCAAGGGGCGAGCGACGTTTCCGCGGAAACGTGGCCGCCCCGGAGACGGACTCTCAGCGGGGGCTCCTCAGGGGTCGGCAGTCAGCAGGATCACGTCGGCCGCGGCCAGCCTCTTGCCGCCAGCGGAGAAGCGGACGTGGCTCACCCACCGGAGACGATTGCCGTGGCGATCGCGGCGGTTGGAGACCACCGGCTCCAGGGAGATCGCTTCGACGCCCTGCTCCTCCAACGTGAAGAGCTCGGAAGGTTGTGAGATCCCGTCGTGGTTTTCGTCCAACCAGAGCCGCAGCAGCGCTGCGAGGTGATCGTCGGCCGAAACCCAGCCGTCCGCGTTTCCGCCCCAGCTCGGGTGATCGAGAGTCCGCAGGGCTCGGTAGCCATTGCGCTCGGCGCTCCCGGGCTGCGGCGTGCGGTCCCCGAACAGCTCGTGGCCGCTGTCGATCCGAAGGTCGTCGTTCCGATCCAGGACGAGGAATCCTTGCCGGGAGCCGGCTACGGTCCAGCTCACCCGCTCGGCCCAGCCATCGGCATCCAGATCGAAGCTCACTCCGCCCCCGAGGTCCGTGAAGCGAAAGGGACCGTCCAGGGCGACCACGATCGGAGTGCCTTCCGGGCGCGACTGGGTGTCTCCATCGTCGGCCGGAGGTGGGTCGTTCTCCGCCGTGCCGCACCAGGTTTCGCAGCAGTAGTTGGTCCCTGCACTGCCGGCACTGTGATACGGATCACGGCCGTCACACTGCTGATAGTAGGCGAATTGCGCCTTTCCCTTGCAGGTGCAAGCCTCGGCCATTCCACCGTCGGCACACGAGGCCGCGTTGTCATAGGCGCAACAGGGTGAGATGTTGTCCCCTCTCTGCGCGCACCAAGCGTTCTGCTCGGCGCGCAGGTCCTGCAGGCAAGCATCGGCTCCGTTGCGCGGGAACCAGATGGCGATCCAATTGCTCCAATGGCCCGAGCAGTCGTACGCCAGCGTCGGCAGACGGCATTCGTTCGAGCACTGCCACAGACTTTGGTTGAACTCACCTCCAATGGTTTCGGGCTGAGCTGCGGCGGGGGCGCAGAGCAGCAGCGCGGCAGCGGCTAGCGGAATCCCTGTCAGTCGGTAGGTCATGATTTCGAATTATTAATAACTCGCGGACCAGCGTCAACTCTCGCGCGCCTCCAACTCCCGCAGCAGGCGGGCGTGGTCGCGCAAGGTGGGCCATTCGACGGCGAGGGCCCAGAGCTGGAGGGTGAGGGTGGCGACGAAGGCGAGGGCGTGGGCCGGGCCCTCCGCGGCGCCGCTGACCAGGCCGAAGCCGAGGAGCACCGTCACCAGGGCGGCGGTGGCGGACAGGGCGACCGGCGGAAGGGCGCGGCGGCGCAGACGGCGGCTGGTGGCGAGATCCGCCGGGGAGGCGGCGCCGTCCGCCAACTCGCGGCGCACCACCCGCCCCGTCGCCAGCAGGTAGATCAGCACCCAGACCTGCGGAAAGATCAGCAGCAGCGAGGAGACCATCGTCGGCAGCACGTGGACGCGCATCAGGTCGAGGTCCGGCGGCACGATCCAGGCGTGGACGCCGGCGGCGGCGAAGGCCACGGTGGCGAGCAGCGCCACCACGAACATCGATCGTTCGAACCGCATGGGCGGGATTCTAGCCCGGCACCGAGGGGCCGAGACCGAGCGCCGCCAGCCAGGCGGCGGCCGCGTGGTGAGGGCGGAAGCGCTCCTCGACGCGACGGCGACCCGCCTCGCCGCGGTGGCGGGCCTCCTCCGGGTCGGCCTCGAGCGCCGCCAGGACGGCCGCCAGCGCGTCGGGGTCCTCCGGCGGCACCAGCCAGCCGGACTCGCCGTCCACCACCACCTCGGGGATGCCGCTCACCCGGCTCGCCACCACCGGCACCCCAGCCTCCATCGCCTCCAGCACCACCAGCGGCATGCCCTCGTAGGTCGACGGCACCACCAGGGCGCGGGCACCGGTCAGCAGCTCGCGCACCCGCGCCGCGTCACAGCGGCCGAGGAAGGTGACCGCGGAGCCGAGGCCGAGCTCCCGGGCGCGCTCCTCCAGCGCCGGGCGGTGCTCGCCGTCACCGGCGATCCGCAGCCGCGGCGCGCCGCCCGCCGCGAGCCGCGCCGCGACCGCCTCGAGCAGCACCTCGACCCCCTTGCGGATGCGCAACCGGCCGACGAAGAGGAGGTGGCCGCGCTCCGCCCCCGCCGCGGACGGGGCCGCCGATGGGCTCGGTGCCGGGCGCGCCTCCGGGTCCACCGTGCGGTCCGGCGCCGACTCCGGAACCGCGTCGAGCCCTACCATGGGCAGGGCGCCGGTGACGTTCGGCACCACGCGAACGCCCTGCACCCGGTAGTCGCGCTCGATCTCGGCCGCGGTGACGGCGCTCGGCGCCAGGACCCGGCCGGCCATGCGCGCCGTCAGCCGCCCGAGAGCGATCTGCAAGGGCGCCTTGAGCCACCGGAAGCGGTGTTCCACCGCGCCCGGCCGCCCGAGCACTCGGCCGTCCGGCGCCACCAGGGGACGCACCGCGTGGCGCTCCTCGACGTAGCTCACCTGGAGCAGCGCGACGAGCAGCGGCTCGGGTTGCAGCCGGCGTCCCGCCCGCGCCACCGCCCAAGCCACCAGCCCGCCGTCCGACTCGTGCACCTGCACGACGTGGGGCCGGAAGCGGCGGGCTGCCTGGAGCGTCGCCGGCACGGCGGTGAGCGGAAACACCAGCTTCGACCCCGCCGCCCCCCCCGGCCCCCGCCCCAGCACCTCCACCTCGCACCCCGCCTCCCGCAACCCCGTGGCAAGCTGGAGCACCTGCTCCCCCACCCCGGAGACATCCCGCGGCGGCAACGTGTTGGCCACCAGGAGCACCCGCAACGGCACGGTGTTCCTCATTCCGCGTCCCTCATCCCGTGTCCTTCATCCTGCCCCACGATGGCGTCCGCGCCCGGAGCCGGGAAGATCCCGCGCCCCTGCAGCTCGGAACAGGGAGCCCGGCCAACCCCGCGCCCACCACCGATCCCGGGGGTGTGGAGCACGTCGATCCGGGAGCTCTGGAGCGGGCGCCGGGGCACGCCCGAGGTGAGGCCACCAGCGATGGAGCGCCCGCGGAAGGCAGGCCCGAGCCCCCTCCACACTTCGTGCATCGAGGGCCGGTCCCGGAGTGACGTGCTCCACACCCCCTCGCGCAACCGGCGGCCGTGGCCTCCTCACGCACCCCCCGATCCTCCCCCACCCTCGACCATCGCCGCCTCCACGCGCCGCCGCAGCTCCGCCAGCTCCGGCTCGCCCCATCGCCCCAGCAGCTCGCGGGCATCGCGGCGGGCCTTCTCGAGCCACTCGAGGTCCTCCACCAGGTTCGCCACCCGCAGCGTCGGCAGGCCGGACTGACGGGTGCCGAGCAGGTCGCCCGGGCCGCGAATCGCCAGGTCCGCCTCGGCGATGCGGAAGCCGTCGGTGGTCTCGGCGAAGACCTCCAGGCGCCGCCGGCCCGGCTCCGACAGCCGCGGCCCGTGGAGCAGGACGCAGCGGCTCGCCCCCGCGCCCCGCCCCACCCGGCCGCGGAGCTGGTGGAGCTGGGCGAGGCCGAAGCGCTCGCCGCTCTCGATCACCATCACCGTGGCCTCCGGCACGTCGACACCGACCTCGATCACCGTGGTCGCCACCAGAACCCGCACCGCGCCGGACGAGAAGGCGGCCACGGCGCGCTCCCGCTCGTCGGCCGAAACCCGCCCGTGCAGCACCGCGCTGGGCAGCGGCGCCAGCCAGCGGCGCACCTCCTCGCCGGCCGCCGCCACCGAGGCCGCCGCCACCGCCTCGCTCTCCTCGATCAGCGGGAACACCACGTAGGCCCGGCCGCCG
Source organism: Thermoanaerobaculia bacterium (assembly GCA_036259255.1). GTDB lineage: Bacteria > Acidobacteriota > Thermoanaerobaculia > Multivoradales > JBCCEF01 > DATACC01. The sequence continues at coordinate 5,146 of DATACC010000159.1, read as the reverse complement.
GTCGCCTCCAGCTCCGCGCGCAGACCACGATAGAACGCCTCGCGCCGGCCCGCCGGCCGCACCTCCGTGGCCACCGGCTGGCGCCCGGGCGGCAGCTCGTCGAGCACCGAGAGCTCCAGGTCGCCGTAGGCGGTGAGCGCCAGCGAACGGGGGATCGGGGTCGCCGTCATCACCAGCACGTCGGGACGCTCGCCCTTGGCCTGGAGCACCTGCCGCTGCGCGACGCCGAAGCGGTGCTGCTCGTCGATCACCACCAAGCCGAGGCGGTGGAAGGCGACGCCTTGCTGGATGAGCGCGTGGGTACCCACCGCCAGGTCCAGCTCGCCGGCCGCGAGCCGCCGCCGGTCCGCCTCGAGATCCGGCGCCGAGGCGGTGAGCAGACCCACCCGGTAGCGCCCGCCGAGCAGGCGGCGCAGGGTCCGGAAGTGCTGCTCGGCGAGCAGCTCGGTGGGCGCCATGAAGGCACCCTGGAGCCGATTCTCCATCGCCACCACCAGGGCGAGGGCCGCGACGATCGTCTTGCCGCTGCCGACGTCGCCCTGGAGCAGGCGCAGCATCGGCGCCGGCCGCGTCATGTCGTCGACGATCTCGCGGAGCACCCGGCGCTGCGCCCCCGTGAGCTGGAACGGCAGCGCCTCGCGGGCGCGGGAGCGCACCCTTTCGTCCACTGCGCAGCGGAACGGCTGGGGAGCGAGCACCTGCCGCGCCCGGCGTAGCGAGAGCGCCACCTGGAGCTCCAGCAGCTCGCCGTAGATCAGCCGCAGGTGGGCCGGGCTGCGGCGGGCGGCGAGCAGGGCGAGGTCCGGCTCCTCGCCGGCGGCGCCCGGGAAGTGCAGCGCGGCCAGCGCCGGGCCGAGCGCCGGCAGGCGGTGGCGCGCCAGCAGCTCCGACGGCAACGGCTCGGCCACCGCCGCCCGCGGATCGAGGGCGGCGAGCACCCAGGCGAGGATGCGCCGCAAACCGGCCGGCCCCATCTCGCCGGCGCCGCCGTAGACCGGCACGATGCGCCCGCCGTGCACCGCCGCCTCGTCGGCCCGCTCGCAGCTCGGGTTGAGCAGCTCCACCCCCTTGCCGCGGCGCGCCTCGCGCACCGCGCCGTGCAGCACGTAGTCCGTCTCCGCGGCCACGCTGGCGGCGAGCCACGGGCGGTTGAACCACAGCACCGGCAGACGGCCGCTCCCGTCCTCGAGGATGCCGCGGACCAGGGACATGCCGCGGCGGCGGCCCCGGATGCGCCGCACCTCGACGAGACGGCCGCGGAAGGTGGCGGCGGCGCCGGCGACGGCCGCGACAACCGGGGTGATGGTGCTGCGGTCCTCGTAGCGGATCGGAACGTGGTGCAGCAGGTCGCCGACGCGGTGGAAGCCGGCAGCGGCGAGGGCCCGGGCGCGGGCCGGACCGACCCCGGGTAGCCGGGTCAGGGGATCCTCGGTGGACACCGGGCGCGCCGTCTCGCCGCCCTGCCCGCGGAGCGGGGCGTCGCCCCGGCCGCGGCCGGCCGGCGCCGCGGGCTCGGGGGATCGGCCTTCGCGGGACACGGGATCTCGTCCGCCGGCGGCCACGGGCACGGCCTGCGGCGGGGTCAGGACAGGTGCAGCTCGAGCTCCACCAGCCCCACGCGCACCTGGTCGCCGTCGTGGATCTCCATCGGCACGCCGGTCTCCAGGCGCTGCCCGTTGACGAAGGTGCCGTTCATGGTGCCGATGTCCTCGGAAAGGAAGAACTTGCCGCCGCGGCGGTAGATCTTGGCGTGGCGGCGGCTGATCGAGCGCTGGTGGTCGAGCGGCGTGAGGTCGACGTCGGGGTAGATGCCGGTCACCGGATCGCGGCGGCCGATGGTGGTCTCGGAGCTGGCGCTCAGGTGGAGCTCCATGCCCGACTTGACGTGCAGCAGGCGCTCGGCGCCCATCGGTCGCTCCCGCAGGTCGCCCAGCGGAAAGCCGCCGGAGGCCTCGGTGTCGGTGGTGCCCAGGGCGCGCTGCAGCAGCTCGTCGGTCTGGCGCAGGCGGCGCGACAGCTTGCGCATCATCCGCACCGCGATCTCCGGGTTGTCGCGCAGCATCTGGCCGAAGGTGGAGCCGTTGATCTCCACCAGCCGCGCATCGGTGAGGGCTCGCGCTCCGGCGGCCCTCGGCAGCTCTTCGAGAATCGCCATCTCGCCGAAGAAGTCGCCCTTCTCGAGTAGCGCGAGCTGGCGGTCCTCGTCGCCGATGCGCTTGACGATCTCCACCTGGCCGCTGTGGATGATGTACATCTCGGTGCCGAGGGCACCCTCCTCGAAGATCGCCTGCCCCGCCTTCACCTCCACCACCTGGTGGTTCGTCGTGGCCACGGTCATGGCTCCACTCCCAGCAGCAGACGGCCCCGTCCGGGCTCCAGGCGCGAGGCCAGCCCCAGCGGCAGCGTGTAGTTCGGCGTGGAGTGCCCCGCCGGTACGCCCCAGGCGACGGGCAGGCCGAGATCGGCGATTCCCTCGCGCAGGGCCTGCGGGCACACCAGCGTGTCGCGCTCCGGCGCGTCGAGGCACCCGAGATGGCCGAAGATCATTGCGGAAACGCTGGCGAGCGTACCCGAGAGGCGCAGGTGGGTCAACATGCGGTCGAGCCGGTAGAGCGGCTCGTCGACGTCCTCGAGGAAGAGCAGCGAGCCGCCCAGGGCCGGCGCCCAAGGCGTGCCGAGGACGCTGGTCAGCAGGCTGAGGCAGCCGCCCGCCAGCGGCCCGGCCACGGGGTCCCGGAAGCGGGTGTCCTCGCCGGTGCGCACCGGCAGCTCGGCGGGATACTCCCCCGCCAGGGCGCCGAGCAGCGAGTCGCGCTCGTCGTCGGCCAGGCCGCGGGCCAGGTCCGCCGCCACCATCGGGCCGTGGAAGGCGACCAGTCCGAGGCGGCGGTTGATCTCGAGCAGGAAGGGCGTCAGGTCCGAATAGCCGACGTAGACCCGCGGGTGGCGCGCCAGCAGCTCCCAGTCGAAGCGCGGCAGCAGGCGCATCAGGCCGTAGCCGCCGCGGATGAAGCAGATCGCCTCGATCGACGGATCGGCGGCCAGCGCGTGGAAGGCCTCCAGCCGCTCGCCGTCGACACCGGCGTAGAGACCGTCGCGATGCCGCAGGTTGGCCGCCGGCACCGGGTCGAAGCCGAGCTCGCCGAGGGCCGCCAGGCCGCGCTCGATGCGCGCCGGCTCGGCGGGACCCGACAGCGCCGCCACCCCCACCCGGGCGCCGGGGCGCACCGGGGGCGGCAGCTCGCAGACGCGCGCCGGCCGCGACGGATCGTTGCTCATGACGGGGCGGGGCGCTTGCAAGACGCGTGCGCTCGAAGAGAGGAGGATCGAGCCGGAGAGGCTCGTAAGCCGAATCCTGTTCCCGGCCCGAGGGCCGGGTGGCGGTCATTCCTCTAGGACCGGCGTTGCCGCCGGCCTCCAGCAACCTACCCGGGAGCGTCCGGCCGGCGAACCGGCCGGGGCGGGACGGGCGGCCCGCGCTGCCACTCCTCTATTCGGTCTTGCTCCGCATGGGGTTTGCCGTGCCCCCGCCGTCGCCGGCGGAGCGGTGCGCTCTTACCGCACCCTTTCACCCTTGCCCCGGACCGGCGCGGCCCCCGGAGGGACCAGCGCCGCCGGTCGGCGGTTTGCTCTCTGTTGCACTTTCCGTCGCGTCGCCGCGCCTCGCCGTTGGCGAGCATGCTGCCCGTCGGAGTTCGGACTTTCCTCCCGGCGCCGTTCCGCGCTCGCGCGCGTCGGCGCCCGGCGACCACCCGAGCCTCTCCGGCACCGGGCACAACGGCGCCCGGAGCCCCGGCATTCCTGCGCCGCCCGGGGACGTGACACGGACGTAACGACTGCATCAGGATATCCGCCTAGATCTCTGCACCTGGGCCCCGGGCACTTCCGTCCGGGGGTTCCCTACCCTTGGAGGTTTCGCATGAAGCGTTTCGCGCTGTCGATTCTCGTCCTCGCCCTCCTCACCGTCCTCGCCCTCCCCGCCGCCGCCGAGCTCGAGGTCGGCAGCCTGGCCGCCAGCCGGATCGGCAATGCGTGGACCCTCGACGGGACCAACATGGAGGCCGCCCGCGCCAAGCTCGAGAACCCCGACAACTTCGGCAGCGTCGGCGGCGTGGACCCGGTCGACATCGACGTCACCGACGTGTCCGCTCCGCTGACCGCCGGCGTGCTGGCCCCGTTCGACGTGTTCTTCATCGGCTACACGCCGGACGGCACCTTGGCCGACGCCGAGCTGGCGGCCCTGCAGGACTGGGTCGATGCCGGAGGATCGCTGATCCTCACCTGCGATGACGAGAGCCACGACGAGATTTGCGAGCTCTTCGGCCGGACCCTCGGCGGCAACGCCACCCCGCCCACCGAACCGGCGCCGGGACAGCTCACCCACCCGCTCTTCACCGGGCCCTTCGGCACCGCGACGACGATCGTCAACAGCGGCAACTACAGCTACTTCGCCTCCGCCGTCGGCGCCACGGTGCTCGCCGTCGACGACGCGGGTCTACCGATCATCCTGATCGAGGGCGTCGGGGACGGGCTGGTGCTCTCCATGGGCGACGTCGACATGCTCTCCGACTTCACCCTCAGCAGCGGCGCCGCCATCGACGCGACCAACGACAACGACGTTCTGCTCGGCAACCTGTTCGCCGCCCTGTCCGGCGCCGCCTGCCCGCCGGGCGCCCTGTGCCTCGGCGCCGGCGGCCGCTTCGAGGTGACGGTGACCTGGGAGACGCCCTCCGGCGATAGCGGCGTGGGCCACCCGGTGCCCCTCACCGACGACTCCGGCTCGTTCTGGTTCTTCAATCCCAACAACCTGGAGATGATCGTCAAGGTGCTCGACGGCTGCCCGGTGAACAACCGTTTCTGGGTGTTCGCGGGCGGGCTGACCAACGTCGAGGTGGTGTTGACGGTGGTCGATACCGAGGCGGGCGTGACCAAGGTCTATACCAACCCGGTGACGACGCCCTTCCAGCCGATCCAGGACACCAACGCCTTCGCCACCTGCCCGTAGGCGGCATGGTCGCCCCGGCCGCCACCGCGGCCGGGGATCAGGCGCGGCGGAAGCGCCGCAGCACTCCCCCGCCGGCGGCCGCCTCGGCGCCGCCGGCATGGCGCGGCTCGCCGGCGGCGCCGAGGCGGCCGCCGGCGGGGG
>DATACC010000158.1:0-7443 GCA_036259255.1 Thermoanaerobaculia bacterium | reverse complement strand
AGGCGAGCTCGCCGCCGCGAGCGGCGAGCTCGCGCGGGTAGGTGACGGCGTAGCTGTCGAGGCTCACCAGGTCGTTCGGCGTGCCGGTGTCGCCGGGCAGCTCGAGGGTCAGCCGGTTGATGCCCTCGGCCAGGGTGCCGTCGGGCACCGAGGCGGCCAGGGTGTGGGGCGTGATGCCGTTGAACTGCACGTCGGCCACCGGCAAGCCGTTGAGGGCGGCGCGCACGTGGTGGTCCGGGTTGCGGGTGCTGTCGGTGACGCCCCACACCTCCACCGCGAGAGTCGCCGGGCCGGCGCCGGGGACGTACCCGTCCACCGGCAGGTCGAAGTGCCAGCTGCGCGGTGTCCGGCCGGTCGACAGCGTCGTGTCGTACCACGGGTCGGCGATCGGCGAGGCGAAGCTGTAGCGGCGGTCGGCCTCGATCCGCACCGTCTCGCGGTAGGTGGTCACCGGCGGGGCGGCCGGCGGTGCCGCGGTGTCGACGCCGACGCGGCGGGCGTTGGCGGCGTCGGCGGTCAGGGTGTAGACGTTGGTGTCGGTGTAGAGGGTGTCGAGGGCCTCGCCGACGAACTCCAGCCAGGCGCCGGGGCCGAAGTGGGAGCCGGCGACGACGCGGACCGGCACCGGGCGGCCGCCGCTGGTGACGGCGAGGCTCGCCGACGCAACGGCGGAGAAATCGAAGCCGGCGGCGGCGAGCTGGTCGGAGGTGACGCGGTAGACGCCGTCGCGGTCGACCAGCAGGTCCACCGACGGGGCTGGCGAGCCACCGCCCGCCGGCGGTCCCCCCTTGCCGCCGCGGGCCGCCGCGGTGCGGTGGCCGAGGGCGGCGCCGCGCGCGGTAGTGGCGCGCTGCTGGTGCACGGCGGCCCAGTCGATCGCCTCGGGGCGCGGGCGCTCGCCGTACAGGCGGTCCGCCTCGTAGGGGCCGTGGAGCACGGCGCGGCCGCGCACGTCGACGTCCTCGATGGCGAAGCGGCCACCCGCCGCACCGGGCGCCTCGAAGCGGTAGGTCAGCGGCGCCGTGGAGTCGATGGCGAGGGAGGGGATCAGCTCGCCGTTGATCCGCCGCCAGCCGCGGCCGGTCTCGGCGTAGAGGTTGAAGCCGGCGTTGCCCGCCTCGGTCTCGGTGGTCCACTCGAACACGGTGCCCTCGGCCGAGCGGCGGGCGGTGAACGAGGCCAGCGTGATCGGGTTGTTGCTGGCGCCGCAGGCGCTGTTGGGCGCCAGCGTCATCTTGATCGGCGAGCTGTCGTGCTGGTGGCCCTGGTCGTCGGTGGCGATCACCCGCACCAGGTAGACGGAGGTGGGGCTGGTCGAGACGGCGCTGGTGTCCCACTGCAGGCGCCACTGGTTGAGCGTGCCGGCCACCGGCGTGACGACGGGGTTGGTGCTGCCGGGGGCGGCCGTGGCGGCGCTCCAGGTGGTGCCGCCCTCCTGCATCACCAGGAACTCGACGTGGGCCATGGTGTCGATCACGCTGCCGGCACCGCTGACGGCGGCGGCGTCCATCAGGGTGGCGGTGAGGGTCACCGGCGAGGAGTTGGTGCCGGCGCCGCACTGCTCCGTGATGTCGATCAACAGCGGGGTCGGGTCGCAGCCGCCGGCCAGCGTGCACGGCTCGCCGCACGGCAGCGGCTGGTCGGCGCGCATGCGGAAGGTGCCGTCGTAGGCGATGTCCTTGTTGGTGAAGTCGTTGGGCTGGGTCGAGGTGGTGACGCACAGGGTGAACGGCGTCGTCGGGGTGAGGAGCTGCTCGCCGGGCACGAAGGAGCTGTTGATCAGCGTGGTGCCGACGCCGCTGTCGTCGTCGGTGCCGACCGACGAGCAGTCGTCGAAGGAGGCGAGCGGGAACTGCATGTCGAGGAAGAAGTTCTCGTCGTTGTTGCTGGTGGTCGGGGCTGCCGGCGGTGCCTCGTTGACTACCCGGGTGAAGCCGAAGTCGCAGCTCTCGGCGGTCTGGGTGAGGCACTCGGAGGTGTAGCCGGGATCGTTGTCCGAGAAGTCGCGGTCGATGGCCTTGTGGAGGAACAGCACCTGGCCGCCGCCGCCGCCCTCGACGCAGGCCGAGTCGTTGGTGACGAGCTGGTTGCCGGGCGTGTTGATGTAGGTCAGCCGATAGGTGTCGTCGCCATCCTGCTGCTTGCCGGTGTTGCCGTCGGTGGAGGCCGCGAAGTCGGCCCAGCCGTCGCCGTTCAGGTCGAGGATGAAGTTCCACGCCGTATTGGAGGAGAACGGCCCGGTGGCGGCGGACCACGGCGGACTGCTGCCGCCGTTGACCGCCAGCGTCGGCGTGCCGTCGAGGCGCATGCGGAAGAACACGAAGTCGTCGTTGGGATCGTCCGGAGTGCCGTGGTCGTCGTAGGCGTAGTAGACCGTCGGCAGCGTGCCGTCGGGCCCGCTGTAGAGATCGCCGTTGCGCGGCTGCGGATTGCTGTCGTGGGAGGCGTCGCCGGAGGCGATGGAGTCGATCATCGGCGCCGCCAGGCTGGGCACCGTGTGCCAGCAGTCGAGCGTCTCGCCGGGGGCGCAGGGGCCGGCTGGCCAGGGATGGGAATCGTGGGCTCCGGCCGCCGGCGCGGCGGCGAGAAGGGCGACCCCGATGAACGTGATCGTAAAGTTTCTAACTTTCAGCATGCCTCGGCTCCTGGATCTCGCCTGCCGCGCACTCGGCGCATGGCGCTCTTGCGCGAATCCGTTTCACATCGTCGACAATCGGCGTCCCCGTGGGGGTACGGGCGCTGCCGGCGACGCGAGTTCGTTCACGTCTCTCAGTTCTGGCAACAGTAAAATGCTGTGCCTGGATCGATGGAGTTTAACACATCGTCGCCGTCGGCGGTACGAGCTCAGGAGCGCCGGAGGTCGGCGAGGACCGCCCGCGCCACGGCGGCGAGGTGCTGGCGCCCCGACGGGTAGGCGAGCCGCCGCACCGGCACGTTCTCGACCAGTCGGGCCAGGGTGGCGAGCCGTTGCGGCTGCAGGCCGGCACCGGCGGCGAGCCGCGCCAGGAAGGAGTGTTCGACGAGGGCGAGGAGCGCCTCGGCCGGTCCGACCGGCGCCACTTCCGGCGCCTCGACGTCCCCGCGCCGCGGCAGGTAGAGACGAGCCAGCGGCAGCGCCTCCCCGTGAAAGGTGCCGAAGCCATCCGCCGCGCCCACCGGCACCCGCCGCTTGGGCAGCCCGGGCAGCACCGGCGGCAGGTCGGCGCGGCCGGTGAGGCGCTCGGCGTCGTCGGCGGCGAGGCGCATCTGCGGGTAGGAGGGGCGGGCCAGGAACGCGGGGCCGGCCGCCTCCACCGCCACCACGTCGTCCGCCAGCAGGGGCAGCCCGGCCTCGGCCATCAAGGCGGCGGCCAGCAGGCTCTTGCCGCCGCCATGGCTGGCGAGGAAGGCGGCGGCACCCGCGGGGTGGACCACCGCCGAGGCGTGGAGCGCGGGAATCCCCCGCAGCTCCAGCCAGTAGGCGAGCACCGGACCGAGCAGGCGAAGCTCGGCGCGATCGGCGTCGTCGCCGTCGGGCACTGCCACCGTGATGCGGCGACCGGAGAGGAGGAAGTCGCCGGCACCATGGAAGCGCAGCCGCTCTTCTCCCGGCCGGCGGTCGAGGCGGCAGTCGGGGGTGCCGTCGGGGTGGCGCAGGGGGGAGACCCAGATCGCTTCGCGGCCGGCCGGCCCGGCCGTCTCACCAGGCCGATGATGGATCTGCAGGCCCGCCGGGGGCTGCGCCGGGGCGAGGTGGTGGGTGAACGGGAACGAGCTCGCGACCACCTCTCCGTACAGGGCCCGGTGAACCGGCTCCGGATCCCCGCTGGCCGCCCCGGGGCTCTTCTCGTTCCCCATCACGTTGCGGCGCATTCCGGCGCCCGCGGGCCCACGGGTCTATGGAAGGATGCGGCCATGCCCGAACCGGTCGTTGGCCCGGATCCCTCGGCAGCGGGTGGGCGGCCCTGGCGACAGGCGGCCGCGGTGCAGGCGACGGTCCGCCTCGCGATCACCTTTGCCCTGCTCGACCTCGGCGCCGGCCTGCTGCTGCGCGGCGCACCGCCGAGCACGGTGCACCTGGCGGGCTGGTCGCTGCTCGCCGGAGCCGCGCTGCTCGCCGCCTTCGGCCTCGGATGGGGGATCGCGGTGGCGGCACGGCTCCCGCCGCAGCGCGCCGCTCTCGCCGTCGCCGCCGGACTCGCCTGCGCGGTGGTCCTGTTCCACCTGCTGCCGGACGACGCCCTGGGGCTGCGCAGCGGCGGCGTCCTGCTGCTGGTCTCGGGCATGGTCGCGCTCCTCGCCTACCGGTCGCTGGACGGCGCCCGTGCGGCTCGCTGGGTTCCCCGGCTGCTGCTGGCCGCGCCGTTGGCGCTGGCGCCGGCGGTGCTGCTGCTCGTGGCCGAGCGGCTGTGGCTGCCCGGCTGGTGGAGCCCGGCGAGCCTGCTCGGCGCCGCCGGGGCCGCAGCCCTGACCCTCGCCCTGCTGCTCCACCTGCGCCGGGGCGGCCGCTGGCCGGCGGTGGCGGCGCCGTGGGTTCTCGCCGCGCTGCTCGCGGGCCTCCTGGTGGCGCCGCGGCTCGCGCGGCCCGTCGCGCCGGCAGCGACCGTGGACACCGCCGACCGTCCGCGGCTGGTGCTGCTGGTCACCATCGACACCCTGCGCCTCGACCACGGCCCGTGCCGTCTGCCGGGGGGGCCGGCTCTGGCGCGCTTCTGCGCCGAGGCCGACCGCTACGCCGGGGCCGTCTCACCCTCGCCGTGGACGCTTCCGGCGCTGGCTTCCATCTTGACAGGCGTCCCGGTTGCCGTCCACGGCGCCGACGAGCTGCTCTCGCGGCTGCCGCGGGAGCTGCCCGTACTGGCGGAGTTGCTGGCCCGGCGCGGCTACCGGACGGCCGCTTTCGGCGACAACCCGCTGCTGGCGAGCGGCGGGCTGGGCCGCGGCTTCGGCGAGCACGACCTGTTCCCGAAGGTGGGGAAGCGCTCGTCGCTGGCCCCCTGGCTGTTCGATGTGGCCGGCTTGCAGATGCCCGGTGCCCTCGCGCTGGAGGTCGGCGCCGAGGGGATCACCGAGCGCGGCTGGCGCTGGCTGCGGCGCAGCGAGACGCCGGCCTTCCTGTGGCTCCACTACATGGATCCGCACCTGCCCTACGAGCCGCCGCCGCGCCTGGTGCGGGGTGCGCCGGCGGGGCGGTTCCCGTGGCGGTTCGAGGGCATGGACGAGGTGCGGGCCGGCCTGATCGTGCCGGACGCCAGCGAGCGCCGGCGCATCCGCGAGCTCTACCGGGCCGAGACGCTCCAGGTGCAACTCCAGCTCGAGCGGCTGTTCTCGCGGCTCCAGCGCACCGGCCGCTGGCGCGATGCGGTGGTGGTGGTGGCCGGGGATCACGGTGAGGAGCTGTGGGACCACGGCGGCTTCGGCCACGGCCACACCCAGCACGAGGAGCTCCTGCGGGTGCCGCTCCTGGTCAAGCGGCGAGGTGCCGGGGCGGGAGGGAGGATCGCCGGCCGGGTGACGACGGCGGCGCTGGCGCCCACCCTCCTGAGATCCGCCGGAGCGCGGGTGCCGGCTCACATGGTGGCGCCCCTCGCCACCGCGGCGCCCGGCAACGCCGAGGTGGTGAGCGAGAGCTGCCTCTTCTACACGGAGCGGGTGGCGCTGTCCTTCGGCGACCACAAGTACGTGCTCGACCGGGACCTGGGCGAGGAGCGCCTCTACGATCTCGCCGCCGACCCGGGCGAGCGGCGGCCGCTGGCGCCCGGCGAGCTGCCCTCGTTGTGGGCCGAGGCGCGGCGCCGTCTCGCCGAGGCCGACGAGCGGGCCCTGGCGCTGCGCGCCCGCCTCGGCCTGCCGTCCGCCGAGCCTCGGCCGCCAGACGACGCCACGACCGAGGCGCTACGCTCCCTCGGCTACCTTCGTTGAGAGCGCCGGGTGCCGGCCCCGCAGGTCAGGCGCCGCCCCGGTGCTCGACGAGACCCTCCGCCGACAGGCGCTCGACGAGCTCGTCGAGGTCCGCCCGCACCACCTCGGCGCTGGCGCCGTAGACCGCCGTCGCCCGCTCCACCACCGCCTGGGGCCGGCCGCAGGCCATCAGCCAGCGCCACAGGTCGGCGGCGGTGTCGGCGAGGGAGAACACCTGGCGGTCGGTCGAGCGGCAGAGCCACACCACGCCGTCGAAATCGCCCCAGGCGATGCCGGGTGCCAGCCGCCACGCCGGCTCGTCGCGTTGCGGGTCCTGCTCCCTGCCGGGCGCCGTGCCGCGGGCCTCGGCGGCGGCGAGCTCCATGCCGCCGAGGCGGACACGGCTCTTCAGGCAGCGGTGGGGCGGCACCAGCCGCCAACCGTCCTCGGCCCGTCCCGCCAGGTCGTTCCACAGCGGGCGGTCCGGCTCGCTCCAGGCGAAGGCCACCGGTTCGGCGAGGCCGTGCCAGGAGCGCTCGCCGAGGCGTTCGCGCCAGCGGCGCGCCCACGCCTCCCGCTCGGCGGCATCGGGCAGCAGCTCGGCGGTGCGGTCGGCGAGGTCGCGGGCGGCGAGGCAGCGCTCGACCCGGGGATCGGCCTCGAGGGACTGGCGCAGCGGCGGCGGCGAGTAGAGGTGGGCCAGCACCACCCGCCGCGAGCCACCGGCGGCCAGCGCCTGGCGGGCGCGCAGGCCGCTGAGGGCGCAGTCGTCGACCACCACCAGCAGATCCGGTCCCGTCCCGGGGGGGCCTTCCGGAGCGAGCTGCTCCGGGCGCAGCTCGAGCAGGTAGGAGAGCATGCCGAGCACGATCAGCCCGCCCCGCGGCACGGCGGTGAACCGCGCCCGCGCGAGATCGGGAACCTGCCGCGCCAGCTCCTCGGCCAGGAGGGCGCAATCCCGCTCGGCCTGTCGGTAGTCGACGAAGCGCAGCCCCTCTCCGAGCTGGTGCAGCAGGGCGCCGAGGCGGCGGTGGTCGGGGGGAGAGAGGTTCGCGGGCATCAGAAGTGGTGCCGCAGCCAGTCCTCGAGGGTCACGGTGTTCCAGAACCGGTAGCCGCCGTCGCCCGCGAGGTAGCGTCGATAGGCCCGCCGCAGCCGTTCCTCGTCGACGAAGCCCGCCTCGGCGGCCCGCATGCCGGTGAGCAGCGGCCACACGCGGGCGGGCTCGCGCTCCCGCAGGCCGCGGTCGAGCACCTCCACCGGCACGATCTTCTCACCCTGGTCGACCACCGCCGCCGGCAGCCAGGGACGGACCGCCTCGCGAAGCACCCGCTTGCGCCGGCCTTCCCGGGCGGTCTGCTCGGCGGGAAGGCTGGCCGCGAGCTCGAAGAGACGGTGGTCGAGCAGCGGGTGGCGCAGGGCTGCACCATGGTGCTCGGCGAGAGCGTCCAGCGCGGGGGTGATCACCCGCAGCAGCGGATCGTCCAGGGCGGCGGCGAGGTCGCGCGCCGCCGGCAGGCCGCGCGCCGGCAGGACCTGCGCGCGCGCCCGCTGCCACTGCGC
>DATACC010000157.1:0-20979 GCA_036259255.1 Thermoanaerobaculia bacterium | reverse complement strand
GGGCAGCGCGATGACCACCGCGCGGTCCCGGCGCGCTTCGAGGACCACCCGCAGCCGCAGGTCGAGAGCCGCCACCAGGGCGGGGCGGCCGTAGACCACGGCGTGCTCGCCCATCAGGATCAGCTTGCCCGGGGCCGAGGCCACCGCCCGGCCCCGCGCCCGCGCGGTGGTGGGGCAGCGGGTCATCGGTCGTGTCGAGGGGGGCGCCACTAGGCGCCGCTGCCGTTGCTCCCGGGGATGCCCGGCGGCAACTGGCCGCGCCCCAGCCGCTCGTGGGCGCGGGCGAGGTCCTGCGAGGTGAAGGCGGCCATCAGCGAGATCTCGCCGGCGAGCACGGCGCCGCCGATGATCTCCGCCAGCCGCCGCGCCGCGGCGCCGGGGCGCTGCGGATCGGGCTCGATGCCGAGGAGCTGCAGCGCTTCGGACTGAGTGGAGAGGTTGGTGCCGCCGCCGATGGCGCCCACCGGCAGGTCCGGCAGGAAGATCGAGGCGTACACCGCCTCCGGGCCCCGCGGCTCGATGCAGGTGACGCCGAGGGAGCCCTCCACCACGTGGGCCGGGTCCTGCCCCAGGGCGATGAAGGCGGCCGACAGGACGTTGGCGTAGTGGGCGTTGAAGCCCATGGAGCCGGCGGCGATGGAGCCGAGCAGGTTCTTGCGGTACTGGGCCTCCACCAGGTCGCGGGCGGTGGTCTTCAGGTAGCGCTTGAGGATCGGCGCCTCGAGCACCACCTCGGCGCGCACCCGCTTGCCGCGCCCCTCCTGGAAGTTGATCTCCGCCGGCTTCTTGTCGACGCAGTAGTTGCCCGACAGCGCGATGCACTCGATGCCCGTCTCCGGCTCGATGTACTCGGTGACCACGCGGTCGCAGGCGATGGTCGCCATGTTCATGCCCATGGCGTCGCCGGAGTCGAACCGGAAGCGCAGGAAGACGCTGGTGCCGAAGTGGAAGGGGCGGATGTCGAGGAGCTTGAGAAACCGGCTGGTGCCCTCGGTGATGGCGCGGATCTCGTCCTCGTGCTCGTTCACCCAGGCGAGGAACCGGCGGGTCTGGTCGACCCCCGAGGTGCGGAAGGCCGGGGCGCGGGTCATGCCGGCCTCCTCCACGCGCACGGTGGCGCCGCCGGCCTCGCGGATCGCCGCGCAGCCGCGGTTGGTGCTCGCCACCAGGGCCGCCTCGGTGGTCGCCAGCGGCACGTAGACGTCGCCCTCCACGTGCTCGCCCTTCAGGCGCAGCGGACCGATCACCCCCACCGGGATCTGCGTGACGCCGATGAAGTTCTCGCAGTTGCGGTAGGCGGCGCGCTCGGCATCCAGGGTGTAGCTGCCGGTGTGCTCCATGCTGCCGCCGCCGATGCGCTCCAGCGCCTCGCGCCGCACGCGGGCGGCCTCGTCGGCGGGCAGGTCCTTGGGCAGCGCGTGGAAGCGGCGCTCGCCGCGCACCAGCTCCTCCACCAGCTCCTCGTGGACGTCGGTTTCGCGCTCCGGGACGGGGGTTTTTTCCATCATCGTCATCGCTCGGACCTCTTGTGGATGGGGACTCTCTGCAGCTCTGCGATGGTCCTGGCGCCGAGACAGAACATGGTGATCCGCAATTCCCGGACCACCCGTTCGATGCGCTCCACGACCCGTTGGGAAGACTCGGTGGCGGCGGCCAGGAACGGCCACGCCATGCCGGCGAGATCGGCGCCGAGAGCGATCGCCTTGGCGACGTCGAGGCCGTGGCGCAGGCCGCCGCTGCCGATCACCGTGAGGCCGCCGACGGCGCGGCACTCGACGATCGAGCGCGGCGTCGGGATGCCCCAGTCGGCGAACACCTCGCCCAGGGCGGCGTCGCCGGCCCGGGCCGCCTCGATGCGGGCCCAGCTCGTGCCGCCCACGCCCGCGGTATCGACGATGCGGATGCCGCGCTCGGCCAGCGCCCGGGCGGTGGCGCCGGAGATGCCGCTGCCCACCTCCTTGGCGATCACCGGCACCGCCAGCTCCCGGGCGATCGTCTCCAGCTTCGGCAGCAGGGTGGAGAAGTCGGTCTGGCCCTCGGGCTGGATCGCCTCCTGGAGCGGGTTCAGATGCAGCACCAGGGCGTCGGCGGCGATCATCTCCACGGCCCGGCGGCACTCCTCCAGGCCGTAGCCGTAGTTGAGCTGCACGGCTCCGAGGTTGGCGAGCAGGGGCACGCCGGGGGCCGCCTCGCGCACCTGGAAGCTGCCCGCGGTGCCGGTGTCCTCGAGCGCCTTGCGCTGCGAGCCCACCCCCACCGCCACGCCGCAGCGCTCGGCGGCCAGCGCCAGGTTGCGGTTGATCTCGGAGGCCACCTCGGTGCCGCCGGTCATGCACGAGACGAGCAGCGGCGCCGCCAGGCGCTTGCCGAGGAACTCCACCGAGGTGTCGACCGCGGCGGCGTCGATCTCCGGCAGGGCGGCGTGGGCGAACACGTAGTCGTCGAAGTGGGAGCGCTCGAGCTGCATGCGGTCGTCCAGCGCCAGCTCGATGTGCTCCGCCTTGCGGTCCCGCGCCGCGTCGGGAGCCCCGGGGGCGGCGGCGGCCAGGGTGTGCAGTGCGTCGCTCATCGCCGCCGCTCCGCGAGGTAGTCGACCATCCCGGAGAGGAAGGCGAGGCCGTCGCCGCGGGGAGCGCCCGGGCCGGCGGCGGCGGCCTCGGCGAGGGCGGCGCGGGCGGCGGCGACGCGCTCCTCGACCATCTGGCGCACCTGCTCGAGGGCGCCGCTGCCGCGCAGGATGGCGCGGGCGTCCTCCGCCTCGGCGCCGGTCAGGCCCTTGCGGCCCAGCGCCCGGCGCAGCCGCACGGCCTCCTCCGGGGCGGCGTCGCGCAGCGCGTGGTACACGAGGAAGGTCATCTTGCCCTCCTCGAGGTCGCCGGCCACCGGCTTGCCCACCTCGCCGGCCTCGCCGAAGGTGCCGAGCACGTCGTCCTGGAGCTGGAAGGCCTCGCCGAGGGCGCGGCCGTAGCGCGACAGGGCGTCGAGCACCCGGGAATCGAGATCGCGACCGCCGGCCCCCGCCGCGTACAGGGCCCCAAGCTGCACCGGCCGCTCGACGGAGTAGCGGCCCGATTTCAGGCGCAGCACCTGGCCCAGCTCCTCGGCGCTGCCGTCGCCGCGCTGGGCGAGGACGATCTCCAGGTACTGGCCGGCGATCACCTCCTCGGCCATGGCCGCGAAGCAGGCGGCCAGGGCGTCGCGCCGGGGGCCGGCGGCGAGCTCGCCGCTGGCGGCCTGGAAGCGCTCCCAGGCCCAGGTGTGGGCGAGGTCGCCGAGCAGGATGGCGGTGGCGACGCCGAACTCCGCCGCCTCGCCACCCCAGCCGCGCTCGCGGTGGCGGTGGGCGAACTCGGCGTGGGCCGAGCTTCTGCCGCGGCGCAGCTCGGCGTGGTCCATCACGTCGTCGTGGATCAG
The DNA here is from genome assembly GCA_036259255.1 of Thermoanaerobaculia bacterium. Taxonomy (GTDB): domain Bacteria; phylum Acidobacteriota; class Thermoanaerobaculia; order Multivoradales; family JBCCEF01; genus DATACC01. The sequence goes on along the minus strand of DATACC010000157.1, from coordinate 17,565 downwards.
CAGGTAGGTGTGGAGGAGCTCGGTGGACAGGGCGAGCGGCAGGACGCCGGTCTCCGGCGCGCCGGCCGGTGCCAGCGCCCGCCAGGTGAAGTGGACCAGCGCCGGGCGCAGGCGCTTGGCCGGGGCGGTCGCCAGCCGCGCGACGCCGTCGACCAGCTCGCCGCCCACCGCGAGCTCGCCGCCCAGGGTGCTGCTGCGGGTGGCGAGCCACTCCGCGAGGACGGTCTCGAACCGCGCCTGGAAGGCGGCGAGGACGGCGGCGAAGCCGGGGGCGCCGGAGGATTCCGGCCGCGGGCTGCGGGCGGTCGCCGGCTCCTGCTCGGCAAGGCCGGGACCGGCGGCTGCTGATTCGTGCTTCATGAAGCTCCCTTGCTGCTCGATGGCCGCTCCCGCCCCGGTCGGGCGGGTGGGCGGACGACTCGCGAGGCCGTACGGAGACCCCGTGCGCGGCGGTGAAGCCGCGCGGGGCCGCGTCAGCCCTCGTGAGTTTTCGAGCGGGGGAGCTGGTTGGAGGTCCGATCGCGGCCGCGCGGGTTGGAGCGCTTGACCACGAGGACCGGCCGCGCCATCGAAACGCAGGGCGAGACCGTCGGCTGGAAGACCTTGACCTTCTGCACCCGCTGCAGCAGGCGGTCCGCGGCCTCGACGTACGGCTGGGCGAACTCCGGAAGCCGGATCAGCACCAGGGTGCGGGCGAGTGTGCGGGCGAGAAGGAAGAGCATCAGCGGCGAGGAGTCTAGCAGGAGATGGCGCCCTTGTCATGCGGACGATCCGGCCGGGCTGCGTCACAATGGCGCAAGGAGGGAACCTCATGTTCCGGGAGTTCAAGGAATTCGCCCTGCGGGGCAACGTGGTGGACATGGCCATCGGCATCCTGGTCGGCGGTGCGTTCACGCCGATCGCCCGCTCGCTGGTGGACGACGTCTTCATGCCGCCGCTCGGGCTGCTGCTCGGCGGCATCGATTTCGAGGACTTCTTCGTGCTGCTGCGCGACGGTGTGCCGCCGGGGCCCTACACGACCCTGGAGGCGGCCCAGGCGGCCGGCGCGGTGACCGTGAACTACGGGCGGTTCGTCAACCTGTGCCTCACCTTCCTGCTCGTCGCCCTGGCCGCCTTCCTGTTGGTGCGGGCGATGAACCGGCTGCGCCGCCGGGAGGAGGGGACCGACCCGAAGGAGGCGGTCACCCGCAACTGCCCGTTCTGCCTGTCGTCGATTCCGGTGCGTGCGCGCCGCTGCCCGCAGTGCACGTCCGAGCTGCCGGCGGGGGAGGGGGGAACGCCGCCCGGCACCCCGAGCACCTGACGAAGGGCTCCTCGGCGGCCGGCCTTCGGGATTGCTACGATCCCCCCGTGTCCCTGCACCCCCAGCCCCGGCCCCTGCGCTCCGACTCCTCGCCCGCCGAACCCCTGCGCATCGTTCAGGTCGACGCCTTCACCGACCGGGCCTTCCGCGGCAACCCGGCCGCCGTGGGCGTGCTGCCGGCGCCGCGGCCCGATGCCTGGCTGCAGGCCTTTGCCCGCGAGATGAACCTGTCGGAGACCGCCTTCCTGCTGCGCCGCGCGCGGCCCGGCGCGCACCGGCGCGACGATCGGGGTGTGGACTGGGACCTGCGCTGGTTCACGCCCCTCGTCGAGGTGGACCTCTGCGGCCACGCCACCCTGGCGAGCGCCCACGTGCTGTGGCAGGAGGGCCACCTGGCCGCCGACGCCGAGGCCCGCTTCCACACCGCCAGCGGCCTTCTCTCGGCGCGCCGGGCTGGCGACTGGATCGAGCTCGACTTCCCGGCCCTGCCGCCGCGCCCGGTCGCGCCGCCGGCGGGCCTCGCCGGGCTGCTGGGGACCGCGCCGCGCTGGGTCGGCGCCAACGACAAGGACCTGCTGGTGGAGCTCGCCTCCGAGGCGGAGGTGCGGGCGCTGGCGCCCGACCGTGCCGCGGTGGCGCGGCTGCCGATCCGGGGATTGATCGTCACCGCCGCGGCGCAGGGGCCGGGCGGCGGGTACGACTTCGTCTCGCGCTTCTTCTGCCCCGCGGTCGGCATCGACGAGGACCCGGTGACCGGCTCGGCCCATTGCGCCCTAGGACCCTTCTGGGCCGAGCGGCTGGGGCGTCCCGAGGTCATCGGTCACCAGGCGTCGGAGCGCGGCGGTACGGTGCGCGTGCGGCCCGCCGGCGACCGGGTGGTGCTCGCCGGCCAGGCGGTGACGGTGCTCACCGCCGAGCTTTCCGACGCGGCATCCGCCGCGATGACGGACGGGGCGTGCGCCGGGGCGCCACCGTGAGCCCCGCCGGCACCTTCGGCTTCGGCGACGACGACCTGGCCGTCGCCACCGACCTCTACCATCTCACCATGGCGGCGGCCTACCACGCCATGGAGCAGCGCGCGGCGGCGGCCGGGGGGGCGGCCGGCGCCGCCCGGGCCACCTTCGAGCTGTGGGTGCGGCGCCTGCCGGCGGAGCGCCGCTTCCTGGTCTTCGCCGGCCTGGAGCAGGCGCTCGCCGCCCTCGAAAGGCTGCGATTCACGCCGGAGCACCTGGACTACCTGCGCGGCCTGCCGGCCTTCGCGGGCGTCGATCCGGCCTTCTTCACGATGCTCGGCGCCTTCCGCTTCCGCGGCGACGTGCGGGCGATGCCGGAGGGCACCCTCTTCTTCCCCGACGAGCCGGTGATGAGCGTCCGCGGCACCTTGCTCGAGGCCCAGGTGGTCGAGACGTTGCTCCTCACGATCGTCAACTTCCAGAGCGCCATCGCCTCCAAGGCGGCGCGGGTGCGGCTGGCCGCCGGCGAGCGCCAGGTGGCGGAGTTCGGCACCCGCCGCGCCCACGGCCCCCAGGCCGGGGCCTGGGCGGCGCGGGCGGCGTGGGTGGGCGGCGTCGACTCCACCTCCAACGTTCTCGCCGGCCTGCGCACCGGCATGCCGGTCACCGGCACCATGGCACATAGCTTCGTCATGGCCTTCGAGCGCGAGGCGGAGGCCTTCCGGGCCTACCAGGACGCCTTCCCGGAGCACACCATCCTGCTGGTCGATACCTACGACACGCTGGGGGGCGTGCGCCGGGCGGTGGAGACCGGGCGTCCGTTCGTCGGCGTGCGCCTCGACAGCGGCGACCTGGCGGCGCTGGCCCGCGGCGCACGGGAGATCCTCGATCGCCACGGCCGCCGCGACGCGCTGGTGCTCGCCTCCGGCGATCTCGACGAACACCGCATCGCGGAGCTGATCGCCGCCGGCGCGCCGATCGACGCCTTCGGCGTGGGCACCCGGCTCGCCACCTCCTCGGACCACCCGTACCTGCCCGGCATCTACAAGCTGGTGGAGATCGAGCGCGGCGGCGTGTGCCGGCCCACATTCAAGACCAGCGCCGGCAAGGCGACCTACCCGGGGCCGAAGCAGGTGGTGCGCGAGTGGGAGCCCGACGGCACCCTGGCCGGTGACCGCCTGCTGCGGCGGCAGGACGAGAGCCGCTTCCCGCCGGAGTCGCGCCTGCTGCGGCCGGTGATGGCAGGGGGCGAGCGGATCGGCCCGGCCGAGGGCGCCGCCGAGGCCCGCGAGCGCTGCCGGGCCGAGCTCGCCCGTCTGCCCCCCGCGCTGCGCCGCCTGCACGGCGACACCGCCGCCTATCCGGTGGTGGTGGATCCGGCGCTCGAGGCGCTGCTGGCGGAGCGGCGCGAGAGTGTTCTTGGTTGAGGGGATGGTGGCTGGCGGGCCACGGCCAGCGGCCGGGAGGGGGGCGTGGAGCACCCCGCTCCGGAACCGGCCCTCGATTTCCGAAGTCCGGAGGGGGCTCGGGCTTGCCTTCCGCTGGCGCTCCCTCGTTCGTGGCCTCACGCCGGGCTTGCCCCGGCGCCCGCTCCAGAGCTTCCGGAGCGGGGTGCTCCACGCCCACGGGACCGGTGGCGAGCGCGGTTGGGACCGCGGTAGGCGAGAGCGCAGCCGGAGTGGGATCGGGTATGCCGTGGGCCGGCGGTGGTGGGCGCGGCGTGAACGGTCGGAGACGAAGAGAGCGGCGGGTCTCGGAGTGAGCGCCGCGTGAAGGCCAGCCGCAGGAACCCCACGGGACGCAACCCCGGCGGCCTAGCGGGGCTCGCCGGGCTGGCTGCGCTGGCCGTCGTGGCGCTGCGGTTGCCGTTCGCCGTCGGGCGGCTGTGGGACCACGACTCGGTGCAGTTCGCCCTGGCGGTGGCCGACTTCGATCTCGCCGCCCACCAGCCCCATCCGCCCGGATATCCGCTCTACGTCGGCGCCCTGAAGGTCCTCGCCACCCTCGGTGTCGCCCCGGGCCCGGCGATGGTGGCGCTGTCGATCCTCGCCCAGGCGGTGGGCGCCGCCTTCCTGGTGCTGCTGGCAGCGCGCCTCGTCTCCGGATCGCCCACTCCTGGTTCCCCGGGCGTGGAGCACCCCGCTCCGGGAGCTCTGGAGCCGGCGCCGGGGCAAGCCCCGTGTGAGGGCACGAGCGACGGAGCGCCGGCGGAAGGCAGGCCCGAGCCCCTCCCAGAGTTCCTGAATCGAGGGCCGGTCCCGGAGCGGGGTGCTCCACGCCCCCAACACCAGCGCCCGGCCGTGGTCCCACGCCGATTCCCTCCAGCCACCTCCCGGGCCGCCGCCGTGCTCGCCGTCGCGCTCTACGCCACCAACCCGCTGCTGTGGTTCTACGGCGAGCTGCCGCTGGTCTACGCGGTCGAGTCGGGGCTGGCGGTGGTGCTCGCCTGGGCGGCGCTGCGCATGATGGACGGGCGCGGCGCCTTTCTCCTCGCCTGCACGCTGTTCGCGCTCACCGGCGGCGTGCGTCCGTCCACGCTCGTGCTCCTCTTTCCGCTCTTCCTCTTCGGCCTGTGGCGCGCCCGGCGCCGCCTGGGACTGGCGACCCTCGCCGCCGGGGCCCTGCTCGGCACCGTCTGCATCGCCGCCTGGCTGGTGCCGCTGGCGGCGCTCGCCGGCGGCCTGGGCGAGTACCGGCGGATCAGTGGCGAGCACTTCGCGGCCCTGCTGCCGTACACCTCGGTGCTCCACGGCGCCGGCGCGGCGGCCCTCGCCCACAACCTGGAGGTGCTGGTGAAGTGGGGCGTCCAGGGGACGGTTCCGGCGGTGGCGGCCCTGCTCGCTGGCTGGGCGGTCGCCCCGCGCCGCGCCGCGGAGGGCGTGCGGCTCGCGCTGTCGCGGCTGCCGTTGCTGCTCGTCTGGGTTGTGCCGCCGGTCGCCTTCTTCGCCCTGTTCCACGTCACCAAGGCGGGCTACACGCTGGTCCACCTGCCGGCCCTGCTCCTGGCGGCGGCGCTCGTCGCCGCGCCGGCGGCGGCGGGGCCGGGAGCGCGCTGGCGCCGGCTGCTGGTGCCGGGGGTCGCGCTGCTCGCCGGTGCCGGTCTGTTCCTCTTCGGCGCCGACCGCCGGCCCGATCAGCCGCGCTGGCTCGCCGCCGTGCGCCACGAGCACAACCGCGGGGAGCTGGCCGGCTACGAACGCGACCTCGACGCCCTGCTGGCGGCGCTGGAGCGCTTCGCGCCCGAGGAGACGCTGCTCGCCACCGTCGAGCTTTCCGGCACCGGCGGTGCGGGTGCGGAGGGCTTCCTCTATCCCTACCATCGCCACCTGCAGTGGTACGCGCCGGAGTTCCCGGTGGCGCTGCTGGTGCCGGAGCAGGACTTCGCGCTGCTCGCCCCCGGCGGTCGGCGGGACTTCCGGCGTCTCGAGGGACGGGTGCTGGTGGGGCCGCGCACACGGCGGCTGGTGCTGGTGCTGGCCGGCCCGCCCGGCGAGCGCCTGCCGCTGCCGCTCGCCGAGGTGGTGCTGGCCAACCCGACGTTCCGCGTGCTGGCGCTGCCTCTGGGGCGCGGGATCGCGGTGGGGCCGCTGGAGATCGTGCCCCTCGCGTCGGAGGCGGAGGAGCCCGCCGCCGGCCATCGCCGATCCGCTAGCATCGGGCCGGTGAGCACCCCGCGAGCCGTGGAATCCGCGCCATGAGCACCGCCGGAGCGGCGCCCGCCGGGCACGAGGCCCTGTCGCCGGTGCGCATCGTGCGCTTCCGGGTGATGACCTACAACATCCACCGCTGCATCGGGGTGGACCGCCGCTTTCGGCCGGAGCGGATCGTCGCCATCATCAACCACCACGATCCCGACCTGGTGCTGCTGCAGGAGGTCGACGAGGGGGCGCCGCGCTCCCGCGAGCTCAATCTCGCCCGCGAGCTGGCGGAGGCGGCCGGGTACCCGCACTTCGCGCTCGGCCACAACGTCAGCCTGCGCAAGGGGTGGTACGGGAACGCCACCCTGTCGCGCTTCCCGGTGCGCCGCGAGCGCAACATCGACCTGACCATCGGCCGCCGCAAGCGGCGCGGTTGCCAGCACACCACCTTGCTGCTGCCGCCGGATCTCCAAGGCGGCGAGCGGCGCCTGGAGCTGTTCAACCTCCACCTCGGGCTCTCGGCCCGGGAGCGCGAGCAGCAGGCCGGCGTGCTGCTGCGCTGCGACGAGCTCGCCGACCTGCCGCCGGAGCAGCCGTGCATCGTCGGCGGCGACTTCAACGACTGGCGCTCGTTGCTGCGGCCGCTGTTCACCCAGGCCCTGGGCTTCCGCAACGCCACCGATCTGAAGAGCCGCAACGGCGTCATCCGCACCTATCCGTCGTTCTCGCCCCGCGGCGGCCTCGACCGCGTCTACTACCGCGGCGGCTTGCGCCTGATCCACGTCCGCACCAGCCGCCTGCAACTGTGCCGGGTGGCGAGCGATCACCTACCCGTGGTGCTCGATTTCGAGCTCTCGTGAAGTCGCATCAGCGCGTAGGGACACGGCGATTCGCCGCCGTGGTGGTGGGATAGGATGGGGCCACCCATGGAACGTCCGTCGGTCCTGCTGGTCGAGCCCGACACCGCGAGGCGCCGGGAGCTTTCCACCGGCCTCGCGCGCTACGGCTACGAGGTGATCCCTGCCGTCACGGTCGAGGAGGGGGAGCGCTTCGCCGCCCGCCTCGGACCCGGCGTGGTGGTGGCCTCCTCGGCCCTGCCCGGGTTCGGCGACGCCTCGATCCTCGACCGCTGGCAGGGAGGCGCCGAGCGCACGCTGGTGCTGCTCGGCCGCCGCGGCGAGGACGAGGAGGTCCTGCCCCCGGCGGTGCGCTTCGTGCCGGTGGACGGGCTGGCGAATCCCGAGGTGGAGCAGAAGGTGCGCCTGGTGCTGCTCGGCCGCGAGGTGGGGGTGGAGACCGACCCCGGCCTCGAGACGCTGGTCGGCGACCTGGAGCAGTTGCCGCCCCTCGAACTGGTGCGTGCCCTGCACCGGGCGCTGTTCACCGGCGCGCTGGCGGTGCCCGGTGGGCAGGTGCGCTTCGACCGCGGCGAGGTGGTCGCCGCCAGCGCCGCGGCCAGCGCCCGCGAGGGGGAGGCGGCGTCGACCGCCGCGGCCGGCGGCGTGAAGGCCTTCTGCCGCATCGGCCGCCTGCACCAGGGGCCCTTCCACGTGCGCCCCGCCCTCGAGGTGCCGCCGGGACCTTCCGGCGAGGCGATCGACCGCCGGGTCGACGACCTGGTGATCCGTGCCATCGAGGACGCCTCGGTGGGCGAGCTGCCGAACCCGCGCAGCCGTGTCGAGGTGGGCGTCGGGCCGGCGTTCTTCTCGGCCTCGTTCACCCCCTTCGAGCAGGAGCTGATGGAGGCGGGGCACGGCGCCAGCCTGGGTGCGTTGCTCGACCGCCTGCCACAGACCGACGGCGAGATCCTGGCGGCGCTGCGCCGGCTCGAAGCCCGCGGCTTCCTGCGCCTGCTCGAGCCGGAGGCCCGCGCCTTCGTGGTCACCGACTCGAGCGCCGATCTGCCGGTGGCGCTGGCCCGCTCCCACGGCATCGAGGTGGTGCCGCTGTCGGTGCGCTTCGGCAAGAAGGTGTTCCACGACGGGGTCGATCTGCGGCCGAAGCGCTTCTACGAGGTGCTGGGCGAGCAGAGCGAGCACCCGGCCACCTCGCCGCCCGCGCCGGAGGACTTCCTGGTCCGCTACCGCGAGCTGCTGCCGCGCCGCGACGTGGTGTCGGTGCACCTGTCGGAGAAGATGTCCCAGACCGTGGTCCACGCCCGCCGCGCCGCCGACGACGCCGGTGCCGAGTCCGACGGTCATCGCCTGGAGGTGGTCGACAGCGGGGTGGTGAGCCTCGGCCTCGGGCTGCTGGCGCTGTTCGCCGCGCGCATGGCCTCGCGGGACCTCTCCGCCGCCCAGGTGGCGCGCCGCCTGAACGACCTGCGCCAGCGGGTGGGAACGCTTTTCGTCGTCGATACGTTGGAGTACCTGCGTCGCGGTGGTCGCATCGGTGGCGCCCGGGCGGTGGTCGGGCGGCTGCTCGGGATCAAGCCGATCCTCGGGGTCGCCGGCGGCGAGGTGGTGCCGGTGGACCGCGTACGCGGCGGCCGGGCCGCCCATCCCCGCATCCTCGACCTGATGGTGGAGCGCTGCGACCCGGAGCGTCCGCTGATCGCCGGCGTCGCCCATGCCAACGCGCCGGTGTGGGCCGACCGGCTGCGCCGGCTGGTGGAGGAGCGTTTCTCCGTGACCGAGATGATCGTCGCCGAGATCGGCCCCACCGTCGGGGCCCACGGCGGCCCCGGCACCGTCGGCGTGGCCTGGCTGCAGCCGAGCGAGGACGAGGCGGCGCTGCTGGCGCCCCTCGACTGAGCCACCGCCCCCGGCAGGGCGACGCGGGCGCTTTCCAACCTTTCGCGGCCTACTCACGTACAATCGGCCAGACAGGAGACTCCATGTCCGATCAGAAATACCGCCAGCGGGGATACCGCGACGGCGACCGGGATCGCGGCGAGAGCCGTCGCGAACCGCGCCCGCAGGGTCCGCCGCCCCGCAAGGAAGGCCCCCGGGGCCGCGGCCTCGGCGCCCCCACCAGCTCGGTGTTCCGCTGCTCCGACTGCGGCCGCCGGGTGGCCGCCTCCGGCGGCATCGAGCTCGAGCAGGTCTGCCCGGGCTGCGGCACCGACCTGCACGCCTGCGTCCACTGCACCCACTTCGATCCCTCGGCGCGCTTCCAGTGCCGCCAGCCGGTGGAGGTGGTGGTGGCCAAGAAGCGCAAGCGCAACGAGTGCGTGCTGTTCGCCCCCAAGCGGGCGGCGGAGTTCGAGGGCGACTCGGGCGCCCGCACCCCCGACGAGGCGCGCGCCGCCTTCGACGACCTGTTCGGCAACCTCTGAGCGCTCCCCGAGCCGGCGGCGGAGCACACTGGTAGACTCCCCGGCCATGCCTCGGCAACCCTTCACCATCGGCATCGAGGAGGAGTACCAGATCCTCGATCCGGAGACGCGGGAGCTGCGCTCCTACGTGCAGGAGTTCCTCGACCATGGGCGGCTGGTGCTCGAGGACCAGATCAAGCCGGAGTTCCTGCGCTCGCAGATCGAGGTCGGCAGCAAGATCTGCCACTCCATCGACGAGGCCCGCGACGAGCTGATCCGGCTGCGGCGCACCGTCATCGAGGTGGCCGAGAGGCACGGCTTGACCATCGCCGCCGCCAGCACCCACCCGTTCTCGAGCTGGCTGTCCCAGGAGGTCACCTCCGCCGAGCGCTATGCCAAGCACGCCGACACCATGGCCGAGGTCGCCCGCCGCATGCTCATCTTCGGCATGCACGTGCACGTGGGGTTCGACGACCGCGAGCTGATGATCGACGTGATGGACCAGGCCCGCTACTTCCTGCCCCACCTGCTGGCCCTGTCCACCAGCTCACCGTTCTGGCATGGCCGCGAGACGGGCCTCAAGTCCTACCGCTCGATCGTCTTCGAGAGCCTGCCACGCACCGGCCCCCCCCCCGCCTTCACCTCGTGGAGCGAGTACGAGGGCATGGTGGACGTGCTGCTCGCCACGCGCTCCATCGAGGACCCCACCATGATCTGGTGGGACATGCGGCCGCACCCGAAGTTCCCCACCCTCGAGTTCCGGGTGTGCGACATCTGCACCAAGGTCGACGAGGCGGTGTGCCTCGCCGCCCTCATCCTGGCCCTGGTCACCAAGCTGATCCAGCTACGCCGCGGCAACCGCTCGTGGCGCCGCTACCGCCACGCCCTCGTCTGCGAGAACAAGTGGCGCGCCATCCGCTACGGCATCGACGGCAAGCTGATCGATTTCGGCAAGGGCGAGGAGGTGCCGGTGCGCGAGCTGATCCGGGAGATCCTCGACCTGGTGGACGACGTCGTCGACTCCCTCGGCGTGCGCCGCGAGGTGGAGTACGCCCGCACCATCCTCGACGGCGGCACCAGCGCCGACCGCCAGCTCGCCGTCTTCCACCGCACCGGCAGCATGCAAGCCGTGGTCGACCACCTGGTGGCAGAGACCCGCGAGGGCGTCGTCTAGCCCGCAGCAACGCCGTTCGCCCGCCCGGCCCCGTCCGCCCGGCGGCGGTGGCGCCGGCCCCTAGTCGCCCTCGCCGGACGCGGCGGCCGGGGCGGGCTCCTCGGCGGCCGGGTCGGCTTCCTCGAGCGGCGTCTGGCCTTCCTCGTCGGTGGAGGTCATGTTCTCGCCCTCCTTCGGCAGATAGAAGGCGCGCTGCTGATACCACGGGAGATCGTCGATCACGGCGTCCTGGGGGCTCGCCTGCTGCACCGGCTGGGTGCCCTCCACGAAGGCCTCCTCGATGCCGCCGCTGCCCTCACCGGGCAGGCGGCCGGAGCGATACTCGACCACCTGGGTGGTGACGCCGGGCGGCGGCGCGAAGCGCTCGCCCTCCTGCAGCCAGCCGTCGGCGAGGCCCGCGTCGGCGATCTGGCGCCAGATCGGCAGCGCCGCCTCCGAGCCGGTCATGCCGTAGCCCAGGGAGCGCTTCACGTCGTAGCCCACCCACACCAGAATCGTGTAACGCGGCGTGAAGCCCACGAACCAGGCGTCGGAGTAGTTGTTGGTGGTGCCGGTCTTGCCGGCGATGTCCAGCGGCAGGTCGCGCAGACGCGCCGCCGTGCCGCGGTCGACCACCCCCTCGAGCATGTGGGTCAGCACGTAGGCGACCCGCGGATCGGTGACGGTGCGGGTGACCGGCGAGCGCTGCTCGAGCTCGTGGCCGTCGGCGGTGGTGACCTTCTCGAGGAGGTAGGGCTCCACCCAGGTCCCCTGGTTGGCGATGGCGGCGAAGGCCGAGGCGAGCTCGATGGGCGGGATGTCGGCGCTGCCCAGGGCGAGGCTCGGGTAGGGCGGCAGCTCGGCCTCGATGCCGGCGCGGCGGGCGAAGTCGATCACCCGCTCGATGCCCACCATGTCGAGCAGCTTGACCGCCGGCACGTTGATCGAATGCTCCAGGGCGTAGCGCAGGGTGACGATGCCGCGGAAGTCGCGGGTGTAATTGCGGGGCCAGTAGGAGATCTTGCCGTCGGCGCCGCGGAAGCCGGTCGGGGCGTCGAAGATGGTGTCGGCCGGCGTGTAGCCCATCTCCAGGGCGGCGCCGAAGACGAAGGGCTTGAAGGCCGATCCCACCTGGCGCGCCGCCTGGGTGACGCGGTTGAACTTGTTGCGGTCGAAGTCCCAGCCGCCGACCATGGCCCGCACCGCCCCGGTGGCCGACTCCAGCACCACGGCGGCGCCCTGGATCTCCGGCTGCTGCTCCAGGAACAGCGTCGTCGCTCCCTCCTCGTCCTGCTCGATGCGGAACCAGGCGACGTCGCCTCGCGACAGCAGGTCGTCGGGTTGGGCGCGGCGGGTCCAGGCGATGCCCTCGCGGCCGAGGGAGAAGGTGCTGTCGTGGATCTTCACCGTCGCCTCCCGCGGGCCCGACTCGAGCACGATGCCCTTGTACCAGCGGCCGGGCATCACCGGGCCGTCGGTCCAGCTGGGCAGCTCGTAGGTGGCGAGGTCGGCGCCCTCCAGCTCGGCCTCGCCGAGCTGCTCGGGGGCGCCGCGCCAGCCCCGCCGATGGTCGAGGCGGCGCAGCCCCGCGACCACGGCCTCGTCGGCGGCGCGCTGGATGTCGGCATCGACCGTCGTCCACACCTTGAGGCCGCCGTCGTGCACGGTGTCGGTGCCGTAGGAGGCCTCCAGGTACTTGCGCACGTCCTCGGCGAAGTAGGGGGCCATCGGCAGGTCCGGCGCGTGGTCCACGACCAGCAGCGGCGTGGCCAGTGCCGCGCGGTACTCGGGCTCGGCGAGGAGGCCCTCGTCCAGCATGCGGCGCAGCACCTTGTCGCGGCGGCTCTTCACCAGGTCGGGGCGGCGGTAGGGGGAGTACTCGCTGGGCCGCTGGACGATGCCCGCCAGGGTCGCCGCCTCGGCCACGTTCAGCTCGTCGACGTCCTTGTCGAAGTAGTAACGGGCGGCGGAGGCGAAGCCGTAGTTGCCGTGCCCGAGGTTCACCAGGTTGATGTAGAGGGTGAGGATCTGGGGCTTGGTGTAGTTCTTCTCCAGCTCGACGGCGAGCAGGGCCTCCTCGATCTTGCGCTGCCAGGTCTGCTCGCGGGTGAGGAACACCTGCCGGGCGAGCTGCATGGTCAGGGTGCCGGCGCCTTCGACGATGCGGCGGGCGCGGATGTCGGCCCAGGCGGCGCGGATCACCGCCGTCAGGTCGATGCCGCCGTGCTGGTAGAAGTTGGCGTCCTCCACCGCGATCAGGGCGTCGCGCAGCAGGTCCGGGACCTCGTCCTCCTGGAGCAGCACCCGGCGTTGGCGGGCGAAGGTGGCGAAGGTGTCGCCCTCGCGGTCGTAGAGCTCGGTGATCAGGCCGGGTTGGAAATCCACCAGGTCGTCGACCCGCGGCATGTGGATGGCGGCGGCCACCGCCACGCCGGCGATCAGCCCCACCACAATGACGACCGCCAGCGGCAGCGTCCACAGCAGCCAGCGCCGCCGCCGGCTCGGGCGCGCGTGCAGCGAGCCGCGGAACGGGTTGCGGCGCGGCGAAGCGGCGGGCCGCGCCGCGGCGGGGGGCTCCGCGGTGGGGGAGGGTGGGGGCGTCTTCTCGGGCGGCTTCGGGTCGTACTCCATGCGTCGATTATCCCTCATGGCGCCGGGGAGGGGCGCGGTCGCGGTGCGACGGCGGGGATCGAGCCCAGCGGGCGCCGCCGGGTCGTGATAGAACCTGCGGATCATGAAGCGCTTCGATCCGGGGGCTCCCATCGAGCTGTCGCCGCGGGCCGGAGGGCCGGGCCTGGGGCGGGTCCTGCTGTTCGGCTGTGCCGGGTTGCTGGTGCTGCTCGGCATCGGCGCCGTGGTCTTCGTTCTCAAGGCCGACGACTTCCTGGGCTGGGTGTTCGGCTCGTTCCAGCAGTCCGTCGAGGCGCGTCTGCCGCCGGACCTGCCGGCGAGCCAGCGCCAGCGCCTCGACCGCGCCTTCGACGCCGCGATCGAGGACATCCTCACCGGCGAGGCCGATCCCGCCGCGATGCAGCGCCTGCAGCAGGAGCTGCTCGAGATGACCACGACGGCGGAGGGGGAGACCCTCACCCGCGAGCAGGTGGCCGCGGTCACCCTGGCCCTCGAAGAGGTCGCCGGCATCGAGCCCACCGGGGAGCCCCGGCAGCCGGCGCCCCGTCCCGCCCCGGCTCCCGGTCAGCCGCCTCCCGGCGGCTCGCCATCCACCGACGCACCCCCCTCGACCTGAGCGGCCGGGGGGCAATGCGCGCCCTGCTCCCCGGGCTCTCGCGGCGCGACTCGACCCCCTCACCCCGTCCGCTGGTCGTGCCCCCCGCGCGCCCCGGAGCCGTTCACTAACCGCACCGCCGGCCACGATCGCCGACGGAGCGGCGAAGGGTAGCCGGTGAGCAGGGTGAGGCGGCCGGGGAAGCTCCGCGAGATCCTATCCCGCAGACCGAGCGGAGTTTCTCCGGCCGCCGCCCTCGATCCTGAGCACGCACCCCCTGGACTTTCCGCCCCGATTGCGCCGTTGTACTCTGCCGTGATGGACCGTTTTCAGATCGTCTCCTCGTTCACTCCCCAGGGCGACCAGCCCGAAGCGATCCGCCAGCTCGTCGCCGGCCTCGAAGCCGGCGACAAGGAGCAGGTGCTGCTCGGCGTCACCGGCTCCGGCAAGACCTTCACCGTCGCCCAGGTGGTCGAGGCGGTCAACCGCCCGACGCTGGTGCTCTCCCACAACAAGACCCTGGCCGCCCAGCTCTACCAGGAGTTCAAGAGCTTCTTCCCGCACAACGCGGTCGAGTATTTCGTCTCCTACTACGACTACTACCAGCCCGAAGCGTACGTGCCGCAGAGCGACACCTACATCGAGAAGGAAACCTCGATCAACGAGGAGATCGACCGCCTGCGGCTGCGCGCCACGAAGGTGCTGTTCGAGCGCCGCGACGTGCTGCTCGTCGCCTCCGTCTCCTGCATCTACGGCCTCGGCTCGCCGGAAGCGTTCCGCGCCATGCTGCACCTGTTCGAGCGCGGCTCGGAGGAAGGCATGGAGATCGGACTGGCGCGGCTGGTGGCGATGCAGTACCAGCGCACGCCGCTCGATCTCTTCCACGGCGCCTTCCGCGTGCGCGGCGACATCCTGGAAATCCTGCCCTCCTACGAGGACTTCGGCACCCGGGTGGAGTACTTCGGCGACGAGATCGAGCGCATCACCCGCTTCGACGTGCTCACCGGCGAGGTGCTGCAGGAGATCGACCGGGTGGCGATCTACCCGCGCACCCACTACGTCACCCCGAAGGACAAGCTGGAGCGCGCCATCGACGGTATCCAGCTCGAGCTCGCCGAACGGCTGGCCGAGCTCTCCGACGCCGGCAAGCTCCTGGAGCTCCAGCGCCTGGAGCAGCGCACCCGCTTCGACCTCGAGATGCTGCGCGAGATCGGCTACTGCCACGGCATCGAGAACTACTCGCGCCACCTCTCCGGGCGCGCGCCCGGAGAGCCGCCGCCGACGCTGCTCGACTACTTTCCGGACGACTTCCTGCTGGTGGTCGACGAGAGCCACCAGACGATCCCCCAGGTGCGCGGCATGTACCACGGCGACCGCTCGCGCAAGGAGACGCTGGTGGAGTACGGCTTCCGCTTGCCCTCCGCCCTCGACAACCGGCCCCTGACCTTCGACGAATTCGACGGCCGGGTGGGGCAGCGCATCTACGTCTCGGCGACGCCGGGGCCGTGGGAGCTGGAGCGTACCCACGGCGTCTTCGTGGAGCAGGTGATCCGGCCGACGGGCCTGCTCGACCCGGAGATCGAGGTGCGCCCGGCCCGCGGACAGATCGACGACCTGGTGGGGGAGATCCGCAAGGCGACGAAGGCCGGCACCCGAGTGCTGGTGACGACGCTGACCAAGCGCATGGCCGAGGAGCTGACCCAGTACCTCGGCGATCTCGGAATGCGCGTGCGCTACATGCACTCGGACATCGACACCCTGGAGCGGGTGGAGATCGTCACCGCGCTGCGGCGCGGCGAGTTCGACGTGCTGGTGGGGATCAACCTGCTGCGCGAGGGGCTCGACCTGCCAGAGGTCTCGCGGGTGGCGATCCTCGACGCCGACAAGGAGGGATTCCTGCGCAGTGGCACCTCGCTGATCCAGACCGCCGGCCGCGCCGCCCGCAACCTGGAGGGGCGGGTGATCTTCTACGCTGACCGCATGACCGACTCGATGCGCCGGGCTCTCGACGAGACGGCGCGGCGGCGCGAGAAGCAGCACGAGTACAACCAGGAGCACGGCATCGAGCCGCGCACCGTGCTGAAGGACATCCACAGCCCGCTGGTGGCGATGCAGAACCTCGACCTCTACACGCCGGGGCCGCAGCGCCTCTCCGCCGTGGCGGAGGACGCCACCCTGCCGCTGGCGGATCGCATCGCCCGCCTCGACAAGGCGATGAAGGCCGCCGCCAAGCGCCTCGAGTTCGAGGAGGCCGCCACCCTGCGCGACCAGATCCGCGAGCTCAAGGAGCTGCAGATCTATGCCTGAGACTGTTAGGAGAAGATAGGGGCATGGATCAGCTTCTGCTGCGGGACGTCCGTTGTTTCGAGGGGGATCATCAAGCCCGTGTCAGCCCGCTGACTATTCTCGTAGGCGAAAAGAGGACGGGAAAGTCCACCCTTCTGCCGCTCACGCGAATTGCCTGGGATATCTCATGGACTACTGGTCATCGCTGTCGTGGGTAGCCTAGATGATGTCATCCACTGGTAAAAGGAAGGGGCCGCGGAGGCAACGCGCCGAGTCGCGCCGAAGCTGGCCGGTGGTGGTCTGTGCCCTCGGCGATCAATGCGGCGATGATCTCTCCGCCACCACCACTCCCGAGGAGCGCCTGGCGATGGTGTGGCCGCTGACCGTGGACGCGTGGGCACTCTCCGGGCGCGAGATCCCGGCCTACTCGCGGCACGAGATGCCCGTGCTGGTGATCCACGACTACCTTCGCCGCCAGCGGGAGGAGCGCTCCTGAACCCGGACTTCCTCGACATGCTCGCCGCCCTTCTCGCCGAGGAGGCAGAGTTCCTGGTGGTGGGGGCGCACGCAATGGCCATCCACGGTGTTCCGCGGGCGACGGGGGACCTCGATCTCTGGGTGCGCCCTGCCCCGGACAACGTGGCGCGGGTCTGGCGTGCCCTGCAGCAGTTCGGTGCGCCCGTGGCGTCCCTGGGTATCCGGCAGGAGGATTTCGCTCGCCCCGATACCGTGATCCAGCTCGGTCTGCCGCCGCGGCGTATCGACCTGCTCACCGGGATCAGCGGTGTCGAGTTCGAGCCGGCGTGGCAGACGCGCGTGGTGCGGGAGATCGAGTCCCTCCCCGTGCCCTTCCTCTCGCAGTCCTTGCTGATCGCCAACAAGCGTGCGTCGGGCCGTACCAAGGACCTGGCGGACGTGGAAGTCCTCGAGCGGCAGAACCCCTCGGGCTAGAACGCAAGAAGGCCGGCCCCGGAGGGACCGGCCTTCGTCACGGCACCTGCCGACGGCTCAGGAGGCCGCGGCTTCGCACTCCGCCTGGGTGAAGTAGTAATCCCAGCCCGACGGCACGTCGCAGGGGGTGGGGTACTGCTTGCACTCGCCGGAACCGGGGTTGCGGGCCCACACGATCACCTGGATGCAGCCGCCCGGCTGCTTCTCCTCGGCCTCCGGGATCTCCAGCGCCAGAGGCGCGGCGTCGGGCGCCACCGGGGCGGCTTCCACGTCGGCCGGCATCTCGGCCGGCGCCGCCTCGGTGGCGAAGGCCGTGGGGGCCACGAGCAGCAGGCCGAAGCAGGCGAGGAGCAGCAGGTTGCGAATCTTCATGGGGAGGGTCTCCTGATCTTGGTCGATAAAGGGTTCGCACTCGACCGGCGGCCAACCGCCGCCGGCGGCACAAGAATAGGGGCATCCCTGCTCATGTGTCAAGATGCATAAGCGACATTCCGCCCTACAGAAACTGCGGATTCTACCGCTCCGCCGCCCGTGCCGAAATACTTCCTGGATCGCTGACACTACTCTCAGGAATCGGTGAATTCGATGGAGCCAAGGGGGCCGGGGCGGCCGTCGCATCCGGCGACGCCGGGTTCGGTACCGCGTCATCGACTGAAGAGGAGATCCGCATGAACGATCGCAGGCCTGAGCGCAGTGGGTGGAGTCGTCGCAGGATCCAGTGGAGCTTCACCGCCGGGGTGGTGGTCGCCCTGGTGACGATCACGGTGCTGATGGTGCCGGGCGTCACGGCCGCGCCGCC
>DATACC010000156.1:0-7878 GCA_036259255.1 Thermoanaerobaculia bacterium | reverse complement strand
CGGCCGGGCCCTCGCCGTGGCGGCGTGCCTGGCGCTCGCGCTGGGCGCCGCCCGCCACGCCGCGGCGGCCGGGTCCCCCCTCCCCTCGATCCCTCTCACCACCGCCGAGCTGCAGCGCATCCTGCGCATGGCGCCGCTTCCGGAGCTGCCGCCGGACGCCAGCAACGCCGTCGCCGACGACCCCCGGGCCGCCCGCCTCGGGGAGCGGTTGTTCTTCGACGAGCGCCTGTCGATCGACGGTCGGAGCTCCTGTGCCACCTGCCACGATCCCCGCCGGCACTGGGCCGACGGCCGGCCCGCGTCCACGCCGCAGGCCCGGTTCGCCCGCAATGCCCCCAGCCTCTGGAACACCGCCTACAACCGCTGGCACTTCTGGGACGGCCGCGCCGACTCCGCCTGGGCCCAGGCCCTCGGGCCGCTGGAGGCGGAGGCCGAGCTGGGCTCCAACCGGCTGCGCCTCCTCCACCTCGTGCGCGGCGACGGAGAGTTGCGACAGGCCTACACCGAGCTCTTCGGCCCGCTGCCGGAAGGCGCCGGCGACCCGCGCCGCTTCCCTGCCGACGCCAGCCCGGTCCCCAAGTCGCCGGAACACCCGCTGCAGCGGGCGTGGAGCGCCATGGCGCCCGGCGACCGGCACCAGGCCGATGTCGTCTTCACCAACCTCGGCAAGGCGTTGGCGGCCTTCGAGCGGACCCTGGTGGTGCGGGATACCGCCCTCGACCGCTTCGTCATGGCGTTGCGCGACGGGGGAGGCGTCTCCGCCATGCCGGGATTCTCCGCGGCGGCGGTTCGCGGGCTACAGCTCTTCGTGGGACGCGGCCAGTGCACGCTGTGCCACAGCGGACCGCTGCTCGGCGACGGCGAGTTCCACGACCTCGGCATCGCCCTGACCGCCAACCACCGGGTCGATCCGGCGCGGCACCGGGGTGTCCTCGAGCTGTTGCAGAGCCCCTTCACCAAGGCCGGACCCCATGCCGACGCCCCGTCGCCCACCGCGCCGATCCACTTCCTCCGCCAGCAGACCGACCAGCTCGGCCAGTTCAAGACCCCGTCGCTGCGCGGCGTTGCCGACACCGCCCCCTACATGCACGACGGCCGCTTCGCGACCCTGGAGGAGGTGGTGCGCTTCTACGACACCCGCGAGAACGCGTCGCCCCTGGGCCACCCGACGACGCTGCTCCAGCCCCTGGGGCTCCGGGAGGACGAGGTGGCGGACCTGGTGGCGTTCCTGGAGAGCCTGACGCACGAGGGTGCGGCGCGATAGGCTCGCCAGCCTGGTGCCGAGCCCCTTGCGCGTCCGCCGCCACTCCGCCCCCTCCTCCTTTCTCGCCGCCGCCCGCGAGTGGCTCCTGGAGCGCGAGGCCGAGAACAACGTGGTCCTGGGGGTGGCCGAGAAACTCGCCGCCGGGGACCACGACTTCGAGCCGCCTCTCTACCTCGCCACCGTCCACGACGCCGAGGGCCGCGTCACCGGCTGCGCCTTCCGCACGCCGCCGTTCAAGCTCGGGCTCTGCCGGATGCCCGCCGAGGCGGTGCCGCGACTCGTCGACGACGTCGCGGCGGTGTACGCCTCGCTGCCGGCGGTGATGGGGCCGGAGCCCGTGGTCGACGCTTTCGCCGCGGGCTGGACGAGGCTTCGCGGCGGGAGCAGCCGAATGGCGATGCGGATGCGGGCCTTCGAGCTGCGGGCGGTCGTCTGGCCGGAGCGTCCCGCACCCGGACGGATGCGGATCGCCACGGCGGCCGACGAGGAGCTGGTGGTGCGCTGGGTTCGCGCCTTCGAGGCGGACGCGGGATTGCCGCTGTCGGGCGGCCCCCGCCGGGCCGAGGAGCTGACCGCCGAGGGGGCCGTCGCGCTCTGGGAGGACGCCGGGGAACCGGTCTCGATGGCCGGGCGGATGGCGCGCACCCCCAGCGGCTACCGGATCGGGGCCGTCTACACGCCGCGCGAGCTGCGCGGGCGCGGCTACGCCTCCCACCTCGTCGCCGCCTACAGTCAGCACCTCCTCGACGGTGGCGCCACGGCCTGCTTCCTCTTCACCGACCTGGCCAACCCGACGTCGAACGCCATCTACCAGCAGGTCGGCTACCGACCGACGGGCGATCTGGTGGAGCGGGTGTTCACCTCGGCGTAGGGTTTCTGCGAGGCCTTCCGCGATCCTGGCGGTTCCGCGGAAGGCGAGCCGGAAGCGGCCGCTCCGGGGCGCGACGCGGGCGCCGGCTCACGTCGTGAAGGCGCCCCGCACCAGGGTGTAGCGCCACCGCCCGCCGTCGCCGTCGAGCGCCAGCACGTCGAAGCGGCACGGTCCGTTCCAGGGGTTGCTCGCCAGCCACAGGCGGGCGGCACGCACCAGGCGCCGCTGCTTGGCGTGGCCGACCGCCGCCAGCGCGCCGCCGTGGCGGTCCGAGAGGCGGGCCTTGATCTCGACGAAGCAGAGGGTGTCGCCGTCCCGAGCGACGAGGTCGATCTCGCCGGCGCCGGTGCGGGCGTTGCGCTCGACGACCTGGAAGCCCTGGCCGAGCAGCCAGTCGACCGCCGCCTGCTCCCCCACCCGCCCCCGGCCGGCGGGATCGGTCCGCGGCCCCAGCAGGCCGGCCCGGCGGTCCTCAGCCACGGTCCTCGATCCGAGTGCCGGCCTCGATCCGGGTGCCGGCCTCGATCACCGGGCCGCCCTCAGCCACCGCGCTTCCAGCGGGTGCCCTGGGGCGTGTCCTCGAGCACGATGCCGTGGGCGGTCAGCTCGTCGCGCAGGCGGTCGGCCTCGGCCCAGTCGCGGTCGCCCCGGGCCTGCTGGCGGCGAGCGATCAGCTCCTCGATCTCGGCGTCGCTGGGCCCGGCCGGCGCGTCTCCGGCCCCCTCCCACTCGGCGGGATCGAGGACGCCGAGCACCCGGTCGAGGTCCGCCAGAGTGTCGAGCACCCGCTGGCGGTCGCCCGGCCCCACGGCGCCGCCCTCGATGGCGACGTTGACCGCCCGGACGAAGCCGAACAAGGCGCCGAGGGCGCCGGCCAGGTTCAGATCGTCGGCCAGGGCGGCGGTGAACTCGGCGCGCGCCCGCTCGGCCGCCGCCGCCACCTGGCCGCTGGCGGCCTCCCCTTCCGCCGCGTGCTGCAGCCGAAAGCGCATCTCGTCGACCCGCCGCAGCGCACCGGCGGCAGCTTCCAGGCTCTGGAAGGTGAAGTTGAGCTTCTGCCGGTAGTGGACCGACAGGAACAGGTAGCGCAGCGCCCGCGGGTCGGCGCCGCGCTCCAGCAGGTCCTTCAGCGTGTACTGGTTGCCGAGCGACTTCGACATCTTCTCGCCGTCGACCACCAGGTGCTCGCTGTGCAGCCAGTAGCGGGCGAACGGCCGACCGGTGGCGCACTCGCTCTGGGCGATCTCGTTCTCGTGGTGCGGGAAGATGTTGTCGACGCCGCCGCAGTGGACGTCGAAGGTGTCGCCCAGGTACTTCTGGCTCATCGCCGAGCACTCGAGGTGCCACCCGGGCCGGCCCGGACCCCAGGGCGAATCCCACGACGGCTCGCCGGGCTTGGCTCCCTTCCACAGCACGAAGTCGCGCACGTCGTCCTTGCCGTACTCGTCGCTCGCCACCCGCTCGCCCTGGCGCACCTCGTCGAGATCGATGTTCGAGAGCTTGCCATAGGCCGGATCGCTGGCGATGCGGAAGTACACCGAGCCGCCCCGCGCGTAGGCGTGGCCGCCGGCGACCAGGCGCTCGGTCAAGGCGATCATCTCCGCCACGTGCCCGGTGGCCCGCGGGTAGCGTTGGGCGCGCTCGACGTGGAGCGCGTCGAGGTCGGCGAAGAAGCTCTCGACGTAGGGCGCCGTGTAGTCGTCCAGGGTGACGCCGGCGCGGTGGGCGCCCTCGATGGTCTTGTCGTCGACGTCGGTGAGGTTCATCACCTGAGTCACCTCGAGGCCGAGGAAGCGCAGCGCCCGGCACAACGCGTCTTCGAAGAGGAAGGTGCGCAGATTGCCGATGTGGACGTGGTTGTAGACCGTCGGGCCGCAGGTGTAGACGCCGACCTCGCCCGGCGTGAGCGGCTCGAAGGCCACGAGCTCGCGCCCCAGCGTGTTGTAGAAGCGGATCTCCGGCATCAGCGAGGCGCGGCCTCAGCGCACACTGGTGACGCTGCCGCCGAACCAGCTGACGTCGGCACTGCCGCCGTTGGGGTCGATCGCGCCGTTGCGCGCGAAGTCGAGGGGGCCGCTGCCAGCGGCCCTCACCTGGAAGGTCAAGGTGAGCACGGTGCCGCTGCCGGAAACACCGCCGACCAGCCCGAGCCGGGAGATCCCCATCACCAGGTTGCCGTCCTGCTCGGCCACCTGGAGCGAGACGTCGGCGCCGCCGGCGGTGAGGAAGCTGCCCGCGTCGGCGCTCTGGAAGTCGAGCACCGCGGCCGGGAAGGCGAGGTCGAAGAAGACGCCGTAGACGTTGTCGACCTCCCGCGCCTCGAGGGCCAGCATCAGCGTGTCGGAGCCGGCGCCCTGGCGGGTGAGCACCAGGGCGTCGCTGCCGGGCGAGCCGGCCGGCGTGAAGGTGAGGCTCTGGGCCGGCGGCGGAGTCGGCGGCGGCTCGGTGGGACCATTTCCACCGCCGCCGCCGCAGGCGGCGAGCACCGCCAGGATGCCCAGGAGGGAAGCGAATCTCTTCATGCGGGGGTCTCTTCCAGCATCTTGCGCAATTGCCGGCGCACCTTCTCGCGGCGCAGGCCGCGCAGGTGATCGATGAACAGCACGCCGTCGAGGTGATCGGTCTCGTGGCAGACGGCGCGCGCCAGCCAGTCCTCCGCCTCCACGGTGAAGGGGCGGCCCTGGAGGTCCTGCGCCTCGACGCGCACGCGCTGCGGCCGCTCCACCTTCTCGCTCAGGTTGGGGATCGACAGGCAGCCCTCGAAGTCGCTCACGCTGCCTTCCTGCTCCACGATGCGCGGGTTGACGAAGATCCGGAGCGCCTCCGGATCCTCCCCCACCGACAGGTCCACCACCATCACCCGCAGCTCGACGCCCACCTGGGGTGCTGCCAGGCCGACGCCGGGGGCGGCGTGCATCGTCTCCACCATGTCGGCCGCCAGGCGGGCGAGCTCCTCGTCGAAGCTCTCCACCTCGGGACAGCGCACGCGCAGCACCTCGTCGGGGAAGAGGCGGATCGGACGCACCGGCATCAGGGGCGTGCCTCCAGCTTGGCCACCATGCGGGTGATGTCGGCGTCGTTGCCGTCCTGGCGCAGGGCGTCGAGGAAGCCTCGGGGGTCCGAGTTGCCGGTCAGCGCGTGCTCCAGCCCGGAGCGATCGAGCCGCAGGAAGAGCCCCGCCTCGGCCACCCGGTAGGTCGCCGGCCAGTTCCCCTGGCGCAGTCCCACCTCGTCGCCGATCACGTCGCCGGGGCCGAAGCTGCGCAGCGGAGTCGGCTCGCCGGCGCCGCGCTCGAGCAGCGCGTCGACGGTGCCCGAGAGCAGCACCCAGAGCACCCCGTCGGCCTCGCCGCGGCCGGCCAACGCGTGGCCCCCGACGAGCTGCACCGGCTCGGCCGCGGCGAACAGGCGCCGCAGGTTGTCGACCGACAGGCGGCGCAGCAGCGGGGTGGGCGCCAGGTGGTGCCAGATGCGCTGGAGCTGCAGCACCCGAGTGCCCGAGCCGGCACCGGCGTGACGGCTCTGGCGCAGGCCCTCGATGGCGGCGTTGCGCTTGTGCTCCATCCCCTTGGCCTGCTCGAAGGCGTAGAGCTTCAGGCGCAGCCGCTCGTCGCCCGGATTGGCGCGCTGGGCGCGCTGCAGCAGGGCGATGCCCTTGTCGTAGAAGCCGTCGCGGGCGTACTCCTCGGCGACGTGCAGGTACTGGTCGGCGGCCGCCTCGGCGCGCCCGAGGCCGCCGTAGGCCTCGGCCAGCTTGAGGTGGGCGTAGAGGTCGTCCGGATCGTTGCGGAGCTGCGCCTTGAGGCGTGTCTCGGCCTCGTCGTAGCGCTCGAGGACGATGAGGTCCTCGATCGTCAGATCGGTCTTCGCCCCGGCCTGCGGCTCGGCACCGCCGGAACCCTTGAACCAGCTCTTGAACGCCATCCGCCCGTCCTGCCTCGCTCGTGAGTAGGGGTGATTCAGGGGGGACGCCGCCGACACCCGGAGGGGACACCCGCACCTGCGGCGCCATTATAGCGGAGGGCGAATTCTCCCGTGGTGACGCGTGTTTCCCCTGGCAGAGGGCTTCCGAGACGCTGGTGCGCAGCTTGCTCTGGGAAGTCCTCGGGAATCCCCGCGTGACGCCGCCGCGAAGCGAGACGGCCGGGGCGCGACGGGTGATTCAGACGCGGAGGATGTCATGCACTCGAAGACTCGCTTCATCTCTCGATCTCTGGCGATCGCCGCCCTGGCGGCAGCCCTCGCCGTTCCGGCCGCGGCCCAGGCGCCGGATTCCCAGTACGGCGTCGACGGCGGTGCCGAGGCCGGCTACGACGCCGGCTACAGCTACTTCCGCAACCTGCGGGGTGCGGCCACCTTGGTGCAGTACGACGGCGAAGAGGGCGACGCCGAGATCAACCAGCCGGTGCTCGCCGGCGACCGCCTGCGGGTGGTCCCCGGCTCGATGGCCGAGGTGCTGCTCTCCGACGGCAACCTGCTGCGCATCGACGGCGGCTCCGACCTGGTGTTCGACCGCCTCGCCTACTCGCCCGAGGGCGACGACCGGGTGACCGAGCTGACCCTCTACGAGGGCAACCTGCAGCTCGTCGTCTTCGACGAGTCGGCCGGCGACCGGTACCCGCAGGTGGCGCTGCCCAACGGCACCGTCTACATCGACACACCGGGTGTCTTCCGCATCGCCGCCGAGCGCGGCGACTGGGCCGAGGTGGTGGCCCGCCGCGGCCGCGCCGAGGTGGTCTCCGACGCCGGCTCGGTGCTGCTGCGCGCCGACGAGGAGCTGGTGCTCGCCGGCCGCCGCGCCGGCTACTCGGACGTGCGCCAGGCGGGCCGCTACGACGATCTGGAGCGCTGGGCCGAGCGCCTCGACGACCAGCGCCTGGACATCCCGGAGGTCGACAGCTCGCTGGCCTATGCCGCGGCACCGCTGAACGACCACGGCACCTGGATCACCGTGGAGAGCCGCCGCGCCTGGCGCCCCCGCGTCTCGGCCGGTTGGAGCCCCTACCACCACGGCCGCTGGCGCCACACGCCGATCGGCATGACCTGGATCTCCTACGAGCCGTGGGGCTGGGTGCCCTACCACTACGGGAGCTGGGACTACGCGCCGTCCTACGGCTGGGTGTGGTACCCGGGGACCAGCTTCGCGCCGGCCTGGGTCTACTGGTACTGGGGCCCGAGCCAGGTGGCGTGGGTCCCGGTGGGCTACTACACCAACTACTACCGCTCCCACTATCGCTCCCGCCCGGGGTTCCGCTACGGCGTCTACGGCTGGGCCGGAGGGCCCTGGAGCCACTACGACTACTGGAACTGGTGCTCCACCGCCTACCTCGGCCGCCACGACCAGTGGCGCCACGTGCGAGCCGGCCGCGACTGGAAGCGCCACGCGCGCCGCAACGTGGTGCCGCGCGGCCTGATCACCACCGACACCCGGGGTCTGACGCCGGACCGCTGGGGCGATCCGGCCGAGGTGACCCGCGTGCTGCGCACCCGGCCGGGTGCCGGCGGCGGTCCCGGGGTGACCCGCACCGCGGGCGAGCTGCCCGACGTGACGCCCTTCGTCGCCCGCCGCGGCGACCTGCCGCCCGAAGTGGAGCGCCGGGTCGTGCTGCGCGACGGCGAGCGCGGCGAGCGGCTCACCGGGACGCCGCTGCGGCCCCAGAGCCTCGGCGACACCCGCACCGTCCGTCGCCGTCCCGGCAGCGAGGGTTCCGCGGCCGCCGGGGGTGTCGCGGGCCGCGACGCC
>DATACC010000155.1:0-32503 GCA_036259255.1 Thermoanaerobaculia bacterium | reverse complement strand
CGGGGCGGGGGGGGCTGCCCTCCCGTTTCCTACCGCAGCGACAGCAGCAACTCCTCGTCCGCGGCACCGGTAGTACGCCATACCGTGCGGTGGTGCCGCACGTAGGCCGACAACACCCGCTCCACGTAGCGCCGCGTCTCGCGGAACGGCGGCACCCCCCCGAAGCGCTTCACATTGCCCGGCCCCGCGTTGTAGGCCGCCAGCGCCAGCTCCAGGTCCCCCGAGTAGAGGTCCAGCAGGTCGCGCAGGTAGCGGGCGCCGACGCGCACGTTCTGCGCCGGGTCGAGCAGGTTCTCGGCGCCGTAGACGGCGCCGGTGTCCGGCATCACCTGCATCAGGCCGAGGGCGCCCACCGGCGACACCGCGGCGGGCGAGAAGTTCGACTCGGCCTCCACCACGGCGGCGACCAGCAGCCCGTCCAGGCCCTCACGGTCGGCGACGGCGCCGATCAGACGGCCGTAGGGCAGGCGCTCCAGCAGGCGGCGCCGGTCCTCGGCCCCGGTGTAGCTGCGGAACAGCTCGAAGCCCCGCCGGTTCTGGCGCAGGGCGGCGGCCACCTCGGCGCGCGACACCACGGTCACCCCGGTGCCCGAGGTGTTTCCCGGGGCCACCCAGTTGGCGAGCTCCTCCAGGGTGCGCAGATCTTCCGCGTCGGGCGGCTCCGGAAGCTCGCCCGGCACCGACGGCGAGGACGGCGCGGAGTTGAAGGTGATGGCGAGAAAGAGCAGGGTACACAGACCGACGAAAGGCAGTCGGGTGAGGCGGCGTTTCATCTTCGTCGTCTCCTCGAACCTCGTCACCGAGCACCCCCGACGACGTCGTGGCCCTGGCGACAGCGGCTGCACGGCGCCACGGAGTCGGGGTTGCAGGGCGCTCCAGCACAACCTTGGAGCGGATCTCGAACTGGCGAAATCTGTATGCAGACCCCGTGCCTTGAAGAAGATGCGGGAAGGAGGTCCGCCGGGGGCGGCGGGAGGGGCTGCGGGGATGTGCTGAAGGGTTCTGGCGAGTCCTCGAAAGGGTTGGTTGGGTCAGTTGCCGTGCAAGCCGTCGCGCCGGCCCCGGCGCTTGCCGGAGCCTCGCACCCCGTGCTCGTCGAAATCGATGCCGAGCCGGGTTGCCTTGTTGCGCAGGGTGTTGCGGTGCACTCCGAGAGACTTCGCGGAGCGTCCCAGATTGCCGGCGTTGGAGCGCAGCGACGCCACGATGAACTGCTTCTCGAACTCCTGGCGTCCCTGCTCCAGCGTCACCCCGCGGCCCACGAGCTCGTCCACGAGTCGACACAGGATTCCATTGAGGTCCGGGCGTCCGTTGCGATCTTGCCGATCCTTGAGATCTTGCGCCTCGTCCGCCACGTCGTGCCTCGCTGGGAAGGGGTGGAACCTACCGCACGCGAGGCGTGGGGTCAACCGGCGCACTCCGATTCCTACTGCTTCTCCTCCAACCGGTCGCCCACGTACACGGTGTAGCGCGAGCGCACGATGCGGGCCACCGACGAGCGGTCGTGGACCGACAGCACCGCCAGCTCGCCGAGCACGATCGGCGGCAGCCCCGGCTTGTTGAGGCGGTAGATCGTGTAGACGTCGCCCGGCACCACCGCGGCGTCGGCGCCGCGGTCGATGTAGACCAGCGAGTCCTCGGCGAGGGTGAAGATGTCGTCCTCGGCGCGCAGGATCACCGCGGCATCGGTCAGCGCCTCCTCCGGCGCCGGCAGGTTGACCGGCCGCATGGCGGTGCGCCGCCCCAGCGGCACCGGCTCCGGCTCGAACGGCTCGAGCAGGGAGCCGACGAAGATCGGATCGCAGGTGTGGACGATCTCGGCGATGGCCGTGTCCTGCTGCACCGAGAGCACCCGCACCCGCCCGCGGTAGCGATAGAAGCGGCCCACCACCTCGTCGCGCACCGGGTGGCGGACGGTGTCCTCCGGCGACACGACGGTGAACACCTCGCCCGGCGCCAGGCCGGCCCCGCGGCCGCCGTCGAGGTAGACGACGTCGCCGCTCATCAGGCCGTACTTCACCGTGGTGCCCCCGAAGCGCAGCCCGCGGTCGCCGGCGCCGGCCCGGCCGGCGATCTCGATGAACGGCGTCAAGGCCTCGTACTCGGAGCCGACGATGGTGTGCGGGAACTCGCGCTCCAGCTCGCCGACGTAGCCGGTGCAGTAGATGTCGCTCTCGGTGCCCAGCGGCTGCGGGCCGCTGGCCGCCTCGGCGGCGCTGCGGATGCCGTCGCCGCCGCCCGCGTCGTCCTCGCCGTTGGCGAGCGGCTCGACAGGCTCCTCGACGACGTCGACCAGCTCGGCCAGGGTATCGACCGGCACCACCTCGACTCCGACGACCAGGGGGTCGCCGGGATAGATCCAGTGGGCATCGAGGATGTACTGGTTGCGCTCCCAGAGCTGGGGCCACAGGTAGGGATCGCCGGAGAAACGGGCGGCGAGGTCCCACAGGGTATCCCCCGGCTCGATCACGTGCACCTGCGCGTCCGGCGGCGGCACCGGCGGATCCCAGGCGGTCCAGTGGTCACCCACCAGGTGCAGGTTGCGCGGGGGCACGTCGGCGGCCCGCGCCCCAGGGGCGGCGAGCAGCGGGAGGAGAGCTAGCGTCAGCAGCAGTCGGTTCATCCGCGGTCCCCCGGGGCCGTGAGATCGGGTGCTTCGTATAGGGAATTCTCTATACCAAGCTACACTCCTGCACTCTAGCATGTCAAGCTCTTTTGCCGACGCCACTTAGCGGACCATACCTCGAGCGATGCTCGAGGTATGGCGCCGACAGGCCCGGGCGGAGGGCCTCAGCGCAGGCGTGCCAGGCGCTCCTCGGCCACCGCCGCCGCGGCGCTGGCCGGGTGCTGCTGGACCAGGGCGCGGTAGGTGTCGCGGGCCCCCTCGGGATCGGCGAGCTGCTCCAGGCTCTGGCCCGCCTTGAGCAGCGCGTCGGGCACCTTGTTGCCGCCCGGGAAGCGCGACACCGTCTCGCGGAAGGCGGCCAGCGCGCCGCGGTAGTCGCCGCGGGCATAGCGCGCCTCGCCGATCCAGTACTGGGCGTTGTCGGCGAGATCGGTGTCGCCGTGGGCCTGGAGGAAACGCTGAAACGACGCCTCGGCGTCGAGGTAGACGCCCTGGTGGTAGAGCGTGTAGCCGCGGTCGTAGAGGGCCTGGCCGGCGGGTGGGATCGGCGCCTCGGCGACGGCGGCCGGCGGCGCCGGTTGCGCGGTCGGCTGGGGCCGGGACGTCTGCGCCGGAGGAGGTTGGGAGGGCCGGGGCTCGGGCCGTGCCACCGGCACGTCGCTCACCTCCACGTCGGAGACGTCGAGGCCGCGGCCGGGGTCCGGGATCGGCTCGATGCGCTCCTCGCGGGGCGGAAGCACGCGCCGGGCCGGGGCGCGCTCGGCGGTGGTACCGGGGCGCGAGGCGGTGCCGGGGCGTGCCGTGGTGTCGGGCCGCGCCACCGCGGAGGTCCGCGGCCGGCCTCCGAGGGCGACCACCTGGGCCTCCAGCTCCTGGATGGCGAGCTGCTGGACCCGGGCCTGGCGCTCCATCTCGACCAACCGGTTCTTCACCTCCTCGACCTCCTGGCGCAGGTCGGCGGCGTCGCTGGCGCGCGCCGGCATCACCGCCGACGAGCAGGCGCCGGCGAGCGGCAGGGCGAGGGCCAGGCCGGCGACCGCGAGCCGCCGCCGGATCACTGCGCCACCTCGCCGGAGGCGGCGGCGTCGGTTCCGGCGACGCGCTCCACGGGAGCCTCGTCCGGCGGCGCCGGCAGATCCGAGGGGATGTCGTCGATCCACGAGCTCTCCGGGAACTCGCGCTGCAGCCGCTCGAAGGTCTCCTGCGCCTTGCCGGCGTGCTCCGGCCGATTGCTGCGGCTGTAGGCCATGCCCAGGTGGTAGAGCACCTTGTCGAGCTCGCTGTAGTCCGGGTACTGCTCGAGCAGGCTCTCGAAGCGGGTGATGGCGCCGCCCGGGTAGCGGTAGCGCAGGTAGAAGTCGCCGACCACGAACTCGTGGGCCGCCAGGCGGTCGCGCACGGTGCGGATCTCCTGCTCCGCCTGGGCCACGTACTCGCTGGTCGGGTAGAGGCGCAGCAGCTCCTCGTAGGCCTCCAGCGCCCGGTAGCTGGCCGTCTGGTCGCGGTTCGGCTTCTCCATGCGCCGCGCCAGGCTGTTGGCGATCTGGAACTGGGCGTAGGCGGCCTGGTCGCTGGTCGGGAAGCGGTTCAGGAAGTCGCGGTACTTCGCCTCCGCCTGGATCAGGTTGCTGCCGCCGCCCTCCAGGAAGAAGCTGTCGGCGAGCAGCAGCAGCCCCTCGCGGCCGGCCACCGAGTTGGGCTCGACCTCGTAGGCGTGGGAGAGGTAGCGGCGGGCGCGGGAGTACTTCTCCCGCGCCATCAGCTCCTTGCCCTCCTCCAGGGCCTCGGCGGCCGACAGGCGCAGCACCGGATCGTCGGCGGCGGCGCTGCCGCAGCCGGCGCCGAGGCCGGCGGCGAGGAGAACGACGAGCAGGAGCGGGCTCGGAGCGAGGATTCGGTGTCGAAAGGTTCGGGTCATGGTGTTTCCGTGGGCGTTCGAGGGGAGACGGTCGCAGGGCGGCCGGCAGCGGAGACGTCCGCACCCTGCTCGCCGGCGCCGGACAGGGCTGCGCGCTTCAGTTCTACGAGCGCCGCGGCAGGATCGTCATGGCCGAACACGGCGGAGCCGGCCACCGCCATCTCCACGCCGGCGGCGGCCAGCCGCGCGATGTTGGTGCGGTCCACCCCGCCGTCGAGGGCGATCTCCACGCGCCGCCCGGCGGCCGCGGCCATGCGCCGCAGGCGCGCCACCTTGCCGAGCACGTGGGGGAGGAAGCGCTGCCCGGAAAAACCCGGGTTGACCGACATCAGCAGCACGAAGTCGAGGGCGGGGAGGGCATCGGCCAGGGTCTCCACCGGGGTCGCCGGGTTCACCGCCACGCCCGCCGCGGCACCGGCCTCGCGGATGCGCGCCAGCACGCGGTCCAGGTGCACCGTCGCCTCCTGGTGCACCGCCACGCGGTCGGCACCGGCCTCCAGGTAGCGATCGAGCAGGGCGTCGGGGCGCTCGACCATCAGGTGGACGTCGAGGGGCAGCCGGGTCCGCCGCCGCAGTGCCGCGAGCACCGGGATGCCGAAGGTGAGGTTGGGCACGAAGTGGCCGTCCATCACGTCGACGTGCACCAGGTCGGCACCACCCCGCTCGCAGGCGGCGAGGGCGCCGGCGAGGTCCGCCAGGTCGGCGGCCAGCAGCGACGGGGCGATTCTCATTGCGGTGCTCTCCCGTCGTCCCCGGTACCGGTTGCCGCAGGCCCCGCCCCGGCCGCCGTCGGCCCGCCCTGCGGAGGACGGCGCCGCAGGCTGGACGGCGTCGCGCCGTCGTCCGCCGGCCGAGCGAGGTCGTCGAACCCGCGCTCCTGCTGCTCGGCGGCGACGGTGAGGGCCACCGCCTCGTCGGCGGCCAGCGGATGGCCGGCGAGGGGGAACTGGCGCAGGATGGTGCCGGCGCGGGCGCCGGGATAGATCTCGAAGGTGACGCGTCCGAGCCGGACCTCGGCGCGCTGGAAGAAGCGGCGCACCTCGTCGTAGTCGCGGTAGACCAGGTCCGGCATCACGAAGCGGCGGGTGCCGCCGGCCTTGGCGAGCAGCAGGTCCACCTGGCCGGACGGCGACACCAGCTCGCCCGCGCCGGGGTGCTGGGCGACCACCGTGCCGGGATCGGCGCCGCGCCCGAAGACGCGCAAGGTGCGGCCGATGGCGAGGCTGGCCGCGGCGAGGGTCACCTGCGCCGACTGCTGCGACTTGCCCACCAGCGCCGGCACCTCGAGGCGCTGCGGCCCGAGCGACAGCGTGGCCTGCACGGTGCTGCCGCGCTTGACCACCTCGCGCGCGTCGGGCTCCTGGCTGAGAATGCGGCCGGCGGGCACCTGCTCGGAGTAACGTCCCGACTCCTGGATTTCGAGCTCCAGGCCGGAATCCGCCACCAGGCCCCGGGCCTCGTCCCGTTGCAGCCCGGTGATCTCCGGCACCGGCGTGGCGCCGCTGCGCACGAACAGGCTGAACGAGGTGTAGGCGGCGACGACGAACACCACCGCCAGGAACCCGGCGTAGACGAGGAAGACCAGGGCCCGCAGGGTCTTGCGCAACGCGGGCGACATGGGGGTCATCCTAGCAGAGGGGGGCGGGCCGCTATGCTTCGGGAATGACGAGTCGAACCGTGTCGCGATCGCCGCAGGCCGCTGCCGTGCCCACCCTCCTGCACGGGCCGCTGCTCGGAGCCCACGTCTCCGTGGCCGGCGGCATGGCCACCGCCTTCGAGCGCGCCGAGGAGCTGGCGTGCCGCGCCATCCAGATCTTCGTGAAGAACGCCAACCGCTGGCAGGGCAAGCCGCTGGCCGGCGCCGAGGTGGCCGCCTTCCGGGCGCGGCGGGAGGAATCGCCCATCGGGCCGGTGGTTGCCCACGCGAGCTACCTGATCAACCTCGGCGCCACCGACGAGACGGTGCTGGCGCGTTCCGAGGCGGCGCTGGCCGACGAGCTCGACCGCTGCGACCGGCTCGGCGTCGACGCGCTGGTGCTCCATCCCGGCGCCCACCTCGGCACCGGCGAGGAGGCCGGCGTCGAGCGGGTGGCGGCGGCGCTGGCGCGGGTGCTCGCCGGACGCGGCGGCGGCGGCACCCGGCTGCTGCTCGAGAACACCGCGGGCCAGGGCACGGTGCTCGGCTGGCGGCTCGAGCAGCTCGCCGCCATCCGCGCCGCCTTCGAGGGGGCGGCGGCGGGGCTCCCTGCCGTCGGCTTCTGCCTCGACACCTGCCACGCCTTCGCAGCCGGCTACCCGGTGCACGAGCCCTCCGGCTCCGAGGACTTCCTGGCCGAGGCCGACACCGTGCTCGGGCTCGACGCCGTCGGCTGCTGGCACCTCAACGACAGCGTCAAGCCGTTCGGCTCGCGGGTGGACCGCCACGCCCACATCGGCGAGGGCGAGATCGGCACCGGTTTGTTCGCGCGCCTGTTGGCCGACCGGCGCCTCGCCGGCGTGCCGCTGGTGATCGAGACGGAGACCGGCGACGAGATGGCCGGCCACCGCCGCGATCTCGAGGTGCTGCGCGCCCTGCTGTGAGCGATCGGGCGGGCGCGGCGGGTGGAGGCGGCGCCTCGGGGGGAGACGGGGCGGCGCACGCGCCGCCGGAGCGCCATCAGCCGGGGATCAGGCCGGGCAGGTTCTTGCTGAGGTCGAAGTAGATGACGGTGAGCATCAGCAGCATGATCAGCACGAAACCCACCTGCGCCACCATCTCCTTGATGCGCAGCGAGAGATCCCGCCGCATGGTGCTCTCGACCAGCAGGATCACCACCTGGCCGCCGTCGAGGATCGGGATCGGCAGCAGGTTGACGATGGCGATCGAGATCGAGATGAATCCCATCAGGTGGAGCAGGTAGAAGAAGCCCACCCGCGCCGCGTCGCCCGAGTAGGCGGCGATCTCGATGGGGCCGGCCAGCGCGTCCTTGGCCGCCACGTCCCGGGTGAAGATCTTGCCGAGCACCGCAAAGGTCTGCTCGACCAGCCGCCAGTTGTAGCGGGCGCTCTGCACGAAGGCCTGCAGGAACCCGTAGCGCTGGAAGGTGCCGATGCCGATACCGATGCGCCCGGCGCCGCCGACCTCGGCCGGCACCACGACGGTGGTCACCGGCTTGCCGTCCCGGACCACCTCGAGCTCGATCTCCTGGCCGGCCCGCGCGGTGACGTACTCGACGAAGGCGCGGTCGCTGATCACCGGCCGGCCGTCCATCGCCCACAGCTCGTCGCCGGAGCGCAGGCCCGCCGCGGCGGCCGGAGAATCCTGGTCCACCGAGGTCACCGCCGGGTGCAGCTTGGGCCGGATGCCGGCAAGATCGCCGATCGACTCGCCGGGGATGCGCTCCGGCGTCACCACCGTCTCCACCCGACGGCCGTCGCGCTCGAGCACCAGCGGCACGGCGCGCTCCGGGGCCATCATCAGGTAGAGGCTCGCCGAATCCCAGGTGTCGACGTCGTCGTCGCCCACCCGCACGATGCGGTCGCCGGGCTCGACGCCCGCCGCCGCGGCGCTGGAGCCCTGGGCGACGCCGCCGACCACCGGCGGCACGTCGAGGTTGGGCAGGCTGGTGCCGACCATGAAGACGATGGCGATCAGCAGGATGGCCAGCACCACGTTCATCGCCGGCCCGGCGAGGTAGACCAGCACCCGCTGCCAGCGCGGCTTGCTCAGGAACTCCCGCGGATCGCCGGTGACCTCGTCGGGCTGCTCGCCGCCGAGCTTCACGTAGCCGCCGAGCGGCACCAGCGACAGGCGGTAGTCCGTCTCGCCGCGGCGGAAGCCCCAGAGGCGGGGGCCGAAGCCGAGCGAGAAGGCGGTGACCCGCACGTCGAAGAGCTTGGCCACCACCAGGTGGCCCCATTCGTGGACGGCGATGATCACGCCCAGCGCGAAGGCGAAGGCGAGAAGATTGGTGAAAATGCCCTGGGCGGATTGGAGAAACTCGGTCATGTCTCGCGGAGTCCTTGGTTGACGGCTTGGCTGGCGACTTTACTGCAACGCACCCGGTGGAGCGGCGATTCCGCGCCGCGCCGACGATCGCCGGATCGTCGACTCAGCGGATCAGCAGCTCCGGACCGATCCACCAGATGCCGGCGAGCAGCACCGGGAAGGCGAAGAGCACCGCATCGGCGCGGTCGAGCACACCGCCGTGGCCCGGCAGGAGCTGACCCGAGTCCTTCACCCCGGAGCCGCGCTTGAGCATCGACTCGACGAGGTCGCCGATCTGCGCCACCATGCCGGTGAGGGCCGCCACGGCGAGCAGCTCCAGCGGCACCTCGCCGAGGCGCAGCCAGCCCCACACCGCCGCCGCCCCCACCGCCGCCGCCAGCCCGGCGGCCGACCCCTCCCAACTCTTGTTGGGCGAGACGACCGGCGCAAGCTTGTGGCGCCCGAGGCGCCGTCCCACGTAGTAGGCGGCGGTGTCGCCGAGGAAGATCACGGCGAGCCCGAGGACCACCAGCCACGGATCGAGGCTCTTCAGGCGGTAGATGGCGAAGATGGCGAGCGTGAAGTACGGCACCCCGAAGGCGAAGGCGCCGAGGGCCGGCAGCGCCTCGTTGACCGGCGTGCCGCCGAGCAGCACCAGGGTACCGACGCCGACGGTGAGCAGCAGGCCGGCGGCCAGCATCCCGAGATCGGTGACGCCCGTCGCCTCGGGGGCGGTGAGCAGCACCAGGCCGACGGCCGCCGCCGGCACGATCGCCAGCAGGCCCCGCAGCGGCGCGTGGGGCGCCCAGGGACGGACCAGCCGCACGTACTCCAGGGCGGCCGCGTCGATCACCAGCACGACCAGGGCGAGGAAGCCGAGGTCCGGCAGCAGGAAGACCGCCAACAGCAGCAGGGGAACGCCGACGGCGGCGGTGGCGAGACGCTGCATCGCGGCCGGGTCAGCCCGTCCTGCCGGCGGGCAGGTGCCCGAGGGAGGCGGGCGGCCCGGAGGAGGCGGCGGGATCGGCCCCCGGGTCGGCCTCGCGCGCCGCGGCCGCGTCGACGCCGCCGAACCGGCGCTCGCGGCGCTGGAAGTCGAGCAGTGCCTCGAACAGGTGCCCACGGCGGAAGTCGGGCCACTGGACGTCGGTGACCCAGATCTCGCTGTAGGCGATCTGCCAGAGCAGGAAGTTCGAGACGCGCATCTCGCCGGAGGTGCGGATCAGCAGGTCGGGATCGGGCTGGCCGGCGGTGTAGAGGTAGCGCCCCAGCGTCTCCTCGTCGATGTCGGCCCGCTTGCCGGCCGCCCAGTCGGCGACGATGCGGCGGCAGGCGTCGACGATCTCGCAACGCCCCGAGTAGTTCAGCGCCACGTTGAGCTGCAGGCGGTTGCCGTCGCGGGTGGCGTCGACGGCGCGCTCGAGCTCGCGCACCACCGAGGGGTCGAGCTCCTGCCAGCGGCCGAGCACGGTGAGCCGCACCCCGTTGTCCACCAGCTTCTCGAGGTCGCGGCGCACGTACTCCTTGAGCAGGTTCATCAGCGTCCACACCTCGAAGCGCGGGCGCCGCCAGTTCTCGGTGGAGAAGGCGTAGAGGGTGAGGGCGCCGATCTCCAGCCGACCGATGGCCTCCACCGTCTCGCGCACCGACTCCACTCCGGCGCGATGCCCCTCGACCCGCGGCAGGCCGCGGGCGCCGGCCCAGCGCCCGTTGCCGTCCATGATCACCGCCACGTGCCGCGGCAGCCGCTCGAGGTCGAGCCGGCGCACCAGGAGCTCTTCGGGCG
Organism: Thermoanaerobaculia bacterium; assembly: GCA_036259255.1. Taxonomy (GTDB): domain Bacteria; phylum Acidobacteriota; class Thermoanaerobaculia; order Multivoradales; family JBCCEF01; genus DATACC01. The sequence continues at coordinate 22,206 of DATACC010000155.1, read as the reverse complement.
AACCGGGCTCGGCGAGCTGGGAGAGGTCGATCATGGGGTCGAGAAGGAGGGCTCGGTCGCCTGGGCGGTGGGGTCCGGCCCCCGGATCGGCACCAGAACCGGGGACCGAAAGTATCACAGCGAGCGGGCACCCTCCGGCGGGCATCCCGCCCTCCCTGCGCCGGCCGGCGGCGCCGCCTCGCTGCGGTAGAACACCCGCTCGAGCACCAGCCCCTGGGGCGGCGCCGTGGGGCCGGCCTCGCCGCGGGGGCGGCCGGTGAGCAGGCGCGCCACGTCCTCCGGAGCGCGCCGGCCGCGGCCCACCTCGAGCAGCGTGCCGGCCAGCGAGCGCACCATGCCGCGCAGGAAGCCGTCGCCGGCGATCCGGAACACCACCTCGGCGCCGCGCTCCTCGCAGCCGGCGCGCTCGACGGTGCGCACCGGCTGGGTGTGGGCGCCGCCGGCCAGCGCAAAGGCGGTGAAGTCGTGGCGCCCGGGCAGGTGGGCGGCGGCGGCGGCCATGGCGGCGACGTCGAGATCCGGCGGCGCGGCGACGGCGAACGGAGCGTCGAGGGGCGAGAGCACCGCGGCGCGCACCAGCCGGTAGCTGTACTCCTTGCCCAGGGCGTGCTTCCTGGCGTCGAACCCCGGCGGCGCCTCCTCGGCGGCGAGCACCCGCACGTCCTGCGGCAGGTGGTGGTTGGTGCCGTGGACCAGGCCGCGGAGCGGGAAGGGTGTGGCCAGCTCGAAGCTCACCACCTGCCCGCGGGCGTGGACGCCGGCGTCGGTGCGCCCGGCGCCGGTGGTGGCCGGGCGCTGAGCGAGCAGCCGTTCGAGGGCGGTCTCCAGCACCTCCTGGACGGCGAGCGCGTTGGGCTGGCGCTGCCAGCCGGCGTAGGCGGTGCCGCGGTAGGACACCGTCAGGCGGTAGAAGGTCACGCCGATTGGCCCTCCGGGCGGCGATGGCTCCGGGCCGCGGACCACGCCGCCGCCGCCGCCGGCGGCCCCCACACCGCGGCGAGCACCCACGGGAACAGCGGCACGGCACCGAGCTGCGGCAGGTAGAGCAGCGGCGCCAGGGCCGAGGCGAGCAGCCACGGCACGCTGCGGGTCAGCGCCGCCCACGGCAGCACCCACAGCAGGTACCACGGGTAGAGCGTCGCCGAGCACAGCAGCAGGCCGCCGAACAGACGCCGGCTGCCGGCGAGCGGATCGCGCCACGCGAGCGACCGCAGGACGAGGGCGGCGGCACCGACGGCGAGCAGGAGCTTGGCGAGGAGCTGCGGGTAGAGGACCGGGTAGAGACGGTTGATGCCCGCGTGCCAGCCGGTCGCCTGCTTGGCCGCGTCGAGCCCGGCGGCCAGCGCCGGCGCGGCGCCGGCGGCCTCCAGCGCCCGCCACAGCGGCTCGTGGAGGGGCCCCGCGAACTCCCAGCGCACGCCGTAGGTCACCAGGCCCGGAGGGGTGCCTCCCGTGGCCAGCACCACGGGCAGCAAACCGGCGCAGGCGAGGCCCAGGGCGGCGGCCAGGAAGCGCACCGGACGGCCGCTCTGCCGACTCCACATCGGCAGCGCGGCGAGCGGCGCGAGCTTGGCGAGAACCCCCAGCGCCGCCGCCCCCCCCGCGACGACGGCCCCGCCCCCGGTGCCGTAACGCTCGCCGCCGGTGCCGGGGCGTGGAGCACCCCGGGGCGTCAAGGCCAGCACCGCCCCGACCGCCGCCGCCACGCCGAGTGCGTCGACGTGCCCCATGCCGGCGACCTCCAGGACCACCAGCGGGTTCCAGGCGTACCAGGCGGCCCGGGCGTCCGGCAGCCCTCGGCGCCGGGCGAGGGCGACGAGGGCCCCGCAGGCGGCGAGGTCGGCGACGACCAGCAACCCCTTGAGCAGCACGGCCGAGCCGTGCGCCGGCAGCGGTGCGGCGGCGGCTATACTGAACCCACCGAGGGCCAGCGGCGGGTACACGGTGGGGACCTCGCGATGGGCGAGACGCTCCCACAGGCCGTCGCGCAACGACGCGAGCTCCGGCGACGCCGGAGCCAGCCGGTACGGGTTGGCCCCGGCGAGGACGACGCGACCGTCCCAGAGATACCGCCACACATCGTCGGAGAGGGTCGGCGGCAGGGGCAGCATCAGCAGCCGCAGGACCAGGGCGACGCCGAGCAGGGCCGCCGCCGAGGAGACCCGGCGCCGCTCGAGCCAGGCCACCGCCAGGGCCCAGGCGGCGAAGGCCCCGGCGAGCAGGGCCAGGGCCGCCGGCAGCCGGGCGGCGAGATCGCCACCGGGCAGGATCACGACGAGGACCGCCACGAGGGCGGTCAGCGGCAGGCCGGCGACGAGCCCGTCCCGCCGTGCCGAAGGGGTTTCAGCCGATGGAATGGATGACGGGTTCGTGGCTGGCGACAACGGTGCTGGCCCTGTACTACCTGGTTCTGGGGGTGCTGTCGCTCTACGGCATGCACCGCATGGTGCTGGTGGTGCTGTACCTGCGGGGGAGACGCCGGGTCGCCGCGGCGCCGGCCGCGTCGCCCACCGCGGCGCTGCCTCGTGTCACGGTGCAGCTTCCACTCTACAACGAGATGTACGTCGCCCAGCGGCTGATCGAGGCGGTCTGCCGGCTGGACTATCCGCGCGAGCTGCTCGAGGTTCAGGTGCTCGACGACTCCACGGACGAGACCACCTCCGTGGTGGCCGACACGGTGGCGCGCTTGCGGGGCCTGGGCTTCGCCATCGAGCACCTGCACCGCGGCGAGCGCACCGGCTTCAAGGCCGGGGCCCTCGCCGCCGGTGCCGAGCGGGCCCGGGGCGAGCTGATCGCCGTCTTCGACGCCGACTTCGTGCCCGACCCCGACTTCCTGCGGCGCGCCGTGCCGTGGTTCGCCGACCCGCGGATCGGCATGGTGCAGGGGCGCTGGGAGCACTTGAACCGCGACTACTCGCTGCTCACCCGGGTGCAAGCGATCCTGCTCGATGGCCACTTCGTGGTCGAGCACACGGCGCGGCACGCCAGCGGCTGCTTTTTCAACTTCAACGGCACCGCCGGCGTCTGGCGCCGGGAGGTGATCGCGGCCGCCGGCGGCTGGCAGCACGACACCCTCACCGAGGACCTCGACCTCTCCTACCGCGCCCAGCTCGCCGGCTGGCGCTTCGTCTACCTGCCGGAGCTCACCGTGCCCTCGGAGCTGCCGGTGGACGTCAACGGCTTCAAGAGCCAGCAGTTCCGCTGGGCCAAGGGGTCGATCCAGACGGCCAGGAAGCTGCTCGGCCGCATCCTCGCGGCGCCGCTGCCGCTGCGCGTCAAGGGGGAGGCCTTCATCCACCTCACCAACAACGTGAGCTACGTGCTGATGGTGGCGCTGTCGCTGCTGCTGCCTGCGGCGATGCTGATCCGCCGCGGTCAGCCGGTGGCGACCCTGCTGGCGGTGGACCTGCCGCTGTTCGCCGCCGCCACCGCGTCGGTGGTGGTGTTCTACGTCGCCAGCCAAGCCGGCGCCGGGCGGCGCTGGTGGCGGGACCTGGTCTACGTGCCGGCCCTGATGGCGGTGGGAATCGGCCTGTCGGTGAGCAACGCGCGGGCGGTGGTCTCCGGCTGGCGCCACCGCGGCGGTACCTTCGAGCGCACGCCCAAGTACCGCATCGAGCGCCGCGGCGAGGACTGGCTCGGCAAGCGCTACCGCGCCGGGCGCAGCGCGGCGGTGCTCGGCGAGGGCCTGCTGACGGCCTACCTGGCGGCGGCCTTCCTGCACGCCGCCTGGACCGGCCTGTGGGCCTCGCTGCCGTTCCTCTACCTGTTCCTGCAGGGATACCTGTTCGTCTTCCTGCTCTCGGTGGTGCCGGGCCGGGCAGGGCGGTCGCGGGCGCCCCGGGTGCAGCCGGCGCGGCTCCCCTGACCTCCCTCTCCGTGGCTCTTCGCTAAGATCGCCGATCATGGCCGTGGCCCCCATCCCCAGCGTGCCCCGGGTCTCGCTGCGGCCGGCCTCGCCGCGCGACGCCGACCTGCTGCGCCGCTGGCGCTCGGAGCCGAGCGTGCGCCGCTACCAGCCGCTCAACGACCTGTCGTCGTCGCAGCTGCGCTCCGACGTGGCGAGCCAGCGGATGAGCGACCTCTACCGCGGCCGGGGCGAGAAGTTCCAGTGGATCATCCAGTCGGAAGGCGAGCCGGTGGGCTGGATCACCCTGGTGGTCTCCAACTGGGACCACGGGTTGGCGGAGGTGGGCTACGCCCTGACCAGCGCCTGGCAGGGCCGGGGCGTGATGCCGGTGGCGCTGGAAGCCCTGCTGGAGGACCTCTTCTCCCAGACCACCCTGGAGCGCATCGAGGCCCGCTGCGCGGTGGACAACGCGGCCTCCCAGGTGGTGCTCGACAAGACCGGCTTCATCCGCGAAGGCCGCCTGCGCTCCTACTTCCGCCTGCGCGGTCAGCGCGTCGACAACTATCTCTACTCCCAGCTCCGGCAGGACTTCTACGCCCGCCGGGCGGGGGGTGGGTAGGGGCCGGGGCCTCTACACCGGGTCGAGGCTGGCGTAGCGGGCGATGAGCTTGCGCTTGCCGGCGCGGTCGAAGACGACGGTGTACTTGGCGTAGTCGCCGTCGCCCTCGATGGCGATCAGGGTGCCTTCGCCGAGGGTGGGGTGCTGCACGCGGCCGCCGCGGCGCAGGCCGGCACCGCCGCCCGCCTCCTCGGCCTCGATGGAGGCGGCGACGCGCTCGCCGAAGGTGGCTCCGGCGCCGCCCTCTCCCGCGCCGCCGCCCCGGGTGCCCTTGCCGAAGAAGCTGTAGACGCTGTCGGCCCGCGGGTCGGTGAATAGGCTCGGGCTGGTGGTGACCTCCAGCGTCTCCGGCGGGATCTCGCGCAGGAAGCTCGACTCGAGCTGGTCCTGGTAGCGCCCGGCGATGCGTCGCCGGCGGCAGGTGGAGAGGAACAGGCGCTCCTCGGCGCGGGTCATGCCCACGTAGAGCAGGCGGCGCTCCTCCTCCACGTCCTCGCGGGCCCCCTGGGCGTTGAAGTGGGGCAGCAGGCCCTCCTCGAGCCCGCCCACCACCACGGCGCCGAACTCCAGCCCCTTGGCGCTGTGCAGCGTCATCAGGCTCACCCCGCGCTCCGACTCCCAGGTGTCGAGGTCGGCGACCAGGGAGACGTGGTCGAGGAAGGCGGTGAGCAGGTCCTCGTCGGCCGCGTTGACCGAGCGCGCCTCGGTGAACTCCTGGGCGGCGGAGAGGAACTCCCGCAGGTTCTCGATGCGCGCCAGGTCGTCCGGATCGTCCTCGTTGTAGAGGCCCCGATAGCCGGTGGACTCGAGCAGGCGCTCGAGCAGCGCCGGCAGCGGCAGCTCGTCGGCCGCTTCCTGCAGCGAGGTGACCAGGTGGGCGAAGGCGCGCAGCGCGCGGGCGGCGCGCGGCGAGAAGGCGGCGAGCTCGTCGTTGACCAACAGGTCCCAGACCGGCATGGAGCGTTCGGCGGCTTCGGTGAACAGCGCCTCCTGGGTGGTGCGGCCGATGCCCCGGGGCGGCTGGTTGAGGATGCGGCGCAGCGAGATCTCGTCGCGCGGGTTGCGCAGCACCCGCAGGTAGGCCACCACGTCCTTGATCTCGGCGCGCTGGTAGAAGCGGGTGCCGCCCACCAGCACGTAAGGCACCTGCTGGCGCAGCATCTCGTCTTCCAGCGCTCGGGTCTGGGCGTTGGTGCGCACCAGCACCGCCATGTCCGCCAGCTTGTAGTCGCCCTCGCGGCGCAGGCCCTGGAGGGTGTTGACGATCCAGCGCGCCTCGTCCACCTCGTCGCTCGCCTTGTACACCTCCACGGGAGCGCCGGCGCCGCGGTCGGTCCACAGGTGCTTGCCGCGACGGCCCTGGTTGTGGGCGATCAGCCCGCCGGAGGCGTCGAGGATCGTCTGGGTCGAACGGTAGTTGCGCTCCAGCTTGCGCACCGTGGCGCCGGGGAAGGAGTCCTCGAAGCGCAGGATGTTCTCGAGCTCGGCGCCCCGCCAGCGGTAGATCCCCTGGTCCTCGTCGCCCACCGCCGTCAAGTTGCCGCCCTCGCCGGCGAGCTGACGGATCAGCGCGAGCTGGGCGTGGTTGGTGTCCTGGAACTCGTCGACCAGCAGCCAGCGGGCGCGGCGGCGCAGCCGCTCGGCGACGTCGTCGTGCTCGGCGAGCAGGCGCACGGCGAGCGCGATCATGTCGTCGAAGTCGATTCCCGAAGCGCGCTGCAGCAGCCCCTGGTAGCGGCGGTAGACGGCCGCCACCTTGCGGGCGAAGAAGCCGTCGGCCTCCGCCTCGTAGGCGCCCGGGTCGAGCAGGCGGTTCTTGGCGGCGCTGATGGCGGCGAGCATGGTGCGCGGCGGGTAGCTCTTCTCCGGCAGCCCCTCGGCGGCGAGGGCCTCCTTGACCAGGGACACCTGGTCGTCGGAATCGAGGATCGCGAAGTCGCGCCGCAGCCCCACCCGCTCGCCGTAGCGGCGCAGGGCCACCAGCGCCCAGCGGTGAAAGGTGCCGACGAAGGTGGGCAGCGGGTAGAGGCCGAGCAGCTCCTCGACCCGCTCGCGCATCTCGGCGGCCGCCTTGTTGGTGAAGGTGACGGCGGCGATGGAGCCCGGGTCGATCCCCCGCTCTTGGACCAGCCAGGCGATGCGCCAGGTGATCACCCGGGTCTTGCCCGAGCCGGCCCCGGCGAGCACGAGCTGCGGCCCCTCCCCGTGCACCACGGCCTCCACCTGGGCGGGGTTGAGGTGCTTCTCGAGCTCGACGAAGGAGGCGGTTCCGGCCATCGGACCCCGAGTCTCGCCCAGCGGCGCGGGGAGCGCAAGGCGGCCGGCGGAGCCCGGCCGAAGTCCGCCCGGGACGAGGCGGCCAGAAGCGGGGCGGGCCGCGGGGAGCATCCCGCCGGAGCAGTACCTCCAGGTCCTGACCTCCTTCGAGCCGCCCCGTGACGACGAGGTGCGGGCGCGGCGCGGGGGCCGCGGGGGGAGCCGCTCGGCCCGTGACGTAGTATGGTGTTTCCAGACTTTCGAACGGAGGTGGACGTGAGCCGGGTTCGTTGCCGAATCCGAGGCCGCCTGCCAGGGCTGGTGCTCGCTGCCGCCGTCGCCCTCGCGCTGCCGTTGGCCGCGACGGCGGACCGGGTGGAGGCGGTGGCACCGAAGGCAATGGCGGTGGGACGGCCCGCCACCCTGGAGGTGCGCCTGGTCGACGGGGACGGCGAGCCGCTGGCCGCGCCTCGGGACCTGCGGGTCGAGCTGGTCGGTGCGGAGCAACTCACCGAGCCTTCGAGCTTCCTGCTGCCGGCGGGGCGCAACGGAGTCGCCATCGAGCTGCGGCCGCAGAAGGCCGGCGCCTGGGCGGTGGAGGTGGTGGTCGAGGGGTTCCCGTCGGCCTGGGTGCCGTGCACCGTGTTCCGTCCGGCGACCGTCCCCCGCCAGGAGGCCACCGCGGTGCGGGCCCTGGGGGTCGAGAGGCCGAGGATCGAGACGCCTCTCCGGCCGTCCGCCGGCGGCGACGCCGAGGCCGAGCCGGCGCCGCGCTCCACCGAGCCGCTGCTGAGCCAGATGCCGATGGCCGGCCGGCCGGAGCGGCCCCTGCCGACCGCACGCTCCGTGGAGCGGCGCCCGGTCCTGCCGCGGCCGGGAAGCATCGCCCGTCCCGGCGAGACGGGCCAGCCGGTCGATCCGCAGCCGCGACCGCCGCAGGCCGCTCCCCCCGAGCCGCCGGCCACTCCGCCACCCACACCGCCACCGGCGGCCGGTCGGGGCGTGCGCCTGGTGCCGGCGGACGCCGAGGTGGTCCCCGGCCCGGACGGCCGGTTCACGCTGCCGATCAACGTCTACTGGTACGAGAACGGAGTGCCGGCACTGCGCCAGGAGCGGCTGCGGGTTTCGCTGGTGGCGGACCCGCGCCCCGGCGACCTGCGCTTCGAGCCGGAGCAGGTGGAGATCCCGCCGGCGGACTTCCTGGCGGTGGCCCTGCTCACCGCCGGCCGCGAAGGCCGGATCCGCGTCAAGGCCCTCTACCCGGGCGGCGAATCGGCGCCGGCGGAGCTCTTCTTGGGGCCCGCCGAGCCCGCGGCCCTGCACTTCGCGGGCGGTGACGGGGAGCCGGAGCGCCTGCGCGCCCTGGCGGCGGCCGACCTGCCGGTGCTGATCCGGCTCCACGACCACCTCGGCCGTCCGGTGCCGGCGCCGACGGAGATCGCCGTCGACCTGGTGCTGCGGAGCGAGGCGGGGACCGACACCGAGCGCGTGACGTTCCCTGCCGGCGCCGCCAGCCTGCAGCACGTCTTCCAGGTCGGCCGCTTCGGCCGCTACCGGCTGAGCGCCAGTGCCGGTCGCCTGCAGGGCGACGAGCGCGAGGTGGAGGTGGCGTTCGACGTCGCGCTGCTCCTCTGGGCCCTGCTCGGCGGCCTGGCCGGCGCCGCCCTGCGCCTGCTCTGGCAGCCCCGGGCGCGCCGGGGCCGCACGGTCGCGCGCATCCTGGTGCTCGGCGTGGCGGCGGCCGGCATCGTCCTGTTGCTCGCCGCCTTCGGCGTGCTGTCGGGACTGGAGAAGCTCGATCCGGCGGGCCTGTGGTCGCTGCTCGAGACGCTACCGGTCTCCAGCCAGGCGTCGGTCTTCCTGCTCGGCCTGCTCGCCGGCCTCACCGCCGACGGCCTGTTCCGCCTGCTCACCCGCCGGCGCCGCGGCGGCCCGGCGGCCGGGCCGGCGTAGGACGGCGGCGGCCGGTCGCGGGATACGATCGCCCCATCATGGACCCGCTCCACGCCCGCTTCCGCGCCGTCTCCGAGCTGCGCGACCTGATGATCGCCATGCGCCGCGAAGCCCTGCGCCGCGAGCACCCGGACGAATCCGCCGAGCAGATCGAGCAGCGGCTGACGGATTGGGTGGTGACGCCGGTGCCGCCGGTGCGAAACAGGCGATCCTTGCCGCATACCCCCTGTGATGTGAGCCCCAAGATCACTAGCTGCTGAGAGGTTCGGCCGGGGCACGGTATTCTTCGCTCTACTCAACTCGTGCGAGCTGCTGGGGCGCGCGCGCGGCGACGACAGGGAGAAGAGCCTGATCCCGGACGAGGCGGTGCGGGCCCGAGCTTTCGAGTGGCTCACCGAACAGGTGGACAGGCACGGTGACGTCTTGCCGTGGGCGCTCCTACTCCAAGGCTTCGAGTTCCGGGGTGATCGGGTGCCGCTGGTGAGCCAGCAGGGCATCTTCAAGCCGCGGGTCTGCGACCTGCCTCTGTCGATCCGCAGCTCTCCTCGGGGCCCCTACGACGACAGCTTCACTCCCGAGGGTGGCCTGCTCCGCTACCGATACCAGGGCGAGGATCCCCAGCACTGGCAGAACGTCGGACTGCGCTCGGCGATGCAGCGACAGGTGCCTCTGATCTACTTCTTCGGAATCGAGGCGGGTTCGTACGTGCCCGCCTGGCCCGTGTACGTCGTCAACGACGATCGTTGGTCGCTCACCTTCACGGTGGCCTTGGATGCACCGTCTGCCCAACTCGAAGCGAGTCAGCCCCTGGAAGTGGCGGAGCCGCGTCGCCGCTACATCACGACCAACTTTCGCCGCAGGCTGCACCAGAGGACTTTTCGGCAGCGGGTGCTGACCGCCTACCGCGAGCGCTGTGCCGTGTGCAGCCTCCGTCATCGCGAGCTGCTCGACGCGGCGCACATCGTTGGCGACCGTGAGCCGGAGGGCGAGCCTCGGATCACCAACGGCCTTGCCCTCTGCAAGCTCCACCATGCGGCCTTCGACAACCACTTCATGACCGTCGATCCGGATTATCGGGTTCTCCTGCGCCAGGACATGCTCGACGAATCCGACGGCCCGATGCTCCGCCACGGCCTGCAGGAGTTGCACGGGGGGCGCATCCTGCTCCCGCACCGCAAGGAATGGTACCCCTCTCGGGAAGCCCTGGCGGCGCGGCTCGAGAAGTTCCGGAAGGCTGGCTGATGCGCATCTTCGTGGGCGTCACCGACAGCGAGTGGTTCCGCTTCTTGCGCAATCGTCCGCACCTCGAGGAAGTCAACTTCTGGCAGCCGAGCGGCACTACCGGCACCCGGTGCCGGTCCGGCCGCGCCTCGGTCAGGGCACCTTCCGTTCCCTGGTGACCGATCTCTATGGGCGGCGCTGTGCGATCACCCAGGAAAAGGCCCTGCCGGTGCTCGATGCATCCCATATTCTCCCGGTCTCGGCGGGCGGGCGGCACGAAACCTCCAACGGCCTTCTCCTCCGAACCGACGTCCACCGGCTGTTCGAGCGGGGCTACGTGACCGTCACCCCCGATTATCGGTTCCAGGTAAGCCGGCGGCTCAAGACCGACTTCGACAACGGTGAGCCGTATTACCCGTTCCACGGTTTGGAGATTCGACGCCCGCAGAGAACAGACGACCAGCCCGATCCGCGCTGGCTGGAGTGGCACGCCGATACGATCTTCCTGAGGTGACACCTTCACCGCACCGCCCCCTCAGTAGATCTTCCGCCCCTCGGCCAGCATCGTCACGAACTGCTCCAGGCGCTTTTCCCGGGTTTCCGGCTTCCTCGCCGCGTGCAGGCGGTAGAGGATGGCGTAGCGGTTCTGGCGGTCGAGGGTGGCGTAGAAGGCGGCGGCGGTGGGGTGGGCGTCGAGGCGGGATTGGAGATCGGCCGGGACGGTGAGCGCGCTCTGGGGCGGGTAGGCGGCGGCCCAGCGGCCGTCGGCGCGCGCCGCCTCCACCTGGCGCAGGCCCGGCTCCCGCATGCGACCCGCCGCCGACAGCGCCGCCACCTTCTCGCGGTTGACCTGCGACCACTGGCTGCGCGGCCGGCGCGGCGTGAAGCGCTGCAGGAACCAGGTGTCGTCGAAGCGGCCCTTCTGGCCGTCGATCCAACCCCAGCACAGGGCCGCGTCCACCGCCTCGTCGTAGCTCACCGTGGCCACACCCGAGGCCTTCTTGGCGATCTTCATCCACAGGCCGGCCGCGCGGGCGTGATTCGCCTCGAGCCACAGGTCCCACTCCTTCTGCGAGGGAAACGCCAGCAGGGGCAGGCCGTCCTTGGGGTGAGTGGCCCCGGGCTGCGCCGGGGGCGGGGCCTCCGGGGGCGTCGCCGTCACGCCACGGAGCCCGCCGCGGCCGCCGGCGCTCCGAGGAGGCGCCGGAGCTGGTCCCAGTCGACCGGCTTGACCAGGTGGTGATCGAAGCCGGCGTCGTCGGAGCGCTGGCGGTCCTCCGGCGCGCCGTAACCGGTCAGCGCCACCAGCACCGGCGCGCCGGGATCGCCCTCGCCCGGGCGGTGCTCGGCCGTGCCGGGCTCCTCCGCGCCCCGCCCGCCGCCACCGAGCCCGTGCGCCGCCAGCTGTCGCCGCAGGCGCCGGGCCAGCTCGTAGCCGTCCATGCCCGGCAGGCCGATGTCCACCAGCACCAGGTCCGGCACCTCGCGGCCCACCTGCTCCAGCGCCATCTCGGCGTCGCCGGCCACCCGCACCCGGTGCCCCTCACTCTCCAACAGGGCCGCCAGGGCGTCGGCCACGTCGCGGTTGTCCTCCACCAGCAGCACCCGGCGGCTGGGCGTCGCGCGCTGGGAGGGCGGCTCCGGCCACGCCGGTGCCACGGCACCGAGATCGACGGCCAGCGGCAGGCGCACCACGAGCTCGGCGCCGCGGCCCGGGCCCTCGCTGCGGGCCTCCACCCGGCCGCCGTGGAGCTCGACCAGGCGGCGCACCAGGGTCAGGCCGATGCCGAGGCCGCCCTGGGCGCGGTCGCCGCCGCCGCCGGACTGTACGAACAGGTCGAACACCTGGGGCAGCAGCTCCGGCGCGATGCCCTGCCCGTCGTCGCGCACCCGCAGCTCGAGCTCGCCGCCACCGGGGCCGTCCACCCGCTCCAGGGTGAGCGCCACCCGGCCCTCCGGGCCGGAGTACTTGGCGGCGTTGGTGAGCAGGTTGACGACCACCTGCGTCAGGCGGTCGGGGTCACCGTCCACGCACAGCTCGTCCTCCGGCAGCTCGAGGACCAGCGCGGGACGGCCGCCCTCGAACAGGTGCTGCGTGGCATCGACGGCCTGGCGCACCACGTCCTGCGCCGCCACCCGACGGCGCTCGAGCGCGATCTTGCCGCGGCTCACCCGGGAGACGTCGAGCAGGTCGTCGAGCAGCCGCTTCATGTGCATCGCCTGGCGGGTGGCGAGCTGCTGGATGCGCCCGACCTGCGCGTCCGCCGTCGGGCGCACCCGCAGCACCCCCAGCGCGTTGACGATCGCCGCCAGCGGGTTGCGCAGCTCGTGGGAGAGCATCGCCAGGAACTCGTCCTTGCGGTGGGCAGCGTCCTCGAGCTCCGACCGGGCCTGCTGGCTCTCCTCCCACAGCGCCCGGTAGCGGCCGGCGTGGTCGAGGGAGATGGCGGCCTGGTCCGCCAGCGCCGTGAGCAGCTCCTCCTCCTCCGGGGCGGCCGGCCAGGCGCCGTGGCGATGCACCACCAGCATCCCGGTGACCCGGCCCTGCCGGATCACCGGCACGCCCAGGAAGTCGTCCTCCGGCTGGTGGCACAGCAGGCGGCGCAGGGCGCCGTCGATGCGCTCGTCGAAGGGGGAGGCGAACTCGCGGGCCGCCTCGGCGGAGAGGCCGCGCTGAGCCGCCACCCGCGCCGTGCCGGACTCGTCGGCGAGCAGCAGCGCGCAGATCTCGGCACCGGTGAGCTCGGCCGCCTTGGCGACGATCAGCGACAGCAGCTCCTCGTAGTCCAGCGTGCCGGCGATGGCACGGTTGACCGCCAGCAGCTCCGCCAGGCGCCGGTCCGACACGGCTACTCCACCCGAATCCCGTCGGCACCGATGCGCAGCACGTGCCGGCCGCCGTCGTGGGCGCTGCCCCGGGTCTTGACGATGCGCACCGTGCGCACCAGGTCCTCGCCGAGCTCCATCGACAGCAGCAGGATGTTGTCGGTCATGTAGGACACCTCGCCGCCCACCGAACCGACGCCCAGCGGCGAGCCCGGTGGCGTCTCCATCAGCAGCAGCGCGGTGACTTGCCGCACCGCGAACTCCTGGGTCAGCGCGTAGATGTAGTCGGAGAAGCGGCGCGGATCGCCGGCGCAGCGCTCGAGGTCGCCCAACGCGTCGATCACGACCCGGCGCACCCCGTGCTCCTCGACCCGGCTCAGCACCCCCTGGACGATGGTGTCGATCTGCAGCTCCACCGGCGAGTTGTACATGTGATCGAGGCGGCCCGGCCGCAGCAGCTCGGCGGGATTCCAACCGAGGCTGGTCACCGCCCGCGCCACCTGCGCCGGGCTCTCCTGGAAGTTCACCAGCAGGCCGGGCTCGCCGTGGGCGGCGCCGTGGCGCAGGAAGTGGAGGCCGAGAATGCTCTTGCCGGCTCCGGAGGGTCCCTCCACCAGGGTGGAGCTGCCGCGCAGCCAGCCGCTCTCGATCATCGCGTCGAGGCCGGCCACCCCGGTGCTCAACCGCTCCGGCGGTCCAGCGAACCGGGGCAACCCCTCGGGGCCCACCAGGCGCGGGAAGATGCGCAGCCCGCCGGCCGAGATGGTGAAGGCGTGGCGGCCGTCGAGGAAGTCGCTGCCGCGCAGCTTGGCCACCCGCAGGAAGCGTTCGTCGCGCGAGCCCCACTGCTCGCGGTGCAGCTCGATGATGCCGTCGGCGATGGCGAACTCGGGCAGCTCGGCCAGGCTCCCCGGCTCGTACTCTCCAACCCACAGCGACGTCACGTCGTAGGCGGCGAGCAGGCCGGCGACGTCGAACGCCAGCTTGCGCCAAGCGAGGCGGTCGGGCACCAGCTCGAGGATTGCCTTGAACGAGTCGATCACCAGCACCGACGGGCGCAGGCTCTGGATCGTCTCGCGCAGCCGCTCCACCAGCTTCGTCGGGTCCTCCAGCAGGACGTCGACCAGGGAGTCGTAGTGGATCTCGGTGCCGATGCGTTCCGGGTCCGCGAAGCGGAACTCCTGGAGATAGGTGAGCACCTTGGCCAGCGGCTCGGAGAAGGTGGTGAGGTAGAGCACCGGCCGGTCGGCGCTGCCGTTGGCGAAGGCGAGCTGCTCGGCGAGCACCGTCTTGCCGGTGCCGGGCAGGCCCATCACCAGGTTGAGCGAGTGGCGCGGCAGCCCGCCGCCGAGCACCGCGTCGAGATTCCGGTTGCCGGTGCTAACCCGTTCCATTGCGGAGCGCCCCCTCGTCGCGGTGGTGGGCCAGCAGCCGCTCGACCGACTGCACCAGGCGGGTGTCGTCCAGTGGCTTGCGCAGGAAGGCGTCGGCACCGGCTTCGAGGGCCCGCTTCTCGGCCGCCAGAATGCTGAAGATGAGCACGATCACCGCGCGGGTCGCCTCCCCTGCCTTGAGCGCCCGGCACACCGAGAGCCCGTCCAGGCCCGCCACCAGGATCTCCGAGATCACGATGTCCGGACAGAGCCGCTGCGCCAGCTCGAGGCCGGCGTGGCCATCGGCGGCGAACTCGACGGCGAATCCGGCGTTCTCCAGGAAGTAGCGCTCCAGCTCGCGCACGTGGGGGTCGCGCTCCACCACGAGGATCAGAGCCCGGCCGCCGGTCTGGGAAGCGTGTGAGGTCGCCATCGGTGCCCGCGTCCAAGCAAATCCGGCGCCAGGAAAAAAGATACCACCAGGAGTGGGGGCCGACGAGCCGGGCGGCTGGGATGGCCTCCTCCCGTGGACTCTCCTCCTCGCGGGCGCCCGAGCGCCTGGCGGCGGCCGACGGGATGGGTGCCCGGGCCCGTGCAGGCGTCGGCGCCGTCCTCCACCCGGGCGAGCCCCTGCCGCACCGGCGCGGAGTGTCGTCGTCCGCCTCCCGCAGCGAGCCCCGGGCGCACGGAAACACCGCCGCGCCGCGTGCTAGTGTGCGGCGATCGAAAACCCTGGAGGAGCCGCGCCATGGAGAGATTTCTCGGACGCTTTTCGGAGCACGCCTACGCCCTGCTGCGCATCGTCGCCGGGTTCCTGTTCATGCAGCACGGGCTGCAGAAGATGTTCGGCATGCTGGAGGGCCCGGGCCCGGTGGCGCTCGGCTCCCAGATGGGCGTGGCCGGCACCATCGAGCTGGTCGGCGGCGCGCTGATCCTGATCGGCCTGTTCACCGGCTGGGCGGCTTTCGTGGCGTCGGGCCTGATGGCGGCGGCCTACTTCCTCGCCCACTCGGGCCGGGGCTTCTGGCCGGTGCTCAACCAGGGCGAGCTGGCGGCGCTCTTCTGCTTCGTCTTCCTCTACATCGCCACCCGGGGCGGCGGCCTGTGGAGCGTCGACAGCCTGCGCGGCCGGCGGCGCCGCCTGCGCCGTTAGCCGCGCCGGCTCGCAGGAGTCCGCGAGGTCGGGGGGCGGCCCCGGCCCCCTCGGGCTGACGGTCCACCCTGCTGGTTCCACACCCGAACCGGCGTCCGGAGCGCCGCAGGGCAGACCGGCGGTTGCCCTCCTCGTCCTCGGGCCTCAGGTGGCGACGATGTTCACCAACCGGCCCGGCACGTAGACCACCTTGCGCACGGTGAGGCCCTCGGTGAACTTCCGGGCCCCCTCGCTGGCGCGGGCGCGGGTCTCGGCCTCCTCGCGGGAGACGTCGGCGGGCACCACCAGGCGATCGCGCACCTTGCCGTTGACCTGGACCACCAGGGTGATCTCGTCCTCGGCGGCGGCCTCGGGGTCGGCCTCGGGCCAGCTCTGGCGGTGCACCGAGTCGCCCAGCTCGAGGCGGTGCCACAGCTCCTCGGCGAGGTGGGGGGCGACCGGGGCGAGCAGGCGCAGGTAGACGCTCTCGGCCTCCATCCACTCGGAGCTCCCGGCGGCGCCGTCGGCGGTGGCGCGGCTCATCTCGTTGGCGAGCTCCATCAGCGCCGAGATCACCGTGTTGAACTGGAAGCGCTCGAAATCCTGGGTGACCTGGGCGATGGTCTGGTGCACCTTGCGACGCAGGGCGCGGCGGGTAGCCTCGCCGGCCTGCGGCGCACCACCGGAGTCCTGGGTCGCCTGGCGCCCCTCGAGCAGCAGCGTCCACACCCGGCGCAGCCAGCGGGCGGCGCCCTCGATGCCGTCGGGGCTCCACGGCGCCCCCTGCTCCCAGCGGGCGAAGAACATCAGGTAGGCGCGCACGGTGTCGGCGCCGTAGCGCGCCACCAGGGCGTCGGGCGCCACCACGTTGCCGCGGCTCTTCGACATCTTCTCCGAGTCCTCGCCCAGGATGATCCCCTGGTTGCGCAGGCGCAGCATCGGCTCGTCCCCCTGGGTGATCCCCAGGTCGCGCAGCGCCTTGTGGAAGAACCGCGTGTAGATGAGGTGCATCGTGGCGTGCTCGATGCCGCCGGTGTAGGTGTCCACCGGCATCCAGTAGCGGTACTCCGCCGGATCGAAGGGCCCGTCGTCGTAGTGCGGCGAGAGGTAGCGCAGGTGGTACCAGGACGAGTCCACGAAGGTGTCCATGGTGTCGGTGTCGCGCTCGCCGGGGCCGCCGCAGCGCGGGCAGTCGACCTTCCTCCACGTCGGGTGGAGCTTCAGCGGGCTCTCGCCCGTGGGTCGCCACTCGACGTCCTCGGGCAGGCGCACCGGCAGCTCGTCCTCCGGCACCGGCACGATGCCGCACGCCGGGCAGTGGACCACCGGGATGGGGGCTCCCCAGTAGCGTTGGCGCGACACCAGCCAGTCGCGCAGGCGGTAGGTCACGGCGCTCTCGCCGGTGCCCCGGGCCGCGAGCCACTCGCCGGTGCGGCGCACCGACTCGGTGGTCGGCGTGCCGGTGAGCTCGCCGGAATCGGCCAGCTCGCCGGGGCCCACGTAGGCCTCCTCCATCTGCGCCGCGGCGAGGGCCTCGCCGCCGGCCGGCCGGATCACCGGGCGGATCTCCAGGCCATACTTGCGGGCAAATTCGAAGTCCCGCTGGTCGTGGGCCGGAACCGCCATGATGGCGCCGGTGCCGTAACCGGGCAGCACGTAATCGGCGATCCACACCGGGATCTGCTCGCCGGTGGCGGGGTTGACCACGTGGCCGCCGGTGGCCACCCCGGTCTTCTCCCGGTCGGCCGCCTCGCGCTGCACGTCACTCTGCCGCCGGGCGCCCTCGACGTAGGCGGTCACCTCGTCGCGCCGCTCGGCGCTGGTCAGCGCGGCGACGGCGGGGTGCTCCGGGGCGAGCACCAGGAAGGTGGCGCCCCACAGGGTGTCGGGGCGGGTGGTGAACACCTCCACGGGCTCGGTGTCCTGGGCCCTGCCGGCGGGCGCGAAGCGGATGCGGGCGCCCTCGGAGCGGCCGATCCAGTTCGTCTGCAGCGTCCGCACGCGCTCGGGCCAGTCGATGGCGGAGAAGTCGAGCAGCTCCTCGGCATACCGCGTGGTGCGGAAGAACCACTGCTCGAGCTCCTTGCGGGTGACCAGGGTGCCGCAGCGCTCGCAGCGCCGGTCCTCGCCCACCACCTGCTCGCGGGCGAGCGTGGTGTTGCAGGAGGGGCACCAGTCGACGGCGGCGTGCTTCCGATAGGCCAGGCCGCCGGCCAGGAGCTGCAGGAAGAGCCACTGGGTCCAGCGGTAGTACTCCGGGTCGGAGCTGGCGATCTCGCGGCGCCAGTCGATCATCGTGCCCATGCTGCGGATCTGGCCGCGCATGCGCTCCATGTTCTTCGTCGTCCACTCGCGGGGGTGGATGTTGCGCTGGATCGCGGCGTTCTCCGCCGGCAGGCCGAAGGAGTCGAAGCCGAGGGGGAACAGCACGTTGGCGCCGCGCATGCGCTCGAAGCGGGCGCGGGCGTCGGACGGGGTGACCGCGTACCAGTGGCCGATGTGGAGATCGCCCGAGGGATACGGCAGCATGGTCAGCGCGTAGAACTTCGGGCGCGCCGACTCCACGTCGGAGTGGTAGAGGCCTTCTTCGGCCCAGCGCTGTTGCCAGTGGGGCTCGAGGGTGGCGGGGTCGTAGTCGGGGGTTCGGGTCTCTTGGCTCATCGCTCGTGGCTCTGCCTTCCCGCGGGGGGCGCCCGTCGGAGAATGAGCCGCACATGGTATCGCACGGGGGAGGGGGCACCGGGACCGCGCCCGGAGGCAACGGGCCGGTCGCCAGAGGCCGGGATCAGCTGGGCGGGTGGACGGACATCCTGCTCGCCAGGAACAGGGGGAGGGCGGTGAGGATGGGTGGATCGGTGGCCTCGGGGAGGCGCAGGTGGATGACCAGGTCCTCCTCGGTCGGCCGCGCCTTGCGGATGGTCACCTCCCGCTCGAGGGGACCGCCGAGCAGGACGTCCGGTTCGCCGGGGACGTGCTCGGCGCCTGCCGAGCCGGCGAGGCCCATCGCCAGCAGGTGGTAGGTGCCGTCGGGAACGGGGCCGAGGCGAAAGCGCTCGGGACCGGTGACCAGGGCGCAGGCGGCCGGCGCCCCCTGGGGAACGGCGCCCCGGAAGAGACCGACGAACACCGGCCCCTGGCCGGGCTCGAACGTCGCCAGGCGCGCTGCCAGTCCGGAGGCCGGCGCCTTCGGCCAAGCCGGCCTCGGCGGCAGGCGCGGCAGCGCTTCCGCCGCACCGCCGCCGGCCAGCTCGCGAAACCGCATCGGTGCCGTACCCACCAGTTCCTTGAACCGGCGGGTGAAGGTCCCCAAGCTGCTGTACCCGACCTCGAGCGAGATGTCGGTCACGCTCAGGTCCGACGAGGCGAGCAGGCGCTTGGCCGCGCTCACCCGCAGCGCCGTCAGGAAGCGGTGGGGCGGGATGCCGGTGGCGTCGCGGAACACGCGGTGGAAGTGGAACGGGCTCATCATCGCCACTTCCGCCATCTGCTCGAGCTCGAAGGGCCGGTCCAGGTGCTCCTTCATCGCCTCGATGGCGCGATGCACGCTCCGGCTGTGCTGGCTGCGCGTCTCGGGCCGCACCGGGGCCCTGGCACCGGCTACCGCCGCCGCTGCCACTCGATCGTCTCCGTGTACTGGTCCTTACCGTTCTGCCGGTAGGTCCAGGCGTTGACCAGGCGGTCGGCACCCTTCAGCTCGAGGACGGCCCGGGCCATGTGGCCGGCGGCCGGGCTGGCGAGGTTCGTCACGTCGACGAGGTCGAACTGCAGTTTCTCCGGCGCTCCCGAGAGGTCGGCCCGCATCCGCGGCTGGTTGGCGGAAATGCAGTAGTGGGTCAGCATCAGGGCCTCGCCGTCCAGGTGATAGAGGGTGTGCATCGAGATCTCCCCCTTCTCCCCGATCTCGCGGTACTCCTCCATCACGGTGTTGCCGCCGGCGATCACCTGGTAGGTCAGAATGGCGTCGTTGCCGCGGCGACTCTTGCCGTGCCATTCCCCCTCCAGCCCCTTGAGCCGTTCGAAGGCCGCCTGGGCGGTGGTGCCCTCCGATGCGCCGGGGGTGTCCGCCGGGGACGCCACCGCGATGGCGGCGCCGAGCAGGAGGGGGATCGCCAGCAGCAGGATCAGGGTGGTTCTCATGGTGCGTCTCCTCACGAAGATCATCGGATGCGGATGCGGCGTCGTGCCGCGGCGGGAACTGCTCAAGAGCTCACCGCCGCGAGCCCCTCGTCGAGGAGCTCCACGAACGGGGTGAGGAGGCGGAAGCGGCGGCTCAGCTCGGGAACGAGACGCTCCGAGGTGGCCACCTCCGGGTCGAGTCGGGTTCGGAAGTAGAGCTGCTTGTAGCGCGCCAGGTCGGCGTCGGGATCGTCCGCGGAGAAGTCCCGCGGCACCCGCTTCAGCCGCTCGCCCTGCAGCGTTCCCACCAGCCCGGTGGCCTCGATCTCGGCGACGAGTCGACGGAACGGCTCGGCCCGGGCCACCAGGTGCCGGCGCAGCGCGGCGAGCTGCGGCGGCCCCGGCATGTAGGCCCCGCCCAGCAGGTCCACCCCATCCGCGGCGACGGAGAAGAAGAAGCCGGCCACCTCCTGCTTGGCCCGCCCGGCCCGCGGCAGGACGGCGCTGACGTCGGTGCGGTAGGGGCTCTTGTCGGCGCTGAAACGGGTGTCCCGGTTCGGCCGCGACACCGCCTTGCGCGGATCGGCCACCCGGTAGGCCGGCGCGAAGTCCGCCAGCTCCCCGTCGAGGGCCGCGAGCAGCGCGAGCACCGGCCGGCGCAGCGACATCTCGTACATCGCCTTGTGCTCGTGGAACCACTCCTTCGTGTTGTGCTCCTCGAGCCCGCGCAGGAAGTCGAGCCCCTCCGGGGGAATGCCGTGGAAGCCGTTGGTCGTCATCGTCGTCGCTCCGAGATCATGGATCGGGCCGGGAGCGAACGCCGGCGGCGGCCGCGATCGGCTGCCGGGCACCCACCCCGGTGAGGACGGGCCGCAGACGCTCGAGCAGGGGCGTCGCGTCGGGCCCGGTGGAAAAGAGACCGTCGGGCAAGGTGTCCACGGGCCAGTAGCGGTACTCCACCCGGCTGAGAACGCCGCTCGCCACGTCGAGGACCGTGGCGCGCTCCGGCAGCCACAGCTCGCCCAGCCGGTGGGAGCGCTCCACCCGGTAGCGGCGCAGCGCCCGGCCGTCGGCGGAGCGCAGCTCGATGCGGGTCACCAGGCGGCGGGCCCGGTCTACCGTCACCGCGGCGCTCGCGAAGCCCAGGTCGGCGGCGAGCCCCGGCAGCCCGGGCCGGGCCACGAGGTGCGCCGTGCCGGCTCCGGCCGCCGGGCCCGGGTCGGCCGCGGCCGGGGCGAAGCCGTACCGGTTCGCCGCCAGGAAGCCGTGGGCGTCCTCGTAGGTCAGGGCGGTGCCGGGAATCCGCAGCTTGCGGGAGCTGCGGGGAACTCGCCGGAAGCGGTCGAAGGTGCGCATGCGGTACCACATCTCGTCGCCGTCGGGACGCCCGGTACGGCTGCGCAGCAGCAACCCGATCCCCGCGAACCGGCCGGGCTCGGCGAAGACGAAGAGCATCTCGCTCGCCGCGCCGTCGCCGGCGACCACGCCCCACAGGACGACCTCCTCGCGCGGCGGCTCCACCGCGTTCGCCACGGCGGCCGGCCGGGTGGTGACGACCGTCATGCGCACCACCCGGGGGAAGCTGCCGAAGCGGCGCTCGACCTCCGCCATCAGGGCCGTCGCGGGGTCGTCGTCGGCGGCCGGGGCGGCGGCGGCTGGGGCGGCGGCGGCGAGGCCGGCCGACAGAACGAGCAGCAGGACGGCCGTTCCGGGCCGTGGCCGCTGTGCGGTGCGCCGCGCCGAGGGCCGCCACGGCGCGAGACGCAGCGCGAGCAGCGCCGGCAGCAGCAGGACGGTGAGCAGGTAGGCCATCCCGATACCCAGCACCAGCAGCAGTCCCAGGGCGTGGTTCGGCCGCAGCGCGGAGAGGGCGAGCACGGCGAAACCGGTGGCCAGGACGGCGGCGTTCCACCGCACGGCTCGCCCGGCGGTGCGCAACGCCGTCGCCGCCGCCTCGCCCCGCTCGCGGGCGCGGCGCCAGGCGGCAGCGAGATGGAGCCCGAAGTCCACGCCGACTCCGATCGTCAGGCTGCTGAACATGGTGGTCGCGATCCCCAGCCGAATGCCGGCGTATCCCATGATGCCGAACACCACGAGCATCGAGGCGAACAACGGTGCGAGGACGACGAGTCCGTCGCTGCCCCGCGGATCGAGGGTCAGCGCGATGAGCCCGATCAGCAGGTAGCTCAACCCGACCGAAACGAGCTGGTGGCGCACGATCTCGCGCACCATCCGTAGTCCTTTAGGAATGTCACCGCTGAAATGATACTCGATGTCGTGGCGCGCCGCGAGGGCATCGAGCCGGGAGCCGAGCCGGTCGAGGAGCCGGCGGTCGCGGGCGAAGTCCTCGCCGCGCAGGAACAGGCGCACCCGGCTGTGGGCGCCGTCCGCGGTGACGAACCCGCCGGCGCCCCCGGGGTCCTCGGTCATCGCGGCGAGAACGGCGAAGTCCGCCAGGCGCTCGGCCGGGAGCGCGGACGCCGGGCCCGTCTCGCCGTGGGCGCGCATCACCACCTCCACCGCGTCGAGGTGGCTGAGCGCGCCACTGACCTCCGGCAGCGCGGTGGCGAGCGCCGACACCTGCTCGACCAGCCGCGCGCCGTCCGGGTGGTAGAAGAGCTCCGGCCGCCCCTCGAGCACCACGTCGAAACGGTAGCTGCCCCAGAAGTGGCGGTTGAAGGCGCGGTCGGCCGTCACGGGCGCGGCATCCGGAGCGAAGTTCTCCAGCCAGTTGTCGCCGACCTCGAGGCGCGCCAGCCCGGGGGCCGCGGCGGCGATCACCAGCAGCGCGCCGGCCGCCGCGATCCGCGGGCGGCGCAGCACGGCAGCCTCCAGGACACCGCCGCCGGCCGGCGCCCAC
>DATACC010000154.1:0-6666 GCA_036259255.1 Thermoanaerobaculia bacterium | reverse complement strand
GGCGCGGGCGGTGGCGGCGGCGCTGGCCGAGGCGGGCCTCGAGGCGGCGGACGTGGACCTGCTGTCCCTCGGCGCCAACGGCTCGGTGGCCGGCGACGCGCGCGAGGTGGACGGCCTGGCCCGGGTGTTCGGCGAGCGGCTGGCGGACCTGCCGGCGGCCGCCGTCAAGTCGATGCTCGGCGAGCCCCTCGGCGCCGGCGGCGCGCTGCAGGCGCTGGCAGCGATGGCGGCGCTGACCGAGGGACGCCTGCCGGGGATCCGCGGCTTCGGGCATCCCGGCGAGGGCCTGGTGCCGTCGGTGGACGCCGCGGCCCGGCCCCTCGAAGAGGGGGTGCGGACGGCGCTGGTCACCGCGCTCGATTTCGACGGCGGCGCCTGTGCCGTCGTCCTCTCGCTGGGGGAAGCCTGATGACCGAGCCAGGGCGCCGCTACGACGTGGCGATCCTCGGGGGCGGCCTGGCGGGCCTGTCGCTCGCCCGCCACCTGCTTCTCGACACCGACAAGTCGGTGGTGCTGCTGGAGCGCGGCGAGGCGGTGCCCGCCGATCGCCAGAAGGTGGGCGAGTCGCTGGTGCAGCTCTCCGGCTTCTACTTCTCCCGCATCCTCGACCTCGAGGAGCACCTGTTCCGGGAGCACTACATCAAGTACAATCTGCGCTTCTACTGGAAGACGCCGGGCCGCGCCAACGACACCTTCGAGGACTACTCCCAGGCCTACGTCCAGAAGCTCTCGAACATCGCCAGCTACCAGCTCGACCGGAACGCCCTGGAGGTGGAGCTGGTGGCGCGCAACCGGGCGGCGGGCGACCGCTTCACCCTGCTCGAGGGAGCCCGCGACCTCGCCGTGGAGCTGGCGGAGGACGACGCGCCCCACCGCGTCACCGCCACCGTGGCCGGCGAGCCGGTGGAGATCGCGGCCCGCTGGGTGGTGGACGCTTCGGGCCGCAACCGCTTCCTCGCGAAGCGTCTCGGGCTGCTGCGGCCGAGCCCCATCTGCCACGGCGCCTCCTGGGCCTGGGTCGAGGGCCTGGTCGACATCGAGCGGCTGTCCAGGCTGTCGCGCCGCGAGCAGGTGCGCAACCCCGACCGCGCCCGCACCGGCCACCTGCCGTTCTGGCTCGCCACCAACCACTTCTGCGGCGACGGGTTCTGGTTCTGGGTGATCCCGCTGCAGGGCAAGACCAGCCTCGGCGTGGTGTTCGACCGCGAGACCTTCCCCCGCGAGCGGGTGGCGACGCCGGAGAAGCTGATCGAATGGGCCTGCGAGGAGTTCCCCCTCTTCGCCCGCGACCTGCCGCAGCGCAGGCTCCTGGAGGGCAGCGGCTACCGCGAGTGCGCCCACGACTGCGCGCGGACGATCTCGGCCCAGCGCTGGGCGATGACCGGCGAGGCCGGCCGCTTCACCGACGCCCTCTACAGCCCCGGCGGCGACCTGATCGCGCTCCACAACACGATGATCGTCGACGCCATCGAGACCGCCGACCCGGCGGAGCTGGAGGCCAAGGCGCGCCAGTGGGAGACCCTGCTGCGCTCGCTCTACGAAGCCTACGTGCCGAGCTACGCGGTGAGCTACGGAGTGCTGGGCGACCGGGAGGGGTTCGTCCTCAAGTACACCTGGGAGCTGGCGATCTACTTCTGCTTCTACGTCTTCCCGTTCGTCAATGGCCTGTTCACCGACCGCCGCTTCGCCCTCGCCTTCCTCAACCGCTTCGGACGGCTGGGGCCGGTGAACCAGGGCGTGCAGGCGCTGCTCGCCGCCTACGCGGAGTGGAAACGGCGCACCGGCCGCGGCGAGGCGGCGGGGGAGGCGGTGACCGCCTTCGACTTCTTCGACGTCGCGCCGTTGGAGATCTCGGAGAAGGCGTTCTACGACGTGGGGCTCGACGTCGCCGCCGCCAAGGAGCGGCTCAACGTCCACCTGGCGCGGCTGGAGGAGATGGGCCGCTGGATCACCGTCCACGCCGCCGCCGGAGTGCTCGGCGAGCCGCGGGCGCTCACCGATGCCGCCTTCGTCGCCGCCCTCGACCCCGCTGCCACCGTCTTCGACCCGGAGGCCTTCCGCCGGCTGTGGAACGAGGTCGGCGGGACCGCCGGCGAGCACCGCTGGAGCTTCGACCCGGCGGTGCTCGAGCGCGCGGGGCTCACCCCGGCGGAGGGCCCCGCCGCGGCGCCGGCGCCGACCGGTGCGGCCCCGGGCGAGGAGCCTCGGAAGGCCGCGGCCGTGGCGATGGCCTCGGGGGCCGGATGACGATCGTACCGCCCGGCACCGGCGACCGGGCCGCCCCGGAGCGCGCCACGACGGTCGAGGGCCGGACCGGCCGCACCCCAGCCGAGCCGGCCGCCGATCTCGCCCCGGCCCTCGAGCGCCTGTTCGCCGCGCCGCCGCCGGAGGCGAGCTACCGCATCGCCGGCATCGAGGGCGAGCTGCCGCCGTACCTGGCCGGCGGCACCTACTACGCCAACGGTCCCGCCCGCTTCGGCCGCGGCGAGGTGTCCTACGCCCATTGGCTCGACGGCGACGGGATGGTGGCGCGGCTCGGCTTCGACGAGGCCGGTGCCACCTTCGCCAACCGCTTCGTGGCGACGGAGAAGCTACGCGAGGAGGAGGCCGCCGGCCGGGCGCTGTTCCGCACCTTCGGCACCGCCTTCCCCGGCGACCGCCTGCTGCGCGGCATGGCGCTGGCCTCGCCGGGCAACGTCAGCGTCTACCCGTGGGCCGGGCGGCTGCTGGCCTTCGGCGAGCAAGGGCTGCCGTGGGAGCTCGACCCCGAGACGCTGGAGACCCGTGGCGTGCACACCTTCGGCGGCCGGCTGAACGCGGTGAGCCCGTTCTCGGCCCACCCGGTGTTCGACCGGGAGAGCGGGGAGATGGTCAACTTCGGCGTCTCGTTCTCCTCGCGCCGCCCGGTGCTCAACGTCTACCGCTTCGGGGCCGACGGCGACCTCGTCTACCGTACCCGGGTGGGCCTCGACGCCCCGCGCTCGGTGCACGACTTCGCCCTCTCGCCGCGCTGGGCCGCCTTCTACCTGAGCCCCTACGTGCTCGACGCCGAACGCTTCCTGGGCGGCTGCACGAGCCTGCTCGAGTGCCTGGTGTGGCGCCCGGAGCTCGGCAGCCTGCTGCTGGTGGTCGACCGGGAGACCGGTGCCGAGGCGGCGCGGGTACCCCTGGGGGAGCGCTACTGCCTGCACCTGGTCAACGCCTTCGAGGACGACGCCGGCCGCCTGGTGATCGACGTCGTCGAGCTGGAGGAGCCGGTCTACCCGGACTACACGCCGCTGGCGGATCTCTTCGCCGAGGTCGCCCCGGGCCGGCCGGTGCGCCGGGTGGTGGACGTGGCCGCCGGCCGGGTGGTGGAGGAGCGCGCCCTGGATCACGCCTGCGCCTGCGACTTTCCCCACACCGCCCAGGCCGACTCGATGCGCCCCTACGACGACTTCTGGATGCTCGCCATCGGCCACACCGGTCGCCCCGGCCGCAAGTTCCTGGACCGGCTGGTCCACGCCCGCTGGTCCGCCGGCTGCGACGATTGCTGGCAGGCGCCCCCGGGGGTCTACCTGGGCGGTGAGCCCGTGCACGTCGGCGCTCCGGACGATCCCCGGGGCGGCGTGGTGATCGTCCAGGAGCTCGAGCCGGCGAAGGGGCGCGGGGCGTACGTGCTGTTCGATGCCCGGCAGGTGACCCGGGGGCCCATCGCGCGGCTGCCGCTGGTGCATCCGATCCCGCCGCTGTTCCATGCTTGCTGGGACGGAGCGGACGCCGAGGGGAGCGGCTAGTCGCGGTCGAGCTGGAACTCTCCGAAGCGCAGCGGCTCGCCGTCGCCCAGCACCACCTCGAGCTCCTCGGCCTTCTGCTTGGCGCGGGGGACGTCGAAGACGAGGGTCAGCTCGGCGTCCTGGTGCCCGGGGAGCAGCAGCTCCTGTCCGCCCCGCGGCCAGTCGAGTCGGATCTGCTCGTCGTCAAGCCACGCCTGCCGGACCGGGTAGGAGCGGCCGTCGGTATCCTCGAACCGGGTGGCGCCGCCCAGAGCGAGCTCGACCGGGAGGAATCCCGGGACGTCCACCCGGAACCAGCAGTGGAGGCCCCCCTGCCGCTCCACGGCGCCCCGCTGCTCGGCGAGGAAGGTGCAGGCGGCGGGCATCGTCAACCGGACCTCGTCGTTCTCGCGGGCACGGGGGAACTCCGCGGCGACCGCGCGGCCCGGCTCCGGCTCGTCCAGGACATTCCAGCCGGAGACCAACAGGGCGGTCGCCAGCACGCCCGCGGCGAGGCCCTGCAACCAGCGCCGGGCCGGCGAGGCGGCGAAGAGGCGACCGTCCTCCAGGTGCGAGTAGAGAACCGGCGCCCACCACCTGTCGCTGCTGAAGCTCAGGCGGCGTCGGGCCTCGGCAACGGCGCGGTCCACGGACATTCCTCGCACGAGCCGCCGGTAGACGCTGCTGCCGAACAGGATCGCGTCGTCGTCGCGGACCGGTTGCTGCATCGCGAGCACCGCCGGCACGCCGTCGCGCACCAGGGCGGTGGCCACCGCCGAGAAGGGGCGCGTGTCCTCGGTGCGGGCGCCCTCGCAGGCATTGAGAAACACCAGACGGAGCGTCGGTCGACCCAGCGCCGGTGCCGAGAGGCCGGCGGCCACGGCGGCTGCTGGGACCGCCACCGGCCGGCCGGCCTCGTCGTGGAGAAACAGCGCGCCCTTGCCGTTGCGAAGACCGCCGTGGCCCATGAAGTGGAGCACGTGGTAGTCGCCACGGCCGACCGTGGTGAAGAGTCGGGCCGGGGTGGGGTCGCGCAGCACCTCCAGGGAGATCCACCACTTCCAGCGAAACGAGCGGCGGAGGCGGTGCAGCTCCTCGTCGAGGTCGAGGGAGCCGGGACCGGCTTCGCTGGCGACCACCAGCACTCGGAGCCTCACCCCCAGGGACTGGAGGCGGTGGGGCGGGGCACCGGAGACGAGGCGCACCAGCGAGTGGGGCGGAGTGGCGGCGAGGAAGCGCCCCCGCTTCGGGTCGAACAGGCACTCCCAGGGCAATTCCTGGAGGCCGCCCCGGCGGTCCTCCCGCTCGGCGAACTCCAGCACCAGGCGCAGCGGCGAGGCGGCGGCCCATGCGAGCTCGTAGGCCTGCCGGACGGCACCCTGGAAGAGGGCCTCGAAGAGGACGATCCCGACCTCCTCCCAATCCTCCGACCGACGATCTTCCCGGCGCTCGAGCTCGCAAGCGGCGTGGAAGTCCCGCTTGCCGCTCCGTCGCCGGTCGCTGCGGAAGGGGAGCGGCGGCAGGGCGGAGAGGCTGGGCCGGGGGCATCGCACCACCGCGCCCGCCTCGAACGGCGCAGCCTTGATCCAGACCACCATCTCGTCGGCCTCGGTCGAGAGATGGAGATGCAAGGTCTCGGGGATAGCCATCTCCTGTGGGGACCCGGTCACGATTCCGCGGTCCAGAACCCCTTGGTGATTTGCGCTATCGCCGAAACCGAAAAAGGCGAAGGGTTGAACATCCGTCTCCCTGCCGGGTCCTTCAGGTTGTGGGGTGCCCTTGCTGATTGTATGTCGGCACTCCGATCTATCACGTTCTGGAAAGGCGGTGGGGTGATGAGTATTCAGCGTTTGCGGGAGCTTTCCCGAAGGCCGGGGTCTGGAGTACCATACTGGCAGTGCCCGAACTTGTTAGTCGTCGCAGGGGAGGGGCGGCCCCGTGCTTGCGGTCGCCGCGCCTCGCCCATTCGTGATGTCCGCGCCCGTGGACGAAACCCTTCGCTTCCTCGACTCCGCCGCCGGCCCCTCCGTGGCCGCGCCGCGCCGGGTCGCGGGAGTGGGAGACATTGTGAACAAGCCGGATTTCGACACGATCTGGCGGGAGCTCTACGCCCGGGTGGTGTATTTTTTCGAGCGCCGAGGCCTCTCCCGCGAAGACGCCCAGGATCTGGCTCAGGAAACGTTCCTGCGGGTGCAGTCGGGTCTCGACGACCTGCGTGCCGGCGAGGCGGTCCACTCCTGGGTCTTCACCATTGCCACCAATCTCTTTCGCAATCGTCTGCGCTTTCAGAATGCGGAACGCCGTCGCGGCAGCGTGGTCTCGTTCGGCAGCAGCCGGGACGATCCGGCCGCGATCGACCCGGACCGCGCGCCGCAGCTCGCGCAGGAGCCGGACCAGGAGCGGTCGGTTCTCGCGGGGGAGAACGTCGAGGGCGTGCGCGAGGCGATCGCCCTGCTGCCCGAACGCATGCGCCAGACCTGCCTGCTGCGCTTCGGCCAGAACCGCAGCTACCAGGAGATCTCCGTCCTGATGGGGGTCTCGGTGCAAGGGGTCAAGTCGCAGATTCACCAGGCTCGCCAGCGTTTGCGCAAAATCATCGAGGCTCGCTCGGGGCCGCGCACGGGGGGGGAGGGGAGCGATGAACGCTGACCGCGAGCGGGACGAGCGCGATCACCTTCCGGAACTCGAGAGCGGCACAGACGATGCCGGATTGCGCGCGGCCGCGCGGGCCGCCGCCCACGGCGAGGCCGACGGGCCCCATCCAGAGGCCGACGAGCTGGCGGCCCACCACGAAGGCCGCCTGTCCGGGCCACGGGCCGACCAGGTGCGTGCCCACCTGGCGGCATGCCCCGAGTGCGCCGGCTTGGTGCTCGACCTCGCCGCCTTCGCCACCCTGGAGCCGCCGCCCGGG
>DATACC010000153.1:0-4780 GCA_036259255.1 Thermoanaerobaculia bacterium | reverse complement strand
CCGCGGCTTCCTGGTGCCGGGCCTCGCCGCCGGCCGCCCCGGCGCCGTCGGCGCGGTGCTGGTCAGCGCCGGACTCTTCGCCGCCACCCACGGTGGCCAGTACGACCTCTTCGACCTCTCCTTCGTCTTCGCCCTCGGTCTGATCTTCGCCCTCTGCCGCCTGCACACCAACTCCACTTGGCTCTGCATCCTCCTCCACGCCGCCGTCAACGGCCTGGCCGCCTGGCAGTTCGTCGAACTGGCTGGTTGATCCGCCGGGGGGAGGTCAGGCTCTGGTGAGGGCGAGGAAGCCCGCCGGCGACAACCAGGCCGCGCGGGCTCGAGACCCGAGAGCCTGTGGCCGTCGCGAGGATGGCCGAGTGAGGGCGGGGATCTCCTTCACAGGCTCTCAGTAGCGTGGCACGCCGCGGTCGACGCGCTGGCTCCAGGCATCGATGCCGCCGCCCAGGTTCACCGCCGCGTAGCCCATCTCGCGCAGGAGCCGCACCGCCTGGGCCGAGCGCACGCCGTGGTGGCAGTGGGCGACGATGCGCTCCGCGGTGTCGAGCTCGCCGAGGCGGTCGGGCAGCTCGTGGAGGGGGATGAGCCGCGCGCCCTCGATGCGGGCGATGTCCCACTCCTCCGGCGTGCGCACGTCCAGCAGGGTGATGTCGCGGCCCTCCCGCCGCCAGGCGGCGAGCTCCTCGACGTCGATTTCGAACCCCTCCGGCAGCTCGGCCGTCGCGTCGCCCAGGCCGCAGAACTGCTGGTAGTCGATGAGGCCGGTCTGGGTGGGGTTCTCGGAGCACACCGGGCAGTGGGGGTCCTTGGCGAGCTTCAGCTCGCGAAAGCGCAGGCGCAGGGCGTCGAACAGCACCAGCCGGCCGATCAGCGGCTCGCCGGCGCCGACGATCAGCTTGATCACCTCGTTGGCCTGCAGCGCACCGATGATGCCCGGCAGCACGCCGAGCACGCCGCCCTCGGCGCACGACGGCACCAGCCCCGGCGGCGGCGGCTCCGGGAACAGGCAGCGGTAGCACGGACCCCGGGCGCCCCAGAACACCGACACCTGCCCCTCGAAGCGGAAGATCGAACCGTAGACGTTCGGCTTGCCGGCGAGCACGCAGGCGTCGTTGACCAGGTACCGGGTGGGGAAGTTGTCGGTGCCGTCGACCACCAGGTCGTAGCCCGCGAACAGCTCCAGCGCGTTGCCGGAGTCGAGCCGCGTCTCGTAGGGCTCGATCTCGATCAGCGGATTGACCTCGCGCAGCCGCTCGGCGGCGGCCTCGATCTTCGGGCGGCCGATGTCGGACTGGCCGAACAGCACCTGGCGGTGGAGGTTCGACTCGTCGACGACGTCGAAGTCCACCAGCCCGAGCCGTCCGACGCCGGCGGCTGCGAGGTAGAGGCCCAGCGGCGAGCCGAGGCCGCCGGTGCCGATCATCAGCACGCGGGCGGCCTTGAGGCGCCGCTGCCCGGCGGTGCCGACCTCCGGCATGATCAGGTGCCGGCTGTAGCGGCGCAGCTCCTGGGCGGTGAGCTCCGGCAGGGCGGTGGCGCGGCCGAGCACGGCGGGCTGGCCCTCGGCGGCCCCGTCGTCGACCCTCGCCGGCTCGGCGGCCACCCCGCCGGCGATCGACGGGATGATCGACACCGTTTCGCCGGCGGCGAGCTGCGTGCCGACGCCGTCGCGCTGGCGGATGTTGTCGTCACCCACGAAGACGTTGACGAAGCTGCGCAGCTTGCCAGCGTCGTCGTAGAGATGGCGCCCGAGGGCCGGGTGGCGCTCGACCAGGGCGGCCAGGGCCTCGCCCACGGTGGAGGCCTCCACCCGCACGTGGGCCTGGTCGCCGGTGAAGCGGCGCAGCGGGGTGGGGATCTCCACCGTCACGGAGCTGCCGGGAACGCTCATACCGCCTCCTTCTCGGCCACCTTCGCTGGCGACCGGAACGACGCCGGGGTGACCGGCGCCCGATGGTCCACCGCCTCCTCGTCGAAGCGGGAGCGGTCCTCGGCCAGGCGCCAGCTCCGCGTCTCCACCGCCTGTCCCTTCTCCACCGAGACGATCAGGTACGACAGCCCCGGCCAGGCGTGCTCGCGGTCGAACTCGCTGGGGCGCGCCGGGTGGTCCGGGTGGGAGTGGTAGTAGCCCACCACGTCGAGGCCGGCGGCGCGCGCCTCCTTCTGCGCCGCCAGCACCGTTTCGGGGGGGATCAGGAAGCGGTTCTCGCGGCTCTCCTCGCGGGCGTTGCCCACCGACAGCACGCGCTCCACGAACACCCCCTGGATGCCGCGCAGCTCACGCCCCACCAGCACGCCGCAACACTCCTCCGGATAGGTGGCGCTGGCGTGGCGGTGGATCACGGTCAGGTGGCGGGGCAACAGCACGAGGCGGCTCATCGACGTCTCCTCGGTTCGGTGGCTCTCGGTTCAGGTCTCGTCGTCCCAGAAGGACTCGCTCAGGTACTTCTCGGCACCGTCGCACAGCACCGTCACCACGACCGCCGGCGCCGGCCCGTCCTGCAACTCCGCCGCCAATGTCAGGGCGGCGGCGACGTTGGCGGCGGCGGACGGCCCCACCAGCAGCCCCTCCCGGGCCAGCCGGCGGGCGGTGCCGTACCCGGCCTCGGTGGCGACTTCCCGCGCCTCGTGGGCCAGCTGCGGATCGTAGATCGTCGGCACCAGCGCCGAGGCCATGTGCTTCAGGCCCTCGAGGCCGTGGAAGGGGCTGTCCGGCTCGACCGAGATGCGCCGCACGGCGGGCGCCTCGCGAGCGAGGAAGCGGCCCACGCCCATGAAGGTGCCGCTGGTGCCCAGGCCGGTGATGAAGTGGGTGATCGCGCCTCCGGTCTGCTCCAGGATCTCGGGGCCGGTGCCGGTCTCGTGGGCCCGCGGATTGGCCGGATTGGAGTACTGATCCAGGTAGGCCCAGCGCTCCGGGGCCTCGGCCGCCAGGCGCCGCGCCTCGCGGATCGCACCGTCGGTGCCCTCCAGCGGGTCGGTGATCACCAGCTCGGCCCCGTAGGCGGCCAGGATGCGCTTGCGCTCCGGGCTGGCGTTGGCCGGCAGGCACAGCGTCACCGGCCAGCCGCGGGCGGCACCGATCAGGGCGTACGCGATGCCCGTGTTGCCCGAGGTGGCGTCGAGGATCCTCCGGCCCGGCAGCAGCACGCCGCGCCGCTCGGCATCGAGCACCATCGACAGCGCCGGCCGGTCTTTCACCGAGCCTCCGGGGTTGGTCATCTCGGCCTTGCCGTAGAGCCGCACCCGTGCCTGGCCAGCGGCCGGCAGCAGGTGGGAGAGGTCGAGCAACGGCGTGCCGCCGATCAGGTCGAGCACCCCCACCGTCCGGCCCAGGGGCCGGCGAGCGGCCACGCTCCGGGGCGCCACGAGGGACATGGGTTCAAGTTAGCAGAAGGGTCACGAATGGGGCAACCAGGCGGGCGCCCCCGGGCGTCCCCGCTTCAGCGGGCGAGCAGCGCTCGGCGTCCCGCCGCGTCGAGGGCGGCACGCAGCGCCGCGGCGAGGGGAACCGCGTTCGGCGGCAGCACCATCGTCCGGTGGTCGCCGGGGACGGTGACCACCTCGACGCGCGCAGCCAGGAGGCCCCAGCCGCCGGTGGGATCGCCGGGGAAGCCGGCGAAGCGGTCGCTGGCGGCGGCGCGCAGCAGCGTCACCGGGCCGGAGTAGGGGCGCTGGCGGAAGCGCCGGGCCGCGGCCATGTTGGTGCGGAAGACGCGCAGGGCGGCGGCGGCGCGCCGGGAGTCGATCGGCGGTCCCCCGGCGGCGGCGAGGCGGGCCGCGATGGCCGCGATCTGCTCCCCCTCGTCGCCCCCTCCGGCGACCACCTCGCGCAGCTCGGCGGCGAGGCCGGCGAAGGCGCCGCCGCGCTCGCCGAGGACGCGCTCGATCAGGGCCGGATCGTCGTCCTCGGCACCGGAGCCGGCCGGCGAGGAGTCGGGCGCGATGTCGAGCAGCGCCACCAGCCCGACCGGCTCCCCCGCCGCCCGCAGCCTCCGTGCCATCTCGAAGGCCACCCGGCCGCCGAAGGACCAGCCGCCCAGATGCCACGGCCCGCCCGCGGCGTCCCCAGCGGCGCGGGCTTCGGCCATCGCCGCCAGGTAGCGCTCGGCCATGGCGTCGATCGAGCCCAGGGGCTCGGCCTCGCCGTCGAGTCCGACGGACTGCAGGGCGAGGAGCGGCTGGTCCGCACCCAGCGCCCGGGCCAGGTCCGCGTAGCAGAGCACGCCGCCACCGCCCGGGTGGACCAAGTGGAGGGGCGACCGCGAGCCGGTGGCGCGCAGGGCGACCAGGGGCGAGCGGGGCAGGGCCCCCGGCGCCGCCGCTGTCCCTGCGGCGCCGCGCGGAGCGGAGCGCGGACGTTGCCGCGGAAACGTGCCGCCGTCGCGGTCGCCCACCGGGTGCGCTTCCTGCCCGAGCGGGACCGGCCGGCGCAGCAGCTCGGCGAGCGCCGCCACCGTGTCGCGCTCGAACAGCACCGCCAGCGGCAGCCGGCGCCCGAAGCGCTCCTCGACGGCGGCGAGCAGCGGCACGGCGAGGAGCGAATGGCCGCCGAGGTCGAAGAAGCCGTCCTCCGCGCCCACGGCGTCGAGGCCCAGGACCTCGGCGAACACCCCGGCCAGCTCCCGCTCCACCGCGTCGGCCGGCGGGCGCGAGGGCTTGCGCGTCGGGGCGACGGGTGGCGGCAGGGCGGCCCGGTCGATCTTGCCGTTGGCGCCTGCCGGCAGCCGCGCCAGCCGCACGAACCGCGACGGCACCAGCGCCGCCGGCAGCCGGCGGG
>DATACC010000152.1:0-3595 GCA_036259255.1 Thermoanaerobaculia bacterium | reverse complement strand
TCCACGCCGCCGCGGCGCCGCCGGGACCGGCCGACCTCGCCCCGACCGTCGATGCCCCGATCACCCAGGAGATCCGCGACCTCGCCGTCTCCCTCGGCAACGATCCGCTGCGCATCTACGACTGGGTGCGCAACCACGTCGCCTTCTATCCCACCTGGGGCTCGGTGCAGGGCGCCCAGCGCACCCTGGTGATGGGCCGCGGCAACGCCGCCGACGTCGCCAGCCTGCTCGTCGCGCTGCTGCGCTCGGCGGGAGTGCCGGCGCGCTACGTGCTCGGCACCGTCGAGGTGCCGATCGCCGAGGCGCGCAACTGGCTGGGCGGCGCCGCCACGCCGGAGGTGGTGCAGCAGATCCTCGCGCAGGGGGGCATCGCCAACGTCGGACTGGTGGACGACGACGGCACGATGCTCGCCGTGCGCCTGGAGCACGTGTGGGTGGAGGCGTGGGTCGACCACGTGCCGAGCCGCGGCGCGGTGCAGCGCGAGGGCGACACCTGGGTGCCCCTCGACGCCGCGTTCAAGCAGCACGCCTTCACGCCCCCCTCCGAGGTCTTCGCGGCGGTGCCGTTCGACGGCGTCTACGACCCGGCGAACCCGCCGTTCGCCGTCGACGAGACGCTCGGCAGGATCACCGACGTCGATGTCGAGCGGCTCGACGCCTCCCTCGAGCAGTGGGTGCAGCAGGCCGACGACTACATCCTGCAACACGGCGTCGAGCAGAGCCTGCAGGGGATCCTGGGGGGCCGCGAAATCGTGCCGGTGACCAGCACGGTCTTTGCCGGCGAGCTGCCGAACCGGGTGCTCGCGCGGCAGGCGCCGGTGGCGGTGTTGCCGGCGTCGCTGCGCCACCGCGTGCGACTGCGGGGGTTCGCGGGCGCCATCGGCACGGCGTTCGACGTGGAGCTGAGCCTTCCCGAGCTCGACGCGCGACGCCTGGCGCTGCGCTTTTTGCCGGCGACCGCCGCCGACGCGCAGGTGCTCGCCGCCGCCCGCGACCAGGGCGCACCCGCCCTGCC
Organism: Thermoanaerobaculia bacterium; assembly: GCA_036259255.1. Classification (GTDB taxonomy): domain Bacteria; phylum Acidobacteriota; class Thermoanaerobaculia; order Multivoradales; family JBCCEF01; genus DATACC01. The sequence goes on along the minus strand of DATACC010000152.1, from coordinate 2,580 downwards.
GGTGTACCTGGTGGACGTGGTGCCGGTGGTCGAGCTGGACGGCGTGGAGATCGCCCGCGGCGGCGCTTTCGGCATGGGCAGCGAGCTCCAGCTCGACGTCGAGCTGGTCGAGCCCGGGGGCTCCGACACCGTGACCTACCGGGTGGTGGCGGGCGACGAGGTGGTGGTGGGGGTGACCGGCAACGGGGTGACGCCGGAGGTGGCCGAGAGGCGCTTCGCCGCCTTCCCCGTGGACAACGCTCCCGAGTACCTGCACCAGGCGCAGCTTCACTACTGGGCCGAGGCCGACGCGCTGGGCCGGGTGGCGGCCTCGCGGCGTGGCGTGCACCCGCTGCGGCTGCCGTCGGTGGGTTTGTTCAGCTCGGTGCTCGCCGTCTCCCACCTGTTCGGCGCACCGCACACGGCGCTCTACGCCGGGCCATTGATGGACGTGCAGCGCTCGCGGGTGGGCGTCGCCGGGGCGAACCGGGAGCAGGTGTTGGCCTGGGCCCGGCAGAGCGGCCTCCAGGGCTCCTATCTCGAGGGGGCGGTCTTCGAGCAGCTCGCCCTGGGTGCCGACGGTGTGCCTCGGCCGAGCGGCATCTCCTCGGTGCACCTGATCGTCGCGGCGTTCACCCTGGGGGTGCCGGTCTACCGCATCACGCCCGCCAACGCCGCCGCGGTGCAGCCGCTGCTCGACCTTCCGGAGGGGGTGGCCCGCGACGTCGCCGACGCCCTGGCCGCCGGCCGGACGGTGCTGGTGCCGGAGCGGGCGATCGACCTGGGCTCGTTCGCCGGGGTCGGCTACATCCTCCAGGACGAGCAGACGGGCAGCGGCGCCTATCTGATCTCGGGAGGTTTCGCCGGCGGAGGGCTGCTGAACTGCGCCAGGCAGCTCGAGCCGGTGTTCGACGAGGTGCTCGTCTTCATGCTACTGCTGGCGATCCTGGCGCTGATCGTGTGGCTGATCCTGTCGGCCCCGATCGCCGCTCCGGCGCTGGCCGGCGCCGCCGCCGCCTTCCTGCTGTTCCTCATCACCTGGGACGGCATGGGCAACACCTCCATGCCGCCGCTGCCCGAGCCGCTGTCGTCGTGACCGGCGGCGGGGGTGGCTACGGCACCAGCGCCGAGGGCACCCGCGGGGTGGTCAGCAGCTGGGTGAATAGCTCCCAGCGGCGCTCGGGGGCGTCGGCGGTGCCGCCCTGGGATTCCACCCAGCGGCGGACGATGTCCTGGCCCAGGTTGTAGTTGATGACGTAGCTGCGGTAGGTGTCGAAGAAGCGCACCCGCTGGGCGGCGCGTTCCGGCGTCATCAGCGCGTAGCGCACCAGCCAGTCGGCCGCCTGCTGGCGGGTGAAGTCGCCCTCGAGGTAGCGGCGGGCCGCCTCGTTGCCGGCGTGGTCGAGGCGCTGGAGCAGCTCCTGGGTGGCGTAGTACTCGTCCGCCAGGGCCGGATCGATGCCGGCCAGCGGGAAGAGCACCCGCCGCTCGAAGTCCACCCGCTCGTCGCCGGGGAAGGCCACCTCGATGCCGTAGTTGGCGGTGCCTTCGGCGAGCAGCGACAGGGGCGAGTAGAGGGGGTAGACGCTGAACTCCACCCAGCCGCGCTCCTCGACCAGCTCCCGCTCGAGCAGCGCGTTGTAGACGTGGTGCCCCGGGTAGCCTTCGTGACAGGCGAGGTCGACGGCGCGGTCGACGTAGATCGGCAGGTCCGTGTTCACCTGCACCAGGCTCTGATAGCCGCCCTGGTACCAGTTGTAGCCGCTCCACGGCTGGTCGGTGACGTACTCGACGGGGAAACCCTCGCCGGCGGGCAGCTCCAGGTGGGCGGCGGTGCGCTCTCGGCAGGCGGCGATGGCGGCGTCGAAGACGTCGGACAACCGCTCAGGCGGGATGACGAACCGCTCGCGCCAGCGGGCGTAGCGCTCCGGCAGGGGGCCCTCGCCCGGCAGCCGCCGGTCGATCTCTGCCAGCACCTCCTCGAACTCCTCGGCGGTGTGCCGGGGCGCCACGGCATCGTAGAGCGCCCGCGACTCCTCGTCGAAGGAGAAGGTCTCCCCCTCGAGCATCGCCGCCCGCGCCGCCACCGCCCGCAGCTGCTTGCCCAGGAACACGCGGCGCAGCTCTCGCAGCTCGGCCTCCTCGCCTGTGGCCGGAGGCAGCGCCTCGATCCGTGCGGCGAGCGCTTCGGCCGCCGTGCGGAGGTCGGCCAGGCTGCGTGGCGAGGCCTCCGCCTGTTGGCGCCACTCGGGCGGGCCGTAGTAGGCGTCCACGTAGCCGTCGTCGTGGGTGCCGAGCTCCAGGACGAGGGCGACGTACCGGCGCGCGATGCCGTCCATGGCGGAGACGGTATCAGCGGGGGAGGGGGGCGGGGCGATGGCGGAACAGGCGGTGAGGAGGGCGGCGATCAGCAGGGCAGGCAGCGTGCGCATGGCGCGAGATTATAGTGGCGCGCCTGCCGGCGACGCGGCCGGCCGCGCCCGACGTCGGCACCCGCGCCGGGTGAGGACCCCGACGTCGAGCCGTCCCGGTGCGGCGACCCGACTCCGTGACGCCGGGCCTGGCGACCTGGCCGGGGGGGGGGGGGGGGGGGGGGGGGGG
>DATACC010000151.1:0-6244 GCA_036259255.1 Thermoanaerobaculia bacterium | reverse complement strand
GATCGCGGCCGGCCAGCGGCTGGCGCGGGCGCTCGGCGCCGAGGCGGAGGCGGTGCTCCTCGGCTCCGGCGTCCGCGCCCTGGCCGACGAGGTGGCCGCCGCCGACCTCGCCGCCGTCCACGTGGCCGACCACGCCAACCTGGCGAACTACACGCCGGGCAGCTACGTCGGGGCCCTCGCCCCGGCCCTCGCCGAGCACGCCCCCGACTGGGTGGTGTTCCCCCACACCTACCAGACGGTGGACTACTTCGCCCGCCTCGCCCAGGAATCGGGCGCCGGGCTGCTGCCGGAGGTCACCGCCTTCGCCGCCGAGGACGACGGCCTGGTGTGGCGGCGCCCGGTGCTCGGCGGCAAGCTGGTCTCCCGGGTGCGGGTGCGCGGCGAGGGCACGGTGCTGGTGTCGGTGCAGTCCGGCGCCTGGTCGGCCGACGCGGTGGCGCGCGGCGGCAGCGCCGAGGTGCGCGAGCTGGCGGTGGACGGCGAGCGCACGAAGCCCGACCGCGAGATCCTCGGCATCGAGGAGGTCGCCGGCGAGCAGGTGGACCTCACCAAGGCGGACATCATCGTGGCGGTGGGTCGCGGCGTCGGCGGCGAGGACAAGATGGGGGTGATCCAGGAGCTGGCCGCCGCCCTCGGTGCGGAGATCGCCGCCAGCCGTCCGGTGGTCGACAACGGCTGGCTGCCGCGGGACCGGCAGATCGGCTCGTCGGGGCAGACGGTGGCGCCGAAGCTGTATCTCGCGGTCGGCATCTCCGGCGCCATCCAGCACGTCGTCGGCATGAAGGGCTCCGGTGTGGTGGTGGCGATCAACAAGGATCCGGGGGCACCGATCTTCAACCTCGCCGACTACGGCATCGTGGGCGACCTGCACGAGGTGCTGCCGGCCCTGACCGCCGCGATCCAGGAGGCGCGCGGACGCTGAGGCTGGCCGGAGCACGATCCGGACAGCGGAACGGCAACCCTGCGCGGCCGGCCTGCGTACCGAAGACCAGCAACCCCTCGGGGGCAAGAGAAAGGAGTGACGCGATGAAGTGGAAGGTCCTCGTTCTCGCGCTGGTCTTCGTGGGCACCGCCGCGGCGGTCGGGCTGGCGCCGGCGGCGGAATCGGCGGGAGGCTGTTTCTGCACCACGACCCGCTACACCACCAGCGCCTCGGTGTTCGGCGCCAACGATTGCGGCGACGCGCAGAGCCAGCTCGACGCCAAGCTGCGCCAGCAGGCCGCCGCCCACTGCGCGGCGCAGACCGGTGAGACGTATTGCAACTTCCAGCGGGTGGGTCTGCTGAACTGCTTCGCGGCCTCGGGAGGCCTCTTCGGCTCCAGCGGCCATGCGGAGTTCAGTTGCCTGACCTGCTGGGAGGGTCCGGACGTCCCGGATCGGCCGTAACCCCCAGCTCCTGCAGTCCGCCGCCGCTTCGCTTCACGGGGCGGCGGCGCTGCGTTGCCGCCACTGCGGCGCCAGCAGGCCCAGCATCACCGTGTCCTGGAGCTCGTCGCCCACCCGGTGGCGTTCGCGCAGCAGGCCCTCGCGGCGGAAGCCGTGTCGCTCGAGCACCGCCAGCGAGGGCGCGTTGCGGGGATCGACGTCGGCCTCCAGCCGGTGCAGGCCGAGGCGGTCGAAGGCGAAGTCGAACAGGGCCGTCAGCGCCTCGCCCATCAGGCCCTGCCCCCAGGCGGCGCGGGCGAGCGCGAAGCCGACCTCGCCGCGGTGGCGGCCGGAATCGATCTCGAAGAGCGTGACGGTGCCCACCACCCGGTCGTCCGCGCGACGCGCCAGCCCCCACTGGAAGAGCGTCCGGGCGCGGAAGTGCTCCTCGATCTCGGCCAGCAGCGCGGCGGCCTGGGCCGGCTCGGAGTAGGCCGGCCAGCTCCAGTAGCGGGTGACCTCCTCGTGCCGGAAGAGGTCGTAGAGGGCCGGCACGTCGCCGGCGGTGAGGGCGCGCACCACGAGGCGCGGCGTCTCGAGGCGCGGCAGCTCGTCGCCCCAGTCGAAGGTCCGTCCGCGGGCTTCCTGGTTCATGGCGGTGGAGGATAGCGAACCGGCTCCCCGGTTGGGCTAGTGTCGGAGCATGACCGACACCGATCGCGAGACGCCCGGCAGCCCCCCTGCCGAGACCCCCGGAACGGCCCCGACCCGCAGAGCCGGCCAGCGCCGCCGGCCGCCGGGCGAGGCCCGGCCGGAGTCGCTGATGATGACCTGGGGCTACAACCCCGCGTGGTCCGAGGGGGCCATCAAGCCCCCGATCTTCCAGACCTCCACCTTCGCCTTCGAGAGCGCCGCCGCCGGCAAGGAGTACTTCTCCTGGGCCTACGGCCTGACGCAGCGCGACCCGGCGCGGCCGATGGGGCTGATCTACAGCCGCCTGAACAACCCGGACCTCGAGATCCTGGAGGAGCGCCTCAACCTGTGGGACCGGGCGGAGGAGACGGCGGTGTTCTCCTCCGGCATGGCGGCGATCTCCACCTCGATCCTGGCGCTGGTGCCGATGGGCTCCTCGGTGGTGTTCTCCGAGCCCGTCTACGGCGGCACCGACTTCCTGATGGCCCACGTGCTGCCGGACCGCGGGGTGCCCACCCGGTGCTTCCGCGCCGGGGCGGGAGCGGCCGAAGCGCGCGCCGCCATCGAGGCGCTGGAGACCGCAGGGCATCCGTGCCGGATGATCTACCTCGAGACGCCGGCCAACCCGACCATCGTCTCGACCGACATCGCGGAGATGGCGGCGGTGGCGCGGGAGAAGGGGGCGGTGCTGGCGGTGGACAACACGCTGCTCGGGCCGCTCTACCAGCACCCGCTGGCCCACGGCGCCGACCTGGTGCTCTACTCGGCCACCAAGTACCTGGGCGGCCACAGCGACGTGCTGGCGGGGGCGGCCCTCGGCTCGGCAAAGCTGATCCACGACATCAAGATGCTGCGCACGATCCTCGGCAACATGCTCGATCCCCACTCGGCCTGGCTGCTGCTGCGCTCGCTGGAGACGGCGAAGCTGCGCATGACCTGCTCGCGCAAGAACGCCGAGCGGGTGGCGCGGTGGCTCGCCGAGCACCCCAAGGTGGCCACGGTGCACTACCCCGGCTACCAGGCCGACCCGCGCCAGCGCGAGATCCAGCGGCGACAGACCACCGGCGGCGGCGCGCTGCTCGCCTTCGAGCTCGCCGCCGGCACGGAGGACGCCGCGTTCCGCTTCCTCGACGCCTTGGAGCACGTGCGCCTGGCCGTCTCCCTGGGCGCCAACGAATCGCTCGCCGAGCACCCCGCCTCGATGACCCACTCGGACGTCCCCCCGGACCGCCAACTCGACATGGGCATCACCCCCGGCCTGGTGCGCCTCGCCATCGGCATCGAGCACCCCGACGACCTGATCGCCGACCTGGAGCAGGCGCTGGGGAAGGTGTAGGCGATCTATTTCGCGACTCCTGCAATTCTGCTAATCTCTCGCATTGACAGGAGCTATGGACATGATGAACGGCAGGAAAGGGTGGTTGGCAGCAGGTGCTTTGATGATCCTGCTGGTGGGCTCCCAGGTCGAGGCAGCGTGCGAGCTCTGTGGCGGTTCCTTCGGAAACCGCTCGTGCAGACTCGACGCCAACAATGGCTACTCGGACTGCTCGAACGACTACTTCGGCAACTGCATCAACGGAACGGTTGCGTGCGGTTCCTGCAGTGCCGATCCGATGTGCACTGACGAAGAGAATCAAACGAACCTCGACGGGCGCCCGGCGGCTGGAGGCGAGGTTCTCTTGGAGGTACCCCGAGCCTGCGAGACAGGCGAGTTGATCATCGAAGCATGAGGAGCTGCGTTGGCTGGTCTGTCGGTGCCTTGGCTCTCGTCGCCGGGGTAGCGATGGGCAGCGAGGCACCGGCAGCGACTCGGGTCGAGCTGCACCTGCACGGCGATCTGAAGGCGCCGCTGGCGTTGGCGGTGGTGCTGACCGCCGGCGAGGGCCCGGAGCATCGGCTGGAGGCCATCGCCCCCGGAACCCTGGTCCTGCCGCCTCTGGCCGCGGGGCGGTGGCGCCTGCAGGCCGAGGCGGAGGGCGCCTGGAGCGCACCGCTCGAGGTCGAGGCCCCGGCGCAGCCGCAGCTTCTCGACCTCCACCTGTGGCCGGAGACCCGCGTCCGGGCCACTCTCCAGGTGCCGCGGGGCAGCACGCGGCCGGCGGCGGTGACGGTGCGGTTGCAGAAGGCAGGGGAGCGCCGTGGATCGTCCGCCTTCGAGCCGATCACGCTGCTATGCCCGGTCGACGGCGAGGGCCGGATGGACTGCCGGCTGCCCCGTCTACGGGACGTCGACCTGCGGCTGCGCAGCCCGGGCTTCGCCTCGCGGTTCTTCTGGGATCTCGCTCTGTCGGCCGCCTCCGCTCACGACCTGGGGGAGGTACCGCTGCGGCCGGGTGCCAGCGTGGTGGGCCGGTTGGAGGTGCCACCCGGCCACGACGTGACCGAAGTCGTGGTCCGCCTGCGCCCGGCGCGGAGCTCCCCCCACGCGCCGGTCACGGAGCGGGTGGACGGGCAGAGCACTGCCCAGGCCCGGCCCGACGAGCGCGGCTTCTTCTCCCTGGAGGGCCTCGCCGCCGGCGCCTACGACCTGGCGGTGCGCCACCCCAGCCTCGCCGCCCTCGATCTGCCCGCACTGCGGGTCGTCGAGGGGGCGCAGACGGAGATCGCCGAGCCCCTGCTCCTCGCCGAACCGGCCGCCCTGCGGCTCCTCCTCTCGCCGCCCTTCGACCCCCATGGCAAGGATTGGCGGCTCGAGTTGCTGCAGCGGACCGCGACGGCCCAGGCGAGGCGCGTCTCCGGAAGCGAGCCGCTGGCTACCACCACCGGCTTCGTCGAGGTGCCGGCGGCGCCGGGCGCCTACGAGGCGAGGATCTTCGACTCGCGCGGTGTCCGCGTCGCCAGCCACGAGGTCACCTTCGACGGTAGGGAAGAGCCGTACCCGCTGGAGGTCGAACCGATCCTGGTCGACGGCCGGGTCACCCTGGGGGAGGATCCGATCCTGGCTCGGGTCACCTTCCGCGGCCCCCAAACCGTGCAGATGGACGCGGATCTCGAGGGCCGCTTCGGCGGCTATCTCCCCCGCGCCGGCGAGTGGGACGTGGAGGTGCACGCCTTCGATCCGCCGGTGAACCGCCGCACGCGTGCCCTGGAGGTCGAGGTCGACCCTGAGGAGGACCGGGCGGTGCTCCACCTCCGCCTGCCCGACACGACGCTGCGCGGCACCGTGGTCGACCCCCGGGGGGTGCCGGTGCCGGATGCGGAGGTGACGGTGACGGATCCGCTCTTCAGCACCCCGGAAGTGAGGGTTGCCAGTGACGAGGAAGGCGGGTTCCGGGTTCGGGGCCTGGACGAGGGCGCCGTGCTGGCCCAGGCCGCCCGCGTGGGTGAGGGCGGCCGGGAATGGAGCTCGCGGCCCGAAACCGGCGTGATCCGCGAGGACGACCCCCTGGAGCTGCGGCTCGTTCTGCGGGAGCACGCGCGCCTGCGCGGCCGGGTGGTGGCCGCGGACGGCAATCCCCTGCCCGGCGCGTGGATCGAGACCCTGCCGTACACGGCCGAGGGCTGGTACGACGCGCTCTTCGCCCCCGCCCGGACCACTGACGCCGCCGGGCGCTTCGACAGCTCGCTGCCGCGCTCCACGGCCGCCGTCCACCTGGTGGTCCTGGCGCCGGGCCATCCCCTCACGTCGCGGGTGCTGGAGCTGGGCGATCACGGCGACCTGGTCCTCGGCTCCAGTGCCGGGAGCCTCGCCATCGAGCTGCCCGCGCCGGGCAGGGAGCTCCCGTGGCACGATCCCGCCGCGCCCCGTCCCACCGTGGTGACGCCGGACGGGACGCGGCTGCCCCTCGGCAGCCTCGCCCAGTGGGCCGCCCTGAACGGCCAGCCGTGGGACGGGAACCAGCGGCGGGTGGTCCTGCCGCTGCTCGCACCCGGCAGCTACGCGGTGTGCTGGCTCACCGCGGCGGAGTGGATGGCGCGCCACGCGCGGGGCCGCGCCTGCGTGCAGGGCGAGGTGGCGCCGGGGACCGACCTGGTGCTGACCCTGCCGCCGCCGCCGGGCGCACCGGCCGCCTGACCGCCGGCGGGCGCCGCGCCGGCGGCCGCTCAACCGCGCCGCGAGAGCCGCTGCACCGCCGCGACGAAGGCCTCGGCGTGCTCCGGCGGGGTCTCCTTGAAGATGCCGTGGCCGAGGTTGGCCACGTGGCCGCCGCCGTGGCGGTTGGCGGCGGCGCGGCCGGCCGCGCCC
>DATACC010000150.1:0-7177 GCA_036259255.1 Thermoanaerobaculia bacterium | reverse complement strand
AGGCGCGCAGCGCCTGGGCAGGGGTGCTCAGGCGCTGCGCGACCCGGGCCTCAGGCGCGGGCGCGGCCGTAGCGCTCGGCCACGGCGGGCCAGCTCACCACGTTCCACCAGGCCTCGAGGTACTCGTCGCGCTTGTTCTGGTACTTCAGGTAGTAGGCGTGCTCCCACACGTCGACGCCGAGGATCGGCGTCAGCCCGTCCATCAGCGGGCTGTCCTGGTTGGGGCGGGAGACCACCTCGAGGTCGCCGCCACGGCCGACCACCAGCCAGCCCCAGCCGGAGCCGAACTGGGTGGAGGCGGCGGAGGCGAGCTTGCCCTGGAAGGTGTCGAAGTCGCCGAAGGCGCGGTCGATGGCGGAGGCGAGCTCGCCCTGGGGACGGCCGCCGGCGCCGGGCGCCATCACCTCCCAGAACAGACTGTGGTTGGCGTGGCCGCCGCCGTTGTTCCGCACCGCCGTGCGGATGTCCTCGGGCACGCTGCCGATATCGCGCAGCAGCTCCTCGAGGCTCTTCGCCTCGAGGTCCGGGTGCCCTTCGAGGGCGGCGTTGAGCTTCTTCACGTAGCCGGCGTGGTGCCGGTCGTGGTGGATCTCCATGGTCCTGGCGTCGATGTGCGGCTCCAGGGCGTCGAACGAATACGGCAGGTCGGGAAGCTGGTGCGCCATGTGCTCACTACCTCCTCGGGGTCGTTGGTGATCGATGAGTGGTGCGGTGGCCGGTTGGCCACCACGTTCCGTGCGAAAGCGGTGCCGGTGGAGCGGCGGCGTCAGGGGCCGGCGAACGGCTCGGTCGGCGGCTCGCCGGTGCCCACCTCGAGGGGCGCCAGCTCCAGCACGCGGTCGCTGCCCTCCTGCACCCGCCGCGGTGCCAGCAGCACCGGGCCGTGCTGCTGCCAACCCTCCCAGCGCCAGCGGGTCGCCGGACCCTGCGCCGGCTGGCCCTCCAGGATGTACTCCCAGGCGGCCACCAGGTCGGTCTGCGGGTCGACGAATACCCAGTAGCGATCGCCGGGGGTCAGGCCGACGCTCTCGAAGCGCAGGTGGAGCACCTCGTGGGGACGGCCGTCCAGCTCGCGGGTGCCCTCGTGGGTGAGCAGCACGCCGGGGTCGCGCAGCTTCCACGGCATCAGCAGCCAGTAGGTGTCGTTGACCCAGGCGCCCCAGGCGCCTTCCAGCAGCTCGGACAGCGCCTCGCCGGTGGCCGGCTCGCCGCCCGACCAGGCGCGGCCCTGGCGGGTGTCGAGGTCGTGGATCACCACGTAGGGCTCGCCCTCCGGGGTGGTGCCCTCGACCCGGTGGCGGCCGGTGGAGAGGTCCCACAGGTGGGTGCGCCGGCCGGCGAAGCCGAAGCGCAGCCAGCGCACCTGCTCCCAGCCCTGCCGGCCGCCCATGGCCTCGAGAACCCGCTGGGCCAGGGCGTCGGCGCGGGCGTCGCGCGCCCCGGGGGCGTGGTCGCCCTGGTCCTGGCCGGCGTCGGCGGTGGTTGGGCCTGCGCCGGGTCGCACCGCCCACGGTGCCGCGTCCGTCGGTGCCGCGTCCATCGATGCGGCAGTCATCGATGCCGCCACCAGCGCCGCGGCGGCGATTCCCCGCGTCCTCCCAGCACGTGCCATCGCGTCGTCTCCTCTCGCCGGGCTTCGTCTCCCGGCCCGGCTCATCGTAGTACACAGCCGGGCGGCGGCGGCGGGGCGGGGCCGGGAGGGACGGCAGGGCGGTTGCTACACTGATTCCCATGAGCGCCCACCCCCCCTCCGGTTCCGAGAGCCGCCCCGAGAACCGCCTCGGCCGCGAGTCGAGCCCCTATCTGCTGCTGCATCGGCACAACCCCGTGGACTGGTATCCCTGGGGCGAGGAGGCGCTGGGCCGCGCCCGCGCCGAGGACCGCCCGATCTTCCTCTCCGTGGGCTACTCCACCTGCTACTGGTGTCACGTGATGGAGCGCGAGTCGTTCTCCGATCCGCGGACGGCGGCGCTGATGAACCGCGAGTTCGTCAACATCAAGGTGGACCGCGAGGAGCGGCCGGACCTCGACGAGATCTACATGACGGCCACCCAGCTTCTCACCGGCCAGGGCGGTTGGCCCAACTCGGTGTTCCTCACCCCCGCCCTCGCCCCGTTCTACGCCGGCACCTACTTCCCGCCCGAGGACCGCTACGGCCGCCCCGGCTTCCGCACCCTGCTCACCGGGCTGGCCGATTCCTGGCGGCGGCGGCGCGACGAGGTGGAGCTGCAGGCCGACGAGCTGCTGCGCGCCATGCGGCGCTACCTCGAGGAGCGGGTGCAGCCCGGCGACTCGCCGCCGTCGCCGGCGGTGGCCGGCGCGGCCCTCGCCGCCCTCGAGCAGCGCTTCGACGCCCAGTGGGGCGGCTTCGGCGGCGCGCCCAAGTTTCCCGGCGCGGCGGACCTCTTCCTCCTCCTCGAGCTGGCCGGCGCCGAGCAGCCGGAAGCGGGGGGCCGCGCCGCCGCCATGCTGCACGCGACGCTGGACCACATGGCGCGGGGCGGCCTCTACGATCAGCTCGCCGGCGGCTTCCACCGCTACAGCACCGACCGCGAGTGGAAGGTGCCCCACTTCGAGAAGATGCTCTACGACAACGGCCTGCTGCTCGAGCTCTACGCCCGCGAAAGCGAGCGCACCGGCGACCCGGAGATGGCGCGCGTCGCCGGCGAGACGGCCGCCTTCCTGGCCCGCGAGATGACGGTGGAGGGGGGCGCCTTCGCGAGCGCCATCGACGCCGAGACGGACGGCCACGAGGGCGCCTATTACGTGTGGACGCGCCCGGAGCTGCGGCAGGTGCTGGGCGAGGAGGACCACGAGTTCCTGGCGCCGCTCTACGGCTTCGCCGGCGAGCCCTTCTTCGAGGGCCAGGCCTACGTCCTCCACCTGCCGGAACGTCTCGACGCCCAGGCCGAGCACCGCCGCACCGGCCGCGACGAGCTGCTGACGAGCATCGCCCCGCTGCGCCAGCGGCTGCTGGCTGCGCGCTCCGAGCGCCAGCGGCCCCTGACCGACGACAAGGTGCTGGCCGACTGGAACGGCCTGGCCATCGCCGGCATGGCCGAGGCGGGCCGCGTGCTGGGCACCCCGGAGTGGGTGGAGCGCGCCGCCCGGGCGGCGGACTTCGTGCTCTCCCACCTCCGGCCGAAGGACCGGCTGATGCACTCCTGGCGCGGTGGCCGGGCTCGGGTGGCCGCGATGGCGGCGGACTACGCCTTCCTGGTCCACGGGCTGCTGGCGCTACACCGGGCGACGCTCGCTCGCGACGGCGGCGAGGAGCACTGGCTGACGGCGGCGGCGGAGCTCGCCGGCGAGCAGATCGAGCGTCTCGGCGACGGCAGCGGCGGCTTCTACGCCGCCCCCGACCTGCCCGACCTGCTGCTGCGCCCGAAGGACGCCCTCGACGGTGCCGTGCCGTCGGCGAGCGGCGTCGCCGCCAGCAACTTCCTGGCCCTCGCCGAGCGCACCGGCGACGAGCAGTGGCGGCGCGAGGCGGAGCGCACGCTCTCCGCCCTGGCGCCCCTCGTCGAGCGCTTTCCGGAGGGCAACCGCACCGCCGTGGTGGCGACGCTGCGCTGGGCGGTGGTCACCGGCGGCCCGCACCGCGCCGGCGACGAGGGGAGCCGGCCGAGTGCCGCGGCGAGCCCGCTGCAGGCGGAGGCCGAGGGCACGGGCCGCGTCGAAGCCGACCTCTCGCCGGCCGATGCCGACGGCTGGCGCCGCTTCCGCGTCGAGCTGGCGCTGGGGGAGGGCTGGCACGCCAACGCCAGCACGGTGGCCGACCCGGCGCTGGTCGCGACCGCCCTGGAGGGCGAGAACGCGGAGCTGCGCGGCGTCCGCTGGCCCGACGGCGAACCGCTGGCCGAGGGCGGTCCCGCCGTCTACCGCGGCGCGGTGGCGATCACCGGCGAGGCGCGCGCCGTCGGCGACGGGGCCGCCGCCCTCGTCCTCACCTGGCAGCCCTGCGACGACACCCGCTGCCTGCCGCCGGTGCGCCGGACGGTGCCGCTGCGTTGAGCCGGGCCGGCCGGCCGGGCCACGGCCGCCGGCTGAACGTTGCCCACGAGGGACCTCCTCACGACTGCGTAGGCAGCGGCGGTGCCGCGCCGGGACCCGGCTCCTCGCGGACCTCCGCGCCGGGCGCCGCGGCCGGTTCCGGCGAGGCCACCGGCTCGGCCCTGGCGACTCGGCGTCGGCGCCGTCCCGCCCAGTGGGGCTCGCCGAGACCCTGGAAGTAGGCGATCTCGCTGCCCCACAGCCCGACGCGCAGGAAGGCTGCGGCGAGGAAGGGCACCTGCTGGGCCAGCACCAGCAGCGCGATCTCCCAACCGGTCCCCGGGCTCCACGCGGCGCGCAGGGCAAGGAAGCCGAGGTGGAGCGCCACCGCCGGAAGCGCGAAGGCGAGCCACAGCGGGGCCAGGCGCAGCGGATGGCGCAGGGTGTGGAGCAGGGCCCGGAAGAAGCCGGCCAGGGTGCGCCCCTCGCCGTGGCTCGCCGCCGCCAGGCGCGACAGGTCGTAGGCGAGGTCGACGACGAGGAACAGCAGCAGGCCGACGAGCGCCGCGGCACCCCAGCCCGCCATCTGGATCCGGGGGTCGCCGAGCTCCGCGGCGCGATCGCCGGCGAGGCCGGAGATCGCCCCCGCGAGGGCCGCCACCGGCAGCAGGGCCAGGCAGTACCAGACGGCGCTGCGAACGAAGCGCCAACCGTGGCGGCCGACGCCGAGCAGGAACGGGTGCTCCCGGCGGTGCTCGCGGAAGAGGAGCGATTCGACCACGCCCGCGGCCACCAGCACCTGGAGCAGGGCGACCAGCGGCACCGCCACCCAGGCCGCCGCCACCACCACGCCCCACCCGCTCTCCGGGCTCTGGGTCAGGTCGCTCCACACGCCGAAGCGGTTGCCCGCGAGGGCTTGGCGGGCGAACAGGCTGCCGGCGAGCTGCGGCCCCATCTCGAGGGCGGCCAGCGCGGCGACGGCGAGGGCCGGCACCAGGGCCGCCAGGTAGACGAGCAGCACGAGGCCGAGGCGGCGGCGGGCGGAGCGCAGGCCAAAACCGACGAAACGCAGGAAGCTCATGCCAGCAGCCTCAGGGCGGCGAACAGGCCCTGGAACCACCACAAGGCGTCGGCCGCGATGGCGGCCATCGGCCCGGAGGTCGTCTCCGTGGTGCGGCTGTTGTCGAGCCGGTTCGTGTCGAGCACCATCCAACCTCCGGGGTCGACCTCGGCGCTCACCAGCCGCGAGGCGCCGTGGAAGGTGAACCGGGCCCAGCGCGCTTCGCCGTCCCAGGTGCGGCGCACCACGCGGCCGTCGTCGAAGCGCATCTCCACCACCACCGGGTGGACGAACTCGGCCTCCCGCCGCACCACCACCTGGGAGAGCCAGCGGCGCGGGCCGTCCTCCTGGTCGGCCTCGGCTTCGTCGCCGGCGGCCTCCGCCCCGCCCTCCCCGGCCTCGCTCCCGCGGACCACCCGCTCGCCGCCTTCCCAGAAGGTGCCGCGATCGTCGCGCACCCGGCGGTTGGTGAGCCGGGTCACGGCGTAGTTCAGGCTGCGGGTGGAGTGCAGCGCCTGGCGGAAGAACCAGTCGAGGTCGCGGCCGGAGACCTCCTGGATGGTGCGCTCGAAGTCGGCGGTGGTCGGATGGGTGAAGCGGTAGCGCTGGAAGAACTCGCGCATGGCGGCGTGGAACACCGGCGCCCCGAGCAGGCCCTGGAGATGGGTGAGCACCAGCGCCGGGCGGTCGTAGCTGTTGAGCCCGTAGCTGCCGCCGGTGAGGTAGCGCCACGAGGGGGCGACCACCGGATCGTCGTAGCCGCCGCGGCCGACGCCGCCGTTGCGCTGGAGCTCGAGGTAGGGGATCTCCAGGCCCAGCAGCCGCACGGGGTGGGGGCCGTAGTGCTCCGCCATCACCAGGCGCTCGTAGAACGAGTTGATGCCCTCGTCGATCCAGCTCTCCTCGAACTCGTTGCTGGCGATCATCCCCTGGAAGTACTGGTGGCCGAACTCGTGGACGGTGACCACCTCGGGCATCAGCACGTGGCGAAACGGCGGCAGGTCGAGCAGCGGATGGGTGGCCAGCGTGATGAAGGTCGGGTACTCCATGCCGCCGGTGCCCAGGGCGCCGAGCTGCGGGTCGACCAGGGTGAGGGTGTCGTAGGGGTAGGCGCCCAGGCGGCTGCCGTAGCCGCGGAGGCCGGCCTTGGCGGCACGGAAGTAGCGCCCGGCCTGGGAGGCGTGGGCCGGCTGCAGGAACAGCGTGATCTCCACCGGGCCGGTGGACGCCGGCTCCGGCGGCAGGCCGAGGGTCTCCGCGAGGCGGCGGCGGTACTCGGGGGAGACGTCCGCCTCCGGGTCGAAGGTCTCGCGAAGCACCAGGGAGTCGGTGTCCGCCGTCCAGGCGAAGTCGTGGACGCCGCGCTGGACGAAGCGGGCGCTCACCTGCCCGTCGGCCACCTGCTCGGAGACGAGCTGGCCGGTCGCGCCGATCTTGCCGCGGTAGCGCTCGGGCAGCGTGAGGGTGACGTCGAAATCCCCGAAGTCGGCGAAGAACTCGCTGTGGGCGTGGAACTGGTGGGCGTTCCAGCCCGGCTCGCCGCGGCCGCCGACGCCGGCGTCCTCGAAGACGGCGATCTTCGGGAACCACTGGGCGCCGAGCACGTAGTCGCCGCGGGCGCCGGTGCGGGCGAAGGGGAACGGCAGGCGCGACTCGAACTCGACGTCCACCTCCACCCAGGCGCCGGGCGGCAGCGGCTCCGGCAGCGGGTAGCGCACCACGGTGCGGTCGAAGGGGTTGCCGTCGTCGGGGGCGATCACCTCGCCCTGGCCGGTGAGCTCCGTGCCGTCGGCCAGGCGGATCGACCTCACCTCGGTCCAGCCCCAGGGGTCGTCCTGCCCCTCCATCGACTGCTGCCGGAGCTGGCCGCCCGATTCGCGCATGAACGTGGTGCGGTTGTTGGCGAAGGCGTTGAGGTAGAGGTGGAACACCAGCTCGTCCACCGGCACCGACGCGGTGTTGTGCCAGCGCAGCTTCTCGCTGCCCTGGATGCGCCGGCTCTCGGGATCGTAGGACGCCACCAGGCGCGTCTGGTGCACCGCCGCCGGCAACTCGACGCCGGCCGGTGCCGCGGCGCCCGTCTCCACCGGCGGCAGATCGAGGGTGGAGGGATCGGGCGGCGAC
>DATACC010000149.1:0-19024 GCA_036259255.1 Thermoanaerobaculia bacterium | reverse complement strand
GCCCGCTCCGCCCGCCTCTCACCCGCTGGCCTGGTTGCCGGGCTGGAGGCGGTGCTCGGCGGCGTGGCGGGCGAGGGTGCCGCGGGGGTCTTCGCGGCGGCCGCGGCGCCCAGCTCCCCGCGCCGCCCGGTGCTGGTGGTGCTGGCCGGCAACCTGCCGGGGCTCGCGGTGCAGCCGCTGCTGCCGGCGCTCGCCCTGCGGCGCCCGGTGCTCCTCGAATCGGCCCGCGCGGAGCCCTGGTTCGCCCCCGCCTTCGCCGCCGCCCTGGCCGAGCGCGAGCCGGTGCTCGGGGGCGCGGTGGCGGCCGCCTGCTGGGCGGGTGGGGACGAGGCGCTGGAAGCCCCCGTGCTGGCCGCCGTCGACCGGGTGCTGGCCTACGGCGAGGCGGAGACCATCGCGGACCTCGAACGCCGTGCGCCCGGCAAGGTGATCGCCTACGGCCCGAAGACCAGCCTCGCCGCCCTCGGCCCCCGGGCGGACCTGGCCATCGCCGCCGAGGGCCTGGCCCGCGACGTCGCGCTGTTCGACCAGCGCGGCTGCCTGTCGGTCGCCGCGGTCTACGTGGAAGGCGCGGAGCGGGCCGAGCGCCTCGCCCTCCTGCTCGCCGCCGCCCTCGCCGAGCGGGCCCGCGCCTGGCCCCCCGGCCCGCCCGACCCCGCCGTCCAGGCCGCCGTGCGCCAGCTACGCGACGAGGCGGCGATGCGCGGCCTCCTCGTCCCCCACCTCCCGATGGCCGCCGGCACCGTGATCGTCGACCCCGCCCCCACCTTCCGCCCCACCCCGGGTCTGCGCACGGTACGTATCCATCCCGTGGGCGACCTGGCGGAGATGCCGGGATTCCTCCGGCCCTGGGCCGGCAGGCTCCAGGGCCTCGCCCTCAGCGGCCTCGACGCCGGCGCGGAAGAACTCCTCCGCCGTGAGCTGGAGCCGCTCGGTCTCTCCCGCCTCGCCCTGCCGGGCGAGCTCCAGGTGCCGGACGTCCGCTGGCACAACGGCGGCATCGACCCGCTGGAAGTCCTCGGCTGAAGGAAGGGGGGCGCTGTGGAGCGTCGCTCTACACGGGGTCGAGGCCGGAGGAGTGACATTGAAGCACCCGCCGGTGGTGGTGGCGATCCCGGGAGCGTCGGCGCCGGGGCCGTAGGCGAGATCTCGGGCCGGGGGCTTGGGTCTCCTCTCCTTCACCACCACCGGAGGCGGGAGGGGTGGCCGTTGGAGCGACCGAGCGGGTGATGGCGGCGGTCCAGGGGCGTCAGCGCCGGCGCAGCGCAAGGGCAGGGGGAGTCCGAGGGCGATGGCGCGCCGGCGATGTCGAGCGGGGCTCCCCCCTGAATCTTCACCGACAGCCCCGCGGCCCCTGGACCGCCGCCACCACCCGCCCAGCGGAACGGCCGCGCCTCCCGCCGGGCCAAGCACTCCAGCGGAGCGGCCACGACGACCTCGAGGTCCCCGACGCCCGCTGGCACAACGGCGGCATCGATCCGCTGCAAGCGCTGACCTGACGCACCGCGCCTCCCGAACCGGGCCGTCCACCGGATCGCCCGGGAGGGCGCCAACCGTCTACGCGGCATCGTGAAGCTGTCCAGCTTGCGGCCGATCTCGACACCTCTAGGTTGGGAGTTTGACGGAGGACTCGTCGGCGCCGGCCCCCCCACCACCGTCGCCCTCACCCGAGCCTGATCGCTACCGGCAGCAGCGCGGCCGGTCAACAGCGACGCCTAGCTGAAGAAGGGAAGCCACGATGAAGACGATGCAGGGGCGAACGGTCTCCTTGCCGGACGAGGAGCAGGCGCACCGGATTCACGAGGAGTGGAGCCGGACGCAGGAGGCGTACGACCGGACGGAGACGATCTGGGGGCTGATCGAGAAGCAGGCGCTGGCGCATCCGGAGCAGACGGCGATCCTCGATGGCGAGACGGAGATCGACTACGAGCGTCTGACCCAACGGGCGAGCGCGATCGCGGGCGAGCTCGTGGCTCGCGGCATCGAGCCGGGGTCGCTGGTCGGGGTCTGCATGAGCCGCACGTGGGAGCTCGTGGCGACCCTGGTCGGGGTCCTGCGAGCGGGGTGCGCGTACGTGCCGTTGGATCCGGCGTACCCGCGGGAGCGGGTGCGCTACATGCTGGAGCACGCTCGTGCAGTGGCCGCCATCGTGGACCACGAGACGAGAGCGGAGCTCTGCGCGGGGGTGCCCGAGCTGGTGCGGCTCGACGAGGTGGGGCAACGGACGGCCGGCGACGTGACCGGGCCCTCGGCGAGAGATCTGGCGTACGTCATCTACACCTCGGGTTCGACGGGGCGGCCGAAGGGGGTCGCCGTCGAGCATCGAAGCGTCGTCGCAATGACCCGGGCCATGCGCGAGTTGCTGGACGACGAGGAGCTGGCGGGAGTGCTGGCTGCGGCCTCGGTCTGTTTCGACCCCTCGGTCATGGAGATCCTGGGGACGTTGTCCCTCGGCGGGACGGTGGTGCTCGCGGAGAACGTGCTGGAGCTGGTGGAGCTGCCGGCGGCGGACCGGGTGAGGACGTACATCGGGGTGCCGTCGGCAATGCAGGCGTTGCTCGCGGCCGAACGGCTGCCCGAGGGAATCCGGTGCCTCGTCTTCGGGGGTGAGGTGCTCAAACGCTCGCTCGTGGACTCCCTGCACGCGCTGAAGCCAGCGCCGCGGGTGGTCAACGTGTATGGGCCGACCGAAGACACGGTCTACTCGACGGCTGCCGAGGTTCCTGCAGGTGTGGAGACGATCACGATCGGCAAGCCGGTGTGGGGCTCTCGGTCGTACGTCCTGAACGATTCGATGCAGCCGGTTCCCGTGGGGGTTCCCGGAGAGCTGTACCTGGCGGGAGACCAGCTCGCGCGCGGCTACCTGCACGACGAGGAGCTCACGAAGGAGCGGTTTCTCGAGGTGGACCCGACCGGGCCGATTCCGGAGGAGCGGCTGTACAAGACAGGCGATCTCTGCCGGTGGAGGCAAGACGGCGAGATCGAGTTCCTGGGCCGGGTCGACCAACAGGTGAAGATCCGCGGCTTTCGGGTCGAGCTCGAAGAGATCGAGTCGACGCTGGAATCGATGCCGGGCGTGGACGGCGCGGCGGCAGCGGTCGTGGACGGGGGCGCCGGGCAGAAGATGCTCGCGGTGTACGTGGTGAGCCGCGACGGGGGGGTGACGAATGGGGCGGTGACGAGCGAGGCGGTGCGAGCGTACCTGGCCGAGCGGCTGCCCAAGTACATGGTGCCACAAGCCGTGATGCACCTCGAGGAGCTGCCCCGGTTGCCCAATCGCAAGCTCGACCGCCAGCAGCTCCCGCAACCGCTCGCCCCGCATTTCGCCCCCCTCTCTGGCACAGGCGTCACCCGCGACGCCGGGAGCCTGGTGCACCGCCTGGCGAACCTTTCGCAGGACGAACGGCATGCGGCCCTGCTCTCGATCGTTCGCAGCGAGGTCGCGCCTCTCCTCGGCTTTCGTGACCCCGGGCAGGTGCCGCCGGACCGCTCCTTGGACGACCTCGGCCTCGACTCGTTGACCGCGGTGGAGCTGAGCAGTCGGCTTTCCGCGATCCTCGGCCAGAAACTCCCGGCATCGGCTGTTCTCGAGCACTCGACTCCCACTGCCGTGGCCGACTACGTCCTCGACCTGATGGGGAGTGCCACGGAACCTGCGGCGACGGAGAAGGCGCGACCCGAGAGGCGACGTGGAGCCTCGGACACGCTCGGTAGCTTTCAGGTCCAGATCCAGTCCAGCCACCCGCCGTTCATGGCTGCGAAGGCGCCCTCCTGGTCCGCGACCGACAAGGGTACGCTCATCCGGGAGCTCGAGCGCCTGGTGCGCCGTACCGGCCGAGACCCCTACAGCAAGGTGCTCCGTACCGGGAGCGCGCACCGAGGCATCGTTGCCGATACGAACACCAACGAAGAACGCGAGGCCATCCTCTGGACCACCAACCTGTACTTCGGCCTGAACCGCGACGAGGGAGTCCTCGAGGAAGCCCGATCCGCCCTGATGCGCTTCGGGACCGGAATGGGAACCTCCGCAGCGGCATGCGGCGTGACCGATCTCCACCTGGAGTTCGAAACAGCCTTTGCCGAGCTGGTGGGAAAACCTGCCGCATGCCTGTTTCCCTCGGGATATACGGCGAACCTCGGAATCGTCGAAGGCCTTCTCGGCGTCAACGACGTCATCGTCTTGGATCAGCTCTGTCACGCTTCCATCGTCGACGGCGGTCGCCTCTCCGGTGCGACGGTCAGGACGTTTCGACACAACGATCCGTCGGACCTGGAAGCCGTCCTCGCGACCGAGGCGTCGCCCTACCGCACGACCCTGGTCGTTCTCGAAAGCGTTTACAGCATGGGGGAGGGAGCGGCGCCGGTCTCCGACATCGTGCTCACGGCGAAGAAATACGATGCCCTGGTCCTCGTCGACGAGGCCCATTCCTTCGGCTTCTATGGCCCTCGCGGAGCCGGTCTCTGCGCGGCTCTAGGGATCACCGACCAGGTAGACTTCGTCATGACGACACTCAGCAAGGCCCTCGGGAGCCTCGGCGGTGTGGTTGCCGCCCGAGAGGAGCACATCGCCCTGCTGAAGGCTTCGTCCCGACCCTACATCTTCCAGGCCACGAACAGCCCTGCGGACATCGCGGCAGCGCTCGCCAGCTTGCGCCGACTGAGCGCGGACGAGACACTGCGAGAGCGACTCTGGGAGATCGCCACCTACATGCGGAAGCAATTCTCCGCCGCAGGGTACGATCTCGGGACAGGAGATGGCCCGGTCATCACCCCGCACTTTTCCGATACCGAGAAGCTCTATGCGATTGCCCACGGCCTGTATCAGCGGGGCGTCTACGCGGCGGCGGTCACCTACCCGATCGTGGAGAGCGGCCGGGGTCGCCTGAGGTTCATCTGCTCCGCTGCCCACACCCGAGAGGACGTCGACCAGACCCTCGCGGCCCTGATCGACGCGGAGCGCGAGGTGGACGAGGAGCGTCAGGCTTTGAAAGATCGCCTGCCCGGCGACGGGACGAGCGACGCCCGTCCGGGGCGATCCGGCGTGGAGGAGTGGGCCCGAGCTTTTTCTGGCTCCTTGAAGGAAACGCTGGCCAGGGCGCAGGGCCCGACGCCGAATCTGGCCGTGTCGGTCGCACTTCCAGACGATGGAGAACCGATCACGATCAGGATCGAGGAGCGGGACGTCACGTGGGGAGCTCACGAGACGGCGGATGTGCCGTTTTGTTCCTTGCTCCCCACCGACGACCGGGCCGTCTCCGCGTTGTGCGCGTCGGATGTGCAGGGACTGCTCGAGAGCATCCTCCGGGGCGGGTGCGTGTTGAACGGCCAGGTCGAGCCGTTCATCTGGCTCATCGGGCGAATGGCCGACCGGCAGGGTGACTCGTCCGCCTGACGCTTCGAAGCGATGCGCGGACCGGCGGGTGGAGCAGGCGGAACAGCCGCCCCTCCCGCCGGGCCGTCGCCGTCCGCCCTACGAGCTGGCCAGGATGTCCCGGATCCGCCGCTCCGGCTTGACCCAGTCACCGCTGCCGACGCGCCCCGCCTCCTTGCCGTCGACGTACACGATCGCCGTCGGCACCGAGTTCACGTCGTCCTTCTTCGCCATCGGCTCGTTGCCGAACCCCTGCGGCAGACCGTAGAACTCGAAGCTCACCTTCGAGCCGCGGAGCTGCTCGGCGACCTTCAACAGGTACGGCACGTGCTCCTTGCAGTGCGGGCACCACGACCCGAAGTACACCCGCACCCGCACCGGCTTGGCCGTGCTCTTGAGCGTCGCCAGGGCCGTCGCGTCCGGCCGGTACGCATCCGCCTTGCGCCGGTACTCCGGGCTGTAGCCCAGCATCGAGCTCAGGCTCTGGCGGCCCAGCAGGTACGGGCGCGGCTCCAGGCTGGCGGAAGCTCCGGCCACCGCGAAATGCACCGCCTGCCCCTCGAGCCGGAAGCGACCCTTGGGCACCACCTCGGTGTCGGCCAGCAGATCGATGCTCCCGTCGCCGCGCTTGAGCAACTTCATGAAGCTCACGGTGTTGACCGTCCCCTCGCGGGGCAGCAGCAGGGTCGGCTCCGGCAGCGCCGAGGCCACCAGCAGGATGCCCGGCACACGGTCCGACAGGTACACCTGGGCCGACGGCTGCACCTGGCCATCGACCTTCAGCACGTAGTCGCCGGTGGCCAGGAAGTCGCGCAGCACGGTGTCGGCCTCCTGGGCCGACACGGCCGGAGCCGCCAGCACGGCGGCAGCGAGTAGGGCGGCGAGCGCCCGGGGAATGTTCCGAGTTGCGTGCTTCATGATCACCGACCACCTCCGTCGTTTTCCAACCTGCATCGTCGTCTAGTCCTCACTTTGGGCTGCACCGGCCGCCTCGCCACCCGCCTCTTCGGCGGCGCCCGCCGGCGGTAGGCCGGGCCAGGTCTTCGTCACCCGGCCGTCCTCCACCTCGAACGAGCGCGGCAGCCGGCGGTACAGCGGCCGGATCACCGCCTCCGGTACCTCGTGGACCTCGAACACCGGGCCGTGGCGCCAGAAGAAGCCGCGGTGGACCTCCGGCGCCGCCGACGACAGGACCGTCAGCGGCGGCGCCGAGTCGTCCCCGCGGGCCGCGGTGGCGTACTCGTTGAGCCGCTCCACCTCGGCCGTGAAGGCCTCGTCCTCGAGATCCGCCAGCACCACCAGGTGCTCGCCCTGCGCCAAGCTGGGCACCACCAGGTCGAGACAGACCCGCTGGTCCCCCTCGCCGGCGCAGAAGTCCGCCACCTCGGCGCCCGGCTTGAGCCGGGTGGCCAGGTCGTCCAGCGGCAGGCCCGGTGCCTGCCAGGCGAGCACCGGCGCCGCCACCGCGGCGACCACCACCAGGGCGGTGCGCAGCGGCGGGAAACGACGCGCGCCCCGCGGCAAGCCCAGGAACGCCAGCACCGTGGGCAGCCCGAGCAGGAGCAGGTCCTGCCAGAACGCCTCGGCCGGGGACCGTTCCACTAGATTGCCGAAACAGCCACACCCCGCCACGTCTTCCCGCAGGCCGTGGGCGGACAGGTACCAGGCCCGCCCGGTCAGCACCAGGAAGAAGACGGTGAGCAGGGCCGTGGGCACCAGCACCCAGAGGCGGCGCAGGGCAAGCATCAGCGCCACGCCGAGCCCCGCCTCGAGGGCGAGGGCGACGAGCGCCACCGCCATCGCCGGAAGCAGGAAATCCAGCCCTTCGACCCGGATCTGCTCGGCGAAGGCGTCCGGCGTGATCGCCTTCGCCCACGCCGCCACCAGGTAGAGGGCACCGAGGAAGACGCCGGCGGCGGTGCCGACCGCCTCGCGGACGGTGAAGCGGCGCGGAGCGGCGGCGCCCTCGGCGCGGGGGGGAGACGGAGAGGTTTCAGTCATCGGCGGCTCGCCATCTTACTACCTGCCCTCCCGAGCCTCCTGCTGGCGCCTCGGGGCCGACGGCACGCCGGAATGCTACGGCGAGGAGACCGTGCCCGCCGCGGGCTCGCGGGACCGGCCGCCGCCGGTCGTCGGCTCCAGCCGCCCCACGTAGGTGCCGGTGAGGCGGTCGTGGAAGGCGCGGCGGCCGGCGGACAGGCCGACGACGAGGAAGCCGAGCCCTGCCGGCGCGGCGCTCAGGAAGTAGCCCGTCCAGCGCCCCAGCGCACGGCCGGCGCCGATGCCGGGACGGCCGTCGAGATCGCACACGGCGAGCGACAGGGCCGCCTTGCCCGGCGTGGCGCCCGTGCGGCTCCAGCCGGCGACGCAGAGCACCGCCCAGGACCCGGCGGCCACCGCCGCGCCGGCGATCCAGCCGGTGGATCGGGAGGAACCGCCGGCAAGCCACGCGGCGATCAGCCCCGCGGCCAGGGGACCGGCGAGATCGATCAGGAAGGCGGCGGCGCGGGGCAGGAAACCGGCGGCGGGCAGGTAGAGGCGGCCGGACGGGGCGGCGGCGGCCGGGGGCGGCTCCTCCGCCGTGGTGCCGCCGCCGGTCGCAGGGTCGGGGCCGATCCGGGTCTCGTCCGCCGTCTCCGGGGCCGCCCCGGCCAGGGCCCGCTCCCCCGCCCACTCCGCGGGCGGCTCCTCGTCGGCGGCCGCGTCGTCGGGCCGCCGGTCCCACAGGCGCCCTGCCCGCCGGGGTGGCAGGGTGTCCTCCAGCGACAGCGACGGGGCGGCCAGGGCCTCGCCCACCGGCATCACGTCGCTGACGCTGATCGCCTCGCTGCGGCTCATCGGGCGCTCGTGGCGGAAGCTCTCGCCGCAGCGGGGGCAGACGTCGGCCTCGCGGGATACCTGGATGCCGCAGGCGGGGCAGAAGCGCAGGCCGCCGGCGAGCGAGGCGGCCGGTCCGCGGTCGGCGCTGGCGCTGACCCGGCCGAAGCGCACCACGTCGCCGGCGCGCACCGGGACCTCGGAATCCACCCGCTCGTGGTTGACGAAGGTGCCGTTGCTCGACCCGAGGTCGCGCACGGTGAGCCGGTCGGCCTCGACGTGGAGGATCGCGTGGTTGCGGCTCACCGTGGCGTCGCGCACCTGCACCTCGGTGCCGCGGCTGCGCCCCACGACCACCTCCCCAGGCGGCAGCGCCACGCGCCGCGACCCGAAGTCGAGGAACCAGCCGTCCCGCTCCGCCAAGGCTCGTCCCGCGCCTAGCCGAAGACCTGCTCGTCGGCGGTCGGACCGTAGATCGACGGCAGCGGCACGTCGAGCAGGCGCAGGTAGACGGAGAGCTGGCCGCGGTGATGGATCATGTGGTTGATGCCGACGCCGCGCACCGCCGCCGCCCGGGGCAGGTCGAGAAACACCTTCTCGCCCTGGCGCAGTTGCCACCGCTCCCTCATCTGCTCGTCGTTGGCCGCCTCGGCGGCCTGCCGGAAGCGCTCCACCGACGCGTCGAAGCGCGCCAGCAGCTCCTCCACGCGAGCGGGGAGGAAGGGCTCGTGCTGCCCCTCCGGGCTGGCGAAGTCGGTGTCCTCGGTGAACATCGTCGCCGCCCACCCGGGCAGATCCGCCACGTGCCCGGCCAACCGGCCCAGCGTCATGCTCTTCTCGTGCGGCTTCCAGTCCCCCTTCTCCACCGGCACCCGCTCCAGCAACCGCCGCGTCACCGCCGCCTCCTGCTCCAATTCCGCCACGAACGCACGGCCTATCGTCATCGTCGAGAAATCTCCTTGGGTTGGACGGCGGCTAGCCTATCGTGGGAACGTCCCCCCTCGCTCCGCCGAGAGATCCCGTCGAGATGCGCAGCACAGCTGGCGAGTGTGGCTGCTCGGCGAGGAGCGGCCGGAAGGGTGAGCCCGGTCCAGCGGAGCGGGGATGCTCCAGGCCCCTCACCCGCGGGGCGATGGCCCGGCAAGCGCTCACCCCTCCGCCCCCACCGCCTCGCGCTCCCAGCGCACGTGCTTCCTGAGCTCCTCGGCCGTGGGGCTCTCGCCCTCTTCCAGGAAGCCTTCCAGCGGGCCCGCGTAGAGCAGCTCGCCGCCGTGGGTGCCGCCGCCGGGGCCGAGGTCGACGATCCAGTCGGCGCGGGCGACGAGGTCGGTGGAGTGCTCCACGATCACCACGCCGTCGCCGCGCTTCACCAGCTTGCGCAGGGTGCGGTAGAGCAGATCGATGTCGGCCAGGTGGAGCCCGGTGGTCGGCTCGTCGAAGAGGAACAGGCGGGGCGCCTCCGCGGCCGGGCGATCGAGGAAGCTGGCGAGCTTCAGGCGCTGGGCCTCGCCGCCGGAGAGCGTGGAGGTGGGCTGGCCGAGGCGCAGGTACCCCAGGCCGACGTCGGCGAGCACCTTCAGCCGCCGGGCCAGCCGCTTCTCGCGGGCGAACCGCTCCACCGCCTGGTCGACGGTGAGCTCCAGCACCTCGTGCACGTCGAGGCCCTGCCAGCGCACCTGCAGCACCTCGCGGCGAAAGCGGCGGCCGTCGCACTCGTCGCAGGTCACCGTGACCGGGGCCATGAACTGCATGTCCACCTCGGTCACCCCGGTGCCCTGGCACTTCGGGCACCGCCCCTTGTCGACGTTGAACGAAAAGTGCCCCGCCGTCACGCCGTGGAGCTTCGCCTGGGGGCTGGCGGCGAAGAGCTTGCGGATCTCGTCGTAGGCCTTGACGTAGGTCACCGGGTTCGAGCGACTCGAACGGCCGAGGGGGCGCTGGTCGACCAGGGTCACGTCCGCCAGGGCGTCGAGCCCGAGCAGCGCGTCCACCTCGCCCGGGTCGACGTCCACCACCCCGCGGGAGCGCTGGTAGGTGCCGTAGAGGACGTTCTCGACCAGCGTCGACTTGCCCGAGCCCGAGACTCCGGTGACCGCCACCAGCCGGGCGAGGGGGAACTCGACGTCGACGTTCTTCAGGTTGTGGGCGCGGGCGCCGCGGATCGTCACCCGCGGCAGCGACGCCATCTCCTCGGCCAGCGTCTCCCAGCCCTGCTCGCGGCGGTAGCGCGACAGGTGGTCGCGGGCCGGCGTCGGCGGGCGCTCGCGCAGGTAGCGGGCGGTGAGCGAGTCGGGATGGGCGAGCACCTCGTCCACCGTGCCCTCCGCCACCACCTCGCCACCGTGCTCGCCGGCCCGGGGGCCGAGATCGATCAGGTGGTCGGCGCCGCGAATCAGGGTGCGATCGTGCTCCACCACCAGCACCGTGTTGCCCCGCGCCGCCAGGTCCCGCAGCAGGCCCAGCAGGCGCTCGGAATCCTGCGGGTGGAGGCCGATGGTCGGCTCGTCGAGCACGTAGAGGGTGCTGGTGAGGCCGCCGCCGAGGGCCGCCGCCAGGTGGATGCGCTGCGTCTCGCCGCCGGAGAGCGTCCGCGCCTGGCGATCGAGGGTGAGGTAGTCGAGGCCCACCCGGTGCAGCACCTCCACCCGCTCGCCGATCTCCTCGAGCAGGTGGCCGGCCAGGGCGCGCTGGCGATCGCTCCACGCGCGGGTGGCGAGCCACTCCCGGAGCCGCTCGACGGACAGGGCGGTGAGCTCCGGCAGGGTGCGCCCGTCGAGCAGCACGGCCCGCGCCTCGGGCACCAGCCGGGTGCCGTCGCAGTCCGGGCAGGGCTCGTAGGAACGGTAGCGCGCCAGCAGCACCCGCACGTGCACCTTGTAGACGCGCCGCTCGAGCCAGCGGAAGAAGCCGTCGAGCTCGGTGAAGCTGCCGTCGCCGGCCCATACCCAGGCGCGGTCCGCCTCCGGCAGGTCGCGCCACGGCACGTCGAGCGGCACGCCGCGCTTCCTTGCCGCCCTGAACAGCTCGTCGTAGAGGTCCTCGTAGGCCGGCGTGTTCCAGGGGGCGATGGGGCGGGCCGAGAGCGGGCGCGTCGGGTCCGGCACCACGCGGGCGCGGTCGATGCCGATCACCCGGCCGAAGCCCTGGCAGGTGCTGCAGGCACCGAGCGGCGAGTTGAACGAGAACAGCGCCGGCGTCGGCCGGCGCACCGTGGTGCCGCACACGTCGCAGGTGGGCTCGCGGCCGAAGTGGACGACCACCGGTTCGGCGTCGGCCGGCCCGGCGTCCTCGTCCCCCTCGGCGCCCGGCTCCGCATGCGGCTCCGGCAGGCCGATAGCCTCGGCGCAGCCCCGGCCCAGGCGATAGGCGTCCTCCAACGTCTCGGTGAGGCGGCCCGCGGCGGTGCCGGCGCGGAAGCGGCCGAGCACCAGGGCCAGGGGATCGAGCTTCTTCGGCCAGGTGACGCCGGGCTCCATGCGCACCACCTCGCCGTGATCGCCGAGGCGACGCAGGAAGCCCTGGCGCACCAGCTCGCCGAGGGCGTCGTCGGCCCGGCGCTTCGGCCGCTCGACCCGCGCCACCACCAGGAAGCGCTCGCCGGCCACACCGGCGGCGAGCGCCGCGGCGGCCTCCTCCGGCTGCCGGCCGGCGACCGGTCCGTGGCCGCGTGGGCAGTGGACGACGCCCAGGTGGGTGAACAGCAGGCGCAGGACGTCGTGGGTCTCGGTGATGGTGCCCACGGTGGAGCGGGCGTTGCGCACCGCGTTCTTCGCCTCGAGCGCGACGGCGGGCAGGACGTTGCGCACCTCGTCGACGGGTGGGCGCTCCATCTGGTCGAGGAACTGCCGCGCGTAGGTCGACATCGACTCGACGAATCGCCGCTGCCCCTCGGCGAACACGGTGTCGAAGGCGAGCGACGACTTGCCGGCCCCGGAAGGCCCGGTGACCACCGTGACCTGCCCGTGGGGAACCCGGCAGTCGACACCCTTCAGGTTGTGCGTCCGGGCGTTGACGACCTCGATGGCGACGCGGCGATGCGGCATGACGAGACGGTCGACCCACCCGAAAAAGGGCCCGGGCCGGACCGGACATCATAGCGCGGGCTGCGCGGGGACGCTTGACGCCTTCCGGCTCATCTGTTAAGTAGTTCTTCATGAAGGTTCGATGGATGCTAGGCTCGGTTCTGCTACTGACGGCACCCACTGCCAGTGCGGAAGTCTCCGTCAGCTTCTGCGCATCCCAACCCGACTGCCTCTGCATCGATTGGACGATGGGCTTCACGAGCTATCTTGAAATCCGATGCGATGGGAGAATGGAGGGTGGGACGACGAGAGCACCGAGGGAGAAGGCGCGGATGGTAGCTCAGGAAGCTGGCGCGGCACGGGCTCCACTCAATCCCCGTCGGATCCTCATCCGGGCACCGTTCTCGGCGGCGATTTGTACCAGAGTTACATACGAGCCACAACAAATGCAATCAATATCCTGACAGAGCAAGAATGCTGCATTCAGAACAAACCCTACAGAGTACCCAAAGATAGTCCCTGTCACCGCCTCTTCCACGGCAATCCCATGGGCATGGGTCCCTACAACCTGCTCGCCGATTACGTGATCATTCGGAATGGAGAGGGAGTGAAGGACAACAGTGGCAATATTCCCTGCAACCTAGGCTATCCAGCATGGACCAAATGTTGCAGCCATTCACCTTACATTTTTGTTTGCAATCAATTTGAAAATCTTCCGGAATCCACGGCGGCCGCCATTCTGATTCACGAAGTACTTCATGTCGCAGGCCAGCGGGAAGACACCGACACATCCATTGGGCCGGGTGACCCTCCCAACACTCACCAGCTCACTGAGGGCGTCCGGAAGGCTTGCGGACTGTAGAATACGGAGTTCTCCCATGAAGCCACGATTCCTGTTCTCCTCTTGCCTGATGGCGCTTCTGCTGACACCGACGGCCAGGGCCGGAGGCACGGAGCACATCTGTCGTGCAGCGCTCGATCAAGCGCGAGAGTCCAGCAGCGAGGCACGGCCACTCGCTGAGGTGCTGGCGCGATATGAGGCTCTGGAGGAGCACTGCCTGCGATCGGCGATCAGTCCCGACCTGCGGCTCGAAGCACTCGCGGAAAGCGCTGAAGCTCGCTGGGTGTACGGGAAGGACTTTGCAGGCGCCCTGGAGATCTACGAAAAAGCCTTGGCGGAAGCAGGGGCCCACCTGCCGGGGTCGGATCCCGTTCGCATCCAACTCATAGAAGGGCTCGCCCGGGCGCTCCACAGCCTGTGGAGTCAGGGCCGGACCGAGGCTCCGGACGCGAATCTCCCCCGAATCGTGGCGCTCTACCAGCAGGCTCACGAGCTCAACGTCCGCCGCTACGGGGCCACGAGCCCCGAGGCTGCCCGCGCACTACTCAACCTCTCCAACCTGGAGTTGGAGGAGCGGCCCGACGTGGCCGAAGCCTATGCACGCCAGGCTCTCGAAGCCCGGCGCCAGGTCTGTGGCCTGTGGGGCCTGGACGTCTCCGTCGCGCTGCAGTACCTCGCCGACGCCCTGGGCCACCAAGGCAAACACCACGAGCAGGACGAGATCGAGCTCCTGCTGGCAAAGGTGAAACTGAACGGCCAGGACTGCCCGGCGGGCTGCTGCGACGACCGGTAGGCGGACGAGGCGGGCGGAGTGCTGCGGCCGAATGCCTCGCGCGCGGCGTGGAACAGATTCTGCCCGTCCACGAAGGCGATCACCCGCGGGGCTCCCGGTTCAGCCAGAAAGGAAAGCTCCCGAAAAAGGATAGGCCTCCCGGCGTATCGAGTGGGGAGCAAGTACGCTGACGATAACGCGTGGTCACCGCTGTCTGTTCCTTGTCGGAGACGCCGATTCGGTCGGCGGTTGGCAACAAACGCTAGACTCGCTGGCCAATGATCGTACCGAATCGTGAATGGCGGTTGTCCTCGGTCTGCGGAGTCCTGGCCGCCGCTGCGCTGCTTCTGCTTCCCCTGTCCGCCGCCGCCACTCCCGACCAGGCCCTCGCCGCCTCCCGCGCCTGGCGGGCCGAGCACGGGGCGGCGATCCTGCGCGGCTTCGCGGAGCTGCTGGCGCTGCCTAACGTCGCCGCCGACCTGCCGAACGTGCGGGCCAACGCCGAGGCCATCGCGACCCGGCTGCGGCGGCGCGGAGCGGAGGTGGAGCTGCTGGCCCTCGCCGACACACCCGAGGCGCCGCCGGTGGTGTGGGGCCGGCTGGCGGCGAACGCGGCCGGCGCTGCAGACGGGGCCGCCGGCGGAAGTGCCGGCCGGGCCGGCGCCCGGCGCACCCTGGTGCTCTACGCCCACTACGACGGTCAGCCGGTGGACCCGGCCGAGTGGACCTTCCCGCCGTGGCAACCGACCCTCACGACCGGGCTCCTGCAGGACGGCGGCGAGCCGCGGCCGCTGCCCGAGCCGGGTGAGGCGATCGACCCCGAATGGCGCCTCTACGCGCGCTCCGCCGCCGACGACAAGGCGCCCATCGCCGCTCTGCTCGCCGCCCTCGACGCCCTGGCCGCCGCCGGCGTGCCGCGCACGGCCGACCTCCTGTTCTTCTTCGAGGGCGAGGAGGAGGCGGGCTCGCCCCACCTCGAGCGCTTCGTCGACCGCCACGCCGAGCGCCTCGCCGCCGACGCCTGGATCTTCCTCGACGGCCCGGTGCACCAGACCGGCCGGCCGCAGCTCTTCTTCGGCGTGCGCGGCTACGCCGGCTTCGAGCTCACCGTCTACGGCGCCGAGCGCCAGCTCCACAGCGGCCACTACGGCAACTTCGCGCCCAATCCCGTCGAGGCCCTGGCGCGGCTGGTGGCGAGCTTCGAGGACGAGGCGGGGCGGGTGGCGATCGACGGCTTCTACGACACGGGCGAGCCGCTGGGCGAGGAGGAGCGGCAGGCCCTGGCGGCGATTCCACCCTTCGAGGAGGCGCTGCGCGACGAGCTCGGAATCGCCCGGAGCGAGGGCCAGGGCGCGGGCGAGACCGGCGGCGGGCGCTACGCCGAGCGCATGGCGCTGCCGGCCCTCAACGCCCGCGGCATCGCCGCCGGCGCCGTGGGGGCGAAGGCCGTCAACGCCATTCCGCCGTCGGCCACGGCGTCCTTCGACCTGCGCCTGGTGGCCGGCAACGACCCGGCGGCGATGCTCGACCTGGTGGCGGCCCACGTCCGCCGCCAGGGCTACCACGTGATCGCCGGCGAGCCCACGCGGGAGCAGCGCCGCGTCCACCCGAAGCTCGTCCGGATGGTGCGGCAGGCCGGCTATCCCGCGGTGCGCACGGCGATGGATCTTCCCATCGCCCGCACCGTCACTGCCGCCGCCGAGGCCGCCGCCGGCGAGCCGGTGATCCGCATGCCCAACCTCGGCGGCTCGCTGCCCCTGTACGTCTTCCAGCAACGTCTCGGCACTCCGCTGGTGGGCATCCCCATCGCCAACCACGACAACAACCAGCACGCCCCCGACGAGAACCTCCGCCTCGCCAACCTCTGGTACGGCATGGACGTCCTGGCCGCCCTGCTCGCGGCACCGTAGGCCCCGGGCCGCCGCTCCGGCCGGGTCTCCGGCCGGAGCAGCGCGGGATCACGGCAGCGGGCGCTCGGCCGGGACGCCGTTCTTCCACACCGTGCGGATGGCGCGGGTGGCGAGGATGTCGGTGGTGGGATCGCCGTCGACCAGCACCAGGTCGGCCCGCAGGCCCGGCGCGATGCGGCCGCGGTCGGCGAGGCCGAAGGCGTCGGCCGCGGCCGAGGTGATCGCCGCCAGCGCCCCGACCGGCGGGATGCCCGCCTCCACCATCAGCTCGACGTCGCGGTGGAGCGTCAGGCCGTGGGTCACGGTGTCGGTGCCGCCGAGCACCGGCACGCCCGCCTCGTACAACCGCCGCATCGTCTCCTTGGCGAAGCCGAGGTTCTCGAGCGTCAGCAGGTTCGGCGGCCCCGGGGTGAGCAGCGCCTCGACCTCGTAGGGCAGCAGGTACGGCGCCAGCTCCGGGTCGGCGACCAGCGATTCGCCGCCCACCGTGGTGATGAACGACTCTTCCACCGCCAGCGTGCCGACCACGAAGACGCCGCGGGCACGGGCCAGCGCCACCAGCGCCGGGCTGGCCGGCTCGTCCACGAAGACGTGCACCAGGCCATCGACGCCGTCCTTCACCGCGTCCAGGGCGTGGGACTGCTCGGTGACGTGGGCCACCGCCAGGATGCCGTGGTCGTGACTGGCGCGCACCAACTCGCGCACCGTGCGGCGGTCGAGGAAGGGCACCTGGAAAAAGAAGTTGTCGCCCCCCTCCTCGATCATGATCTTCAGGTAATCGGAGCCCTCCGCAACCCGCGCGGCCACGAACGGCGCCGCTTCTTCGGGCGTCGAAAGGGTGGGCGTCTCCACCACGTCGGGAGTGAAGTTGTGGGGATAACCCTCCGGCAGGGTGGCGATGTGGCCGGCGCTCAGCACGTCGGCGCGGTCGTCGGCGAGGCCGAGGGCTTGCTCGTGGCGCAGCCAGGCGGCCCACTCCGGGTGGGTCCACATGTCGAGCTCGGTGGTCACCCCGAACACCAGGGCGCGCTCGAGCCACAGGCGCAGGTGGGCATGGGCGTGGCTGTCGATGAAGCCCGGCAGCAGGGTGGCGCCGGCACCGTCGACCACCGGCAGGCCGAAGGGCGGCACCAGGTCGGCGCCGAGAGCCTCGATGCGGCCGTCGACCACCACCACGGTCATGCCCTCGGCCACCGAGGTGCCGTCGAACACCCGCACGCCGACGACGGCGAAGGAGCCCGCCGGAGCGGCCACCTCGGCGACGGACGGCAGGGCGGTCGCGGCGAGAACGAGGGCGAGCACCGCGGCGACGGCGGCGCGCCGGCGGCCGCCGGAAGACTTCGGGTTGCTGCGAATCACGGACATGGCTTGGATCTCCTGGTGGGGCAAGGGTGAGGTGTCAGTGGCGGCTCCAGGACGCGAAGTCCCGAAGGCCGGGATGGAGACGCCGGCAGGCTTCGATGTCCTGGCGGCGGCTCGGGGCATGGAGGTGATAGAGCGCGACCAAGGCGGCCAGCTCGGCGGCACCGGGCACCGGCAGCGCCGCGAAGACGTCGCCCGGCAGGGCGCGGTAGCGCACCGGCTCGCCGGCCGCGGCGCCGAGGGCCGCGGCGTAGCCGGCCCCTGGCAGCTCGTCGCCGGCCACCGGCAGGGTGGCGCCGAGGGTGTCGGCCGGACGCTCGAGGACGCCCAGCACCACGCCGCCGAGGTCCGCCACCGAGACGGCGGCGAGCGGCGCCTCCCCCAGCGGCAGGGCGATCTCGAGGACGCCGTCACCGGCGCGGCGTGGCGCGCAGGCGGCGCGGAAGTTCTCGTAGTAGAAGGCGACGTGGACGCAGGTGGCCGGCAGCTCCAGGCGGCGCACCTCCTGCTCGCAGCGCGCCGTGGCTGCGACGGTGGCGCCGGAGAGCTTCCGGGCCGACGGCAGCGTGCTCAGCACCAGGTGCTCGATCTCGGCGCCGGCCACCGTGTGCACCAGGTCGAGCCCGTGCTCCAGCTCGCCGCCGAAGTGCTCCCAGGAGCCGGTCACGCCGAAGGCGCCGTAGCAGCCCCGCAGGGCGGCGCGCAGGCTGGCGCGGTCGCGCAGGTCGCCGGGCACCACCTCGGCACCGGCGGCCGCCAGGGCGCGGGCGGCCGCGCCATCCGGACGCCGGGTGAGGGCGCGCACCGTCCAGCGCCCGCTGGCGAGCAGGTGGCGGGCGACGCTGCCGCCCTGGGCCCCGGTGGCGCCGGTGACCAGGATGCGCGGGGCGTGGGTCATCGAAGCAGCTCCCTTCGCAGGATGCCGGCGCGGTGGCTCGCGCCGGCGAAGGGAAGCGTAGGCAGGCGCCGCCCACCGGCCGCTTACCGGGCGGTCGAGGTGCTTACCGAGGCGCTTACCGGCCTCGGTCCGGCGGCGGCGCCGGCAGGAGAGAGGGCTACCGGGAGCGCCGGGCGGCGCGCTGGATCTGCTCGTGAACCTGGCGCGTCTCCGCCTCGGGCTCGACCCCCAGCTCGCGCTCGAGCACGGCCGCGAGGCGGCGGTAGACACGCAGCGCCTCCGGACGCTCGCCGAGGTCGTCGAGGCAGATCATCAGCCGGCGGTAGGCCAGCTCGCACAGGTCGTCGACGGCGATCCAGCGGCGGTACACGGCGCACGCCTCCGCCGACCGTCCGGCCGTCTCCAGCAGCTCGCCGGCAGCGGCGAGCGCCTGCAGAAACAGGTGCTCCAGGGCGTCGCGCCGCGCCAGGTGCCACTCGCCGGCCGGCTCGCCGGCGAGCAGCTCGCCGCGGTAGAGATCGAGGGCGGCGAGCAGGTCGTCCAGCCCGCCGCCGCCGCTGGCCGCCGAGGCGGCGAGGCCGCGGCGGGCGAGGGCCTCGAAGCACGGCACGTCGAAGCCGGCGGCGAGCGCCGGGTGCAGCCGGTAGCGGCCGGCGTGCACCGCCACCGTCTCGCCGTCGCCGGCGTCCGGGCCGAGGCCAGCGTCCGGGCCGAGGGTCGAAGCCAGGGCCGAGCGCAGCCGGTGGAGCGCCACGTGGAACGCGTTGCGGAGCTGGGAGGCGGACGCGTCCGGCCACAGCGCGCGCCCGATCTCCTGCTTGCTGGCGCCCTCCGGATGCAGCAGCAGGAAGACCAGCAGCTCCCGCGTGCGGGCGGCGGACCAGGCGTCGGCGGCGGCGCCCTCCCGGCCGGTACCGCCGATGCGCAGCGGTCCGAGCGCGGCGACCTCGAGGGGCGCGGAGGCGGCGGTGGGGCCACGCGCCGACGGTTCCGCCCCGAGGCGCGGCGGCGAGGCTGCCGCCGCGGGCTCC
>DATACC010000148.1:0-15314 GCA_036259255.1 Thermoanaerobaculia bacterium | reverse complement strand
AGGTGGCGATCGCCCGCCGATTCGCGCAGGCCAGCGAAGGCTCCTCGCCGGAAGAGCGCGCCCGCCAGATCGAGACGGCCACCGCGTACGCCCGATCGCTGCCGGACGTCGTCAATGTGGTCGCCGACACCCAGGGCCACTGGCTGACGCTGCAGTTCCGAAGCGGCTGGCGGGTGGCGGTGACCCCCCTGGCCGACGGCAAGCGCGCGGAGGAAACGCCGAACCTGCCGGCTCCCACGGCCGCGCCGGCCGCGCCGCCGCTGGCGGCGCCCACGCCGGTGCCCACCGGGTGCGACCCCGGGGTGCCGGTGATCGGATCGGGATTGTCGTCGCCGTCGCCGCGGTGGGGACGGGCAGTCTTCGTCTCGTCCCGGCGCTCCGGGATGCGTTCGGGGGTGGCCGTCGCCCTGCCGTGGGAGGCGGCGGTGCGTTCCTGCTCGATCGTTCCGTGGGTATGCGCCATGATGATCTCCTGGTCGTGGACTCGTTGGCGGGGCCGCGAGGACCCTTCCATCTCCCCCAAGGGCTGCAACGGGGGTGCCACCCGGCGTGGAGCGCCGCGCTGGTACGATCCCGCCGATCCGCCCACCGCGACACCGCCCCCGGAGGCCACCCATGAGACGCATCGCCGCGCTCCTCGCCCTACCGCTGCTGCTGGCCGTTTCCGCCTGCACCGCGTCGCCCTCCTCCGTCCCGCCGCCGAGCCGCGCGGTGGCCGGCCCGGGCAGCGAGATCGCCGTGCTCGAGACGAGCCTCGGCACCATGAAGTTCCGCCTCTTCCCCGAGGAGGCGCCGCGCACCGTCGCCCAGTTCCGCCGCCTGGTCGAGGACGGCTTCTACGACGGGAAGCCCTTCTACCGCGTGGTGGCGGGGCACGTGATCCAGGCCGGCGACGGCGGCGAGAACGACCAGCCTACGGTGCCCGGCGAGTTCGGGGGCCATCCCCACGTCCCCGGCGCCCTCGGCCTCGCCCGCGACGTCGATCCCGACAGCGGCAGCACCGAGATCTACGTCTGCCTCGCACCCCGCCCCCACCTCGACGGCCGCTACGCCGTGTTCGGCCAGCTCGTCGAGGGGTTCGACACCCTGGAGGCGATCGGCGCCGTCGAGGTCGAGGAGCGATGGGAGGGCGAGGTCGCCTTCCACGAGCCCCGCGAGCCGGTACGGATCGAGCGCGCCTGGCTGGAGGCGCCGTGAGACCTGCGGACCCGGGCGCAGGAGCTCCGATGCGCCCAGGTCCGGCAAACCCGCCGCCGGCCCGCGGCGGCCACGCCGAGGTGATCGTCGTCGGCGCCGGCATCGCCGGGCTCACCACCGCCTTCCTCCTCGCCCGCGCCGGGGTGGCGGTCGTGGTGCTCGAAGCCGGCAACCGGCCGGGGGGGGTGGTGCGCAGCGAGACCGTCGACACCCCGGCCGGCCGCTTCCTCTTCGAGAGCGGCCCCAATACGGTGATCGACGGCAACCGGGAGATCGCCGAGCTGATCGCCGCCGCCGGGCTGGGCGAGGAGCGCCAGCAGGCCGCAGGCCATGCCGGGCGACGCTACCTCTGGAAGCAGGGCCGCCTCCACGCGCTCCCCTCGGGGCCGCTCTCGTTCCTGCGTACCCCCTTGTTCCCCCTCGGCGGCAAGCTGCGCTTCCTCGGCGAGCCCTTCGCGCGCCGGCCGGCACCGGGCCGGGAGGAAACCGTCGGCGACTTCGTGCGCCGCCGCCTCGGCCGTGCCTTCCTCGACGACGCCGCGGGCCCCTTCGTCTCCGGAATCTACGCCGGCGATCCGGAGCGGTTGTCGGTGCGCTGGGCCCTGCCCCGCCTGCACGCGCTGGAGTCGGAGCACGGCGGACTCTTCCGTGGCGCGGTGGCCCGGCTGCGCCAGCGCGGCAGCGAACCCCGGCCGCGCCCGAGCCGCAAGCTCTTCAGCTTCCCCGCCGGCCTCGACACCCTGCCGCACCGCCTCGCCGAGAGCGTCGACCTGCGCACCGGCACCGCCGCGCACGCCGTGCGCATCGCCGACGGCGGCTTCGCCGTCGACACCGGAGGCGGCACTTGGACGGCGCCGCGAGTGGTGCTGGCGGTCGCTGGCGCCGCGACCGCGCGGCTGCTCGGCGAGGCCACCGGCGGCCGCGCCGCCCTCTTCGCCGAGGTTCCCGCCGCCTCGGTGGCGGTGGTCTCCTACGGCGTCCGGCGGGCCGACGTCGCCCACCGCCTCGACGGCTTCGGCTTCCTTGCTCCGCGCCACGAGTCGCTGCGGGTGCTCGGATGCCTGTTCCCGGCTTCGATCTTCGCCGGCCGGGCGCCCGACGGCCACGCCGTGCTCACCGTCTTCGTCGGCGGCCGCACGGATCCGGAAGCGGTGGAGCTGCCGGACGACGACCTCGACCGCCTGGTGCGCCGCGACCTCCACGCCGCCCTCGGCTTCGCCGGCGAGCCGGTGGTGCGCCGCATCACCCGCTGGCCCCTCGCCCTCCCCCAGTACGAGGTGGGCCACGGCCGCTTCGTTGCGCGGGCCCGGGAGGTGGAGGCCGAGCTGCCGGGGCTGAGCCTCGCCGGCGATTTCCTGGGCGGCATCTCGGTACCGGACCGCGTCGCCCGCGGCACCGCGGTGGCCGCCGGCCTGCTCGCCGCCGATCGCAACGGCTCCTGAGGAGGTG
This sequence comes from Thermoanaerobaculia bacterium, assembly GCA_036259255.1. Classification (GTDB taxonomy): domain Bacteria; phylum Acidobacteriota; class Thermoanaerobaculia; order Multivoradales; family JBCCEF01; genus DATACC01. Next base: position 12,668 of record DATACC010000148.1, on the reverse strand, counting down.
CGGTGAAGCGAGGAATCCAGATCGTCGACGTGTCCCACGACCTCGGCCTCGACGAGTACGAGGCCCACGCCAGCCTCGCCCGGGCGGTGCAGGAGCTGCGCGCCGAGGCCGCGACCCTGGTGCCGGCCTTGGCCGGCCGCCGGGTCTGGATGGTCAACTCCACGCCCCAGGGCGGCGGCGTGGCCGAGATGCTGCCGCGACTCGTCTCGCTGCTGCGCGAGCTCGGGGTGCCCGCCGAATGGGCGGTGATCGGCACCGGAGAGCAGCGCTTCTTCGACCTCACCAAGCGCCTCCACAACCTGATCCACGGCACCGGCACTCCGGGCTTCTCCACCGCCGATCGCGAGCTCTACGAGCGGGTGAACCGCGACAACGCCGACGACCTGGCGCGGCGGCTGGCGCCCGGCGACCTGCTGGTGATCCACGACCCGCAGCCGATGGCCCTCGGGGCCCTGCTCGCCGAGCGGCTGCGGCTGCCGGCGCTGTGGCGCTGCCACATCGGCCTCGACCGCGAGAACGCGGCCACCGCCTCGGCCTGGGACTTCCTGGCGCCCTACGCCGGCGGCTACGACCACGCCGTGTTCTCGGCGCCGGAGTACGTGCGCGCCTTCCCGCCCCATCGCGCCGCGGTGATCCACCCGGCCCTCGACCCCCTGAGCGACAAGAACCGGCTGCTGTCGCCGGTGCGCCTCACCGGCGTGCTCGCCAACGCCTGCCTGGTGCGCCACCACGAGCAGGTGCTGACGCCGCCGTTCGCCGACACCGTGGAGCGGCTGGCTCCGGACGGCCGCTTCGTGCCCGCCGAGCAGGCGGAGCCGATCGGCATCCTGTACCGGCCGCTGGTCACCCAGATCTCGCGCTGGGACCGTCTCAAGGGATGGCTGCCGCTGCTCGCCGGCTTCGCGCATCTGAAGCGCGGCGAGACGGCCCTCGCCCGCGCCGGCGGCGGTCCCGATCCGCTCCACGACCGGCGACGGCGCATCGTGCGCCTGGTGCTGGCCGGCCCGGACCCGGCGTCGATCCAGGACGACCCGGAGGGGCGCGAGGTTCTCGACGCCCTCCGCGCCGCCTACCAAGAGCTGCCGGCGGACCTCCAGCGCGACGTCGCGATCCTCAGCCTGCCGATGAGCTCGCGGCGCCAGAACGCGCTGATCGTCAACGCCCTGCAGCGCGCCTCGACGGTCGTGGTGCAGAACTCCATCGAGGAGGGGTTCGGCCTCACCGTGGCGGAGGCGATGTGGAAGCGGGCGGCGGTGGTGGGGAGCCGCGCCTGCGGCATCCGCCAGCAGATCCGCGACGGCGTCGACGGGCGCCTGATCGCGGATCCCAGCGACCCGGCCACCGTGGCCGATTGCCTCGACGAGGTGCTCGCCCACCCCCGGGAGCGCGCCACCTGGGGCCGCAACGCCGAGCGCCGCGCCCACGATGCCTTCCTGGTGTTCACCCAGATCGCCCAGTGGCTGCGGCTGCTGGTGCGGGTGGTCGAGGCCCGGCCGGAAGCCTGAGCGGCGGGCGACGCACCGGCACGACTCACCCGGCGCGGAGCGCCACGCTGGGGGGGATCCGCGCGGCACGGCGAGCGGGCAGGTAGATCGCCGCCAGCGCCACCACCACGAGCACCACCAGGGCCGCGGCGAAGCTCACCGGATCGGTGGCGCGGACGCCGTAGAGCTGCGCCGCCAGGACCCGTGACAGCAGGTAGGCGGCCCCCGTGCCGGCGGCGATGCCGGCCACGACCAGCCGCATGCCGCCGGCGACCACCATGCGCAGCACCCCGCCGGCGCTGGCGCCCAGCGCCATGCGCAGGCCGATCTCCTGGGTGCGGCGGCCGATCGAGTACGCCAGCACGCCGTAGATCCCGATCGCCGCCAGCGCCAGCGCCAAGCCCCCGAAGACGGCGAACAGCACGGTGAAGAAGCGATCGCTCGCGATGGAGCGGGCGACGACCTCCTCCAGGGTGCCGATGCTGCGCACCGGTTGGTCCGGGGCGACGTCGTGGATCGCTTGGCGGACCGGCTGGGCCAGCGCAAGCGGATCGCCGCGGGTGCGCACCGCCATCGTCGCCATGATGCGCGGCGCGATGCGCTGGGGGAAGTAGACGGTCGGCGCCGGCTCCAGGGCCAGCTCCGACTGGCGCACGTCGCCGACCACGCCGACCACCACCGCCTCGCCCCAGCCGGCGTCGATGCGGGTGCCGATCGGGTCTTCCCCGGACCACCACCGGCGCGCCGCGGTGCGGTCGAGCAGCATGGGAACCGGAGCGTCGTCGGGCCAGGTCTCGGGCAGCGGCTCGCCGTCGAGCAGCGGGATGCCCAGGGCGCGGAAATAGCCCGGGTTGACGTAGCGCAGATCGGCGCGGAGCGGCTGGCCGTCGCTGCGGCCGCGCCCGTCGGCGCGGGTGAACTCCCAGAGCGGGTTCGGCTCGTCCTGGATCGGGAAGACGTTGGTCATGCCCACCTCCACCACGCCCGGAAGCGCCCGCACGCGCTCGATGACGTCGTCGCGGCGCTGCACCAGGTGGCCAGGGACTTCCGCGCCTGCCACGCCCGCGATGTTGATCTGCATCGCGACGGTCAGCACGCGCTCGGGGTCGAACCCCGGGTCGACCCGCAGTAGCGCGAGGAAGCTGCGCCCCATCAGGCCGGCGCCGATCACCAGCACGACGGCGAGCGCCACCTCGACGACCACCAGCGCAGAGCGCAGCCTGCCGCCGCCGCTCCCCACCTCGCCGCGACCGCCATGCAGCGCCGCCTGCGGCTCGACCTGCGCCGTGCGCCAAGCCGGGAAGAGCCCGAAGAGAAGCGCGGTGGGCAGGGCGAGGAGGAGGCCGAAGCCGACGACGCGCCCGTCGAGGCGGACGTTCTCCACCCGTGGCAGGCTGCCAGCGCCGAGCGACAGCACGAGGTCGACGCCCACCGCCGACACGACCAGCCCGAGCACCGCACCGACCAGCGCGAGGATCAGGCTCTCGGTGCCGAGCTGGCGAACGATGCGGCTCCGCGGCGCTCCCAGGGCGGCGCGGATCGCCATCTCGCGGGACCGCGCCGTGCCTCGCGCCAGGAGGAGGTTGGCCAGGTTCACGCAGCCGATCAACAGGATGAAGCCGACGACGGCGAGCACGACGTAGAGGGCGGTCTCGACCTGCCCGACCATCGTCTCGCGCAACGAGACGACGGTCGCAGCGCCCCAGCCGGCATTGGTCTGCGGATACTCGGCGGCGAGACGGGCGGCGAGCGCCGCCAGCTCCGCCTCCGCCCCTTCCACCGTTACCCCGGCAGCCAGCCGCCCCACCCCCTCGAGGTGGCGGTTGTCCCGCGTTCTGGCACCGATCTCCATCTCGTCGAGGGTCGAGTGGGGTACCCAGACATCGGTGTCCGACGAGGAGAAGCGGAAGCTCGCCGGCATCACGCCGACGATGCGGAACGACTCGCCGCTGAGCAGGATCGTGCTGCCCGTCACCTCCGGATCGGCGCCGAAGAGGCTGCGCCACAGCCGCTCGCTGATCACCGCGTTGGCTGCCGCCAGCCGAAGGTCCTCGGCGTCCAGCGGGCGGCCGAGCAGGACCGGCGTGCCGAGCACGCGGAAGAACTCGCCGGTGACGAAGTCGGCCCCGATCTCGGTCGCCTCGCCGCGCCCGGTGAGGATCTGGGGAAAGTGGAGGAAGGCGGCCATCGACGTGAACGAGCGGGTCCGCCGGCGCCAATCCCCGAAGTCGAGGGGCGAGAACGTCGCCTGCTCGACCCCCTCCTCGGGACTGGCCTGGTAGAAGCGCACCAGCTCGTCCGCCGCCGGGTAGGGCAGCGGCCGGAGGAGGATGCCGTCGACGATGCCGAACATCGCCGCGTTGGCGCCGAGGCACAGCATCAGCGTGAGAAGTGCCGCGGCCGTGAACCCGGGGCTGCGCCGGAAGGTCCGCAGCGCGAAGCGGAGGTCGGCGACGAGATCGTGGAGCCAACCCGTGCCGCGCGCCTCCCGCACCGCCTCGGCCGTGCGGGCGACGCCGCCGAAGGCGATGCGCGCCCGGCGGCGGGCCTCCTGGGGGTCCATGCCCGCGGCGCGGTTCTTCTCCGTCTCCATGTCGAGGTGGAAGCGCAGCTCCTCGTCGAGCTCGCGCTCCTCGCGGGACCGGAAGGCGAGCGACCGAAGCCCTTCTCGCAGCCCGGCCATTCGCGTCACGCCACACCCCCGGTCCACTCGAGGACCCGGTTCACCGCCGCCGACGAGCGCTCCCACTGCGAGCGCTCGCGGGCGAGCTCGCGCTCGCCGGCGAGAGTGAGCAGGTAGTACCGGGCCCGGCGGTTGTTCTCCGTCGTGCGCCATTCGCCGCGGATCCACCCCTTCGACCGCATGCGCTGCAGCGCCGGGTAGAGTGAGCCCTGGTTCACCTGGAACACGTCGCGCGACACCTGTTGAATGCGCTGGCTGATCCCCCAGCCGTGCATCGGTTCGAGCGAGAGCGTCTTCAGGACGAGCAGCTCCAGGGTCCCCTGCAGCAGGTCCGACTGGTCGTGCGCCACGTTCCCCCTCCTCTAGATTGTCTACAGAAGGGGAGCATACCCCTTTTTGTAGATGGCCTACAGGAGTGTCTACGGCGGCGCTGCCCGCGGGTTGCAGCCCCGCTGCGCGGCCGCGTCAGGCGACGCCGAGGATCCAGCCCTCCAGCGCCGCCCGCTCCCGCTCCTCGGGCGACAGCGGCGGTGAGAAGTAGGGGCGCAGCAGGCCGAGGCGGTCGCGGTCCTGGAGCCAGGCGGCGATGGCGTAGGCCGAGTGCTCCTCCTCCGCCAGGCCCTCCTGCGGATACCGATGGCGCAGCCGCGCCGGCCGCACCTCCGCCACCACCGCCGCCCCGGGCGGCACCTCCCAGCCGTCGAAGGGCCACACGTGGACGTGCTCGCCGGCTCGGCGCAGGTAGGGAAGCCACGGCAGGCCGGCGAAGGCCGACTTGGCGGGGCTGTCCTGGAGGTCGAAGTTGAACAGGCTGCGGGGTGAGGCGGTCCAGTCCGCCGTCAGCCGATGCTCGTCGGGATCGTGGGTGCGCGGATTGCCGGGGATCAGCTCCCGGACGCTGATCTCGTGGGTCGGGAAGGTGGTCTGGAAGTGGTCGAGAAAGCCCTTCCAGCTGCGCAGCCCGTGCTGCTCCATGTACCCGCGCGGGAACGAGAAGGCGTGGTCGAGACCGACCACGGTGGGAGACTCGCGGTCGCCGAGCCGGCCGAGCAGCCACTCGGCGAGCTCGCGGCGGCTCCAGCGCCCGTCCTCGTCCTGATCGTTGGCCACCGCGTACGGCGGCTCCTCCCCCATCGCCTCGAACACCTTGAGCCGCTGCACGCGCTCGGCGGGACCCTTGCGGCCCGAGTAGCGCACGCCGATGTAGCGGTCGAAATCGCTCATCCCTCCTCCTTCTCGCGCACGAGGCGGTCTCGTCGTCCAGCGCACTTCCGGCGGGCGACCCTCTCCGCCTAGACTACCGAATCGCATCGCGTTCCATTGCGCGCCATGGTCTGGCTCCGCCCGCCGCGGCGAGCGGCCGGGCTAGAATGGCGCCGATGCTTCGTCTTCCCTCCTTCGAGCTCCGCACCCCGCGGACTCTCGCCGAGGCCGCCGCCGTGCTGGCCGGCGAGGGTGCCGCCGAGGGCCGCGCCCGGCCGGTGGCCGGCGGCACCGACCTGTGGCCCAACATGAAGCGCCGCCACCAGCACGCGGAGGTGGTGGTCCGCCTCACCTCAGTGCCGGAGCTGACCGGCGTCGCCGCCAACGGCGACCTGCGCATCGGCGCCACCACCACGCTGGCCGACGCCGCCGCCCACCCCGCGGTTCGCGCGCGCTACCCGGCGCTGGCGCGGGCCATCGAGAGCATCTCGTCGCCGCCGCTGCGCAACATGGGGACCCTGGGCGGCAACGTGTGCGTCGACACGCGCTGCACCTACTACAACCAGACGGAGCACTGGCGACGCTCGGTCGACTACTGCCTGAAGGAGGCGGGCGAGATCTGTTGGGTCGCCCCCAGCTCCCCGCGCTGCTGGGCCCACTCGGCCTCCGACGCGGCCCCCATGCTGGCGGCGCTCCAGGCCCGCGTGCGGCTGGTCGCGGCCGACGGCGAGCGCACGGTGGCCGTCGAGGACCTCTACCGCGACGACGGCATCCGTTACCTCGCCAAGCGCCCGGACGAGCTGGTGGCCGACGTGCTGCTGCCGGCTGGCTCAGAGGTGGACCGCTGCCGCTCCTCGTTCTGGAAGCTGCGCCGCCGCGGCTCCATCGACTTCGCGGTGCTCTCCGCCGCCGCCGCCGTGTGGACCGACCCGGGCGGCACGGTGACCGCTGCCCGGGTCTGGCTCGGCGCCGTCTCCTCCCGTCCCCAGGCCGCTGAGAAGACGGCCGCGGCGCTGGTCGGCCGCCAGCTCGATGCCGACACGATCCGGGCCGCCGCCGAGCTCGCCCGCCGCGACGCCACGCCGATGGACAACACCGATTTCCAGGCCCAGTGGCGCGGCGCGGTGGTCGGCAAGTACGTGGAGGCTGCCCTGCGCGACTGCGCGGGCCTCCCCGTCGAGCGCCTGGCGCCGAAGCATCGACCGTGAGGATCTAAGTCCACGAGGGATAAATGGCTGACTATAAACAGTTCAAGATCATTCTAGATGTTCCGGCAGTCCAGCCGGCCTTTGGATTTGATCGATCTGCCGCCGCATTTGCCAATATCGTTCTGACCAGCGCCCCTCACTTCGCTATAGGCATCTTTGGACAATGGGGATCAGGCAAGACGACACTCCTGAGCCTTATCGCCAATCGATTGCCAGCAGATCGTGTGATCGTAGTGCCCTTCAGCGCGTGGCGGTATGAGAAGGAGGAGCACCTAATTGTGCCGCTTCTCGACACGATACGAGAAGCTCTGCTGCATTGGGGCCAGCTTCAGGGTTCCGGCATTCGACGAACTGCGACCAAGGTCGCGACAACCGTCGGAAAAGCAACACGCGCCCTGGCCAGCGGTTTCCAGGCCGAAGTAAGCGTTGGCGCTGGTCGAATCTCTTTTGACGCCAACAAAGCGCTAACAACCGCTGAAAAATTAAGTCAAGAGGAAGCAGCGGCCCAGGTGCCTAGATCCCATTACAAAGCGAGCTTCGATGCCCTTCGCGACGCGTTCAGTACCATACTAAAATCTAATCGACGATTCGCCATCTTTATTGATGACCTTGATCGCTGCCTCCCCCACGGGGCACTGGAAGTGCTTGAGTCAATGAAACTTTTCTTTGATCTCGACGGTTTTGTTTTTATAGTAGCCCTAGACCGAAAAATTGTAGAGCAGTGCGTGGAGGCTAAGTATGCTAGGGAATTTCCAACAAGCATGCAGGACCCCTCACACCTGAGCGTTCGAGGAGAGGACTACATCAAGAAGATTTTTCAGGTTCCGTTCGACATTGAACCTGTTTCTCCTAGCGAGATCAAACCCTATGTGGCATCAATCTGTCGTGAGGGAGCGTTACCCGCAAATCAATGTCGTGACCTCATCGATCGAGTCCTACCTCATCTTGAGTTTGTCGCCAGGGAGACTCGGATAAATCCGCGAGAGATCAAAAGGTACCTGAACTCCTACACCATTTCCATGAAGGTAAAGCCGAACCTAGACCCTGATGCAGTACTCGCCCTCCGCGCTTTTGACTTTCGGCCTGATTGGAATGATGCACTCCAAGGTTTTTTGACGGATCGGGAGCTTTTCATCGATGCGCTGCAGCAACCCGACCCTCGTGCGGCATTGTTAGAATTGGACGAATCTTTTGCCGGCATACCGGAATCTTTCTTCGCCTATCTGCGAGGACCCGGAGCCGCATTAAAACTTATCGCCGATAACATACCTGATTATATCTACAGCGGCGAAGGATTTAGCTCGAAAGCAGGCTCTCTCTATGCTGACATGGTCCGCTACAGCAGCCGCTTCCGTCGAGAGATTCATGCCGCAGACCACACACGCGCAGTTCTTGAAGCCAAACAGCACCTAGAAAGGCTGCGGTCCCTGGTGGGCCCAGAGGCTTCACGAATTTCCATGAAACCCATCACAGAGCAAATTAAAAAAATAAGCTTCATCCTTTCCTCGACACCTCACCAGATAGCTAAAGACGATGAGGAACTTGGTGGTATTTTTAGTACCTGGAAATCATCGCTCTATGCTGAAGCTCAGATACTGTCTCGATTGACCAAGGACTTGGCTCAACCCGGTCCCTGAATGCGAGCGGGCTGCCGCCATCAGTGATCATCAGCCCGGCCGGCGGCACATCAGCAGGTAGCGCTCCCCGAGCGGTCCCCGGCGGCGGAAACCGAGCAGGTGGAAGAGCTGCAGGGCCAGCCAGCGGGCGACCTTGCGATCGACCCGGAAGCAGGCCGGCGCCTCCGGGTGGGACTCGACGCCGGGCAACAGGTGCATCGCGCGCTCCAGGTGGAGCCGGCGCACCAGCGCCGACAGCCGGAGCCACGCCGGTCGCACCGGGCGCACCAGGAAGTACCCGTCGTCGCCCTGGGGCTGGTAGAGGGGCATCAGCAGCAGCCCGTCGAACGGCGCGAGGACCGGGCCGCGACGGTCCCAGGCCAGGGTCTGGCCCTCCTTCACCGGCTCGAAGGAGCGATGACCGGGGGCCATCTCGAAGCGGTCGCCGGGGCCGATGGCATGGCGGTGCCGCAGGTCGACGACCGGCGGCAGGTGGTGGCTCTCGGCGGCCAGGCGGCACTGCGCGCGCTCGGCTTCCGGCCGCGCGCCCGGCACCAGCAGGCCCGCCGCCTGGAGCGCCACCCACAGCGCCGCCTCCGCTCGGTCGATCGACGCCGGGTCGAGGTGGCCGCCGGCCTCGAAGCCGGCGCAGATCATCCCCAGACTGGTGAGGTGCCCGAGCACCGTGCCCTCCAGCTCCTCCTCGAGCCCCAGCACCACCGGCGCCGGCAGCGCCATGGCGAAACGGCGATTGGGCAGCGTGTCCTCCAGCACCACGAAGGAGGGCCCGCCGCCGGAGGTGGTGTGGAGGTCGAGCACGAACACCGGCCCGTCCGCAGCCGCCACCACCTCGGCGAAGGCCCGGTCGAGCTCGCGCAGCTCGCGATCCTCGGCGATCAGAGCCTCGGCCGCGAGCGGCTGACGGCCCGGCGAGCCAGCCGACGGCGGCTCGCTGGAGGGCAGCGCGTCGGCCGTTGATTCGCCGCTCCGTGGCGTGCGGACGAGCGATCCGGCTCCCCTCCGCACCTGCTCGAGGGTCTCGGCGGTCCAGCGGCGGTTGAGGTCGTGGACCAGGTACCGGCGGCCGGCGGCGAGGGCGGCCAGGTTGCCGGCGAGGCCCACCACCTCCCCGCGCAGCCCGGTCCGGTCCGCTTCCAGGCGTGCCAGCACCCGTCGTGTCCCCTCCACCCCCGCCGGCTCGTTGCCATGCAGGCCGGCCAGGGCGAGGAAGGTGGGCCCCGGCACCGCGCCCTGGACGCGGCCGAGGACGCGCTCCAGGGGGCGCGCCGGGGCGGGCGCTCGAGCACCCGCGCGGTACACGGGCGCGGCGGCGAGGCTCGCGCCCCGGGGCGCGACGGTGCCGCCGGGTTCTCGGGCCACGGCGGGCGCGTTGTCGGGCAGTGTCGCGGGAGGTTGCATCGGAGAGGAGGAGGAGAGGAGGAGGCACCAGCGGTTGCCGCGTCCGGCCCATCCTATACCCGCGCCAGCGGGAGAGCACGGCTCTTGCACTGGTCCTGCCACCATGGGCCGACCCGTGCTGTTGCTCACCGACTTCGTCAACACCCTGGACTGGGAGGGCGGCGAGCGCTTCCTGCCGCAGGCCGTCGCGGCCGCGGAGCGGGCGGCGGAGCTGCGCCGCGCCGCCGCGGCGGCGGACGTGCCGGCGATCTACGTGAACGACAACTACGGCCGCTGGGACGAGGACTTCCGCAGCCTCGTCGAACGGGTGCGCCGCGAGACGCCGGGCGCGGCGGTGCTCGAGCACCTGGAGCCGCGCGGCGACGACTACTACGTGCTCAAGCCGATGCACTCCGGCTTCTACGCCACGCCGCTCCAGGTGCTGCTCGAGCGCCTGGAGGCCGAGACCCTGGTGCTCGCGGGTCTCCAGACCCACCTGTGCGTGAACTTCACCGCCTACGACGCCTACATGCGCGGCTACCGCCTGCTGGTTCCCGAGGACGGCAGCGCCGCCGAGGAGGAGCACGACCACCACCTGGCCCTCGACCAGATGCGCCGCTTCCTGAAGGCGGACACCCGGCCCGTCGACGAGCTCGACTTCGCGGACCTGCCGCGGGCGGGGACGGCTAGGACCTGACCGGGCGGCGTCCGGCGAGCAGCACCCCCGCCCCCACCACCGCCGAGACCACCGACGCCGCCATCACGCCGAGCTTCGCCTGGTCGAGCAGCGGCCCCTCGCCGAAGGCGAGCGCTCCGATGAACAGGGACATGGTGAAACCGATGCCCGCCAGGGCCCCGGCACCGGCGAGCTGGCGCCAGCCGACGCTCGGCGGCACCGCGGCGATGCCGAGGCGCACCGCCAGCCAGGAGAAGGCGAGGATGCCGACCGGCTTGCCGACCACCAGGCCGAGGATGGCACCCAGCGCCACCGGCGCCGCCAGCGACGCCTCGCCGCCCAGCGGGAAGCCGGCGTTGAACAGGGCGAAGACCGGCATGATGCAGTAGGCCACCCAGGGCTGCAGGTCGTGCTCCGTCTCGTGCAGCGGGCTGCGCATCTGGTGGGTCCAGCGCTCGAGCTGCTGGATCTCGATCTCCTGGTCCTCGAAGTCCCCGCCCCGGAACTTTCCACGCAGACGGCTGGTCAGCTCCCGCGGCTCCAGCGCCCGGCCCATCGGCACCGTCACCGCGATCAGCACGCCGGCCACCGTGGCGTGGACACCGGACTTGAGCATCAGCAGCCAGAGCAACAGGCCCAGCGGCAGGAAGACGAAGAAGCGCCGGCCGCCGCTGCGCCCGTAGAGCAGCAGCACGACCCACAGGGCGAGGGAGCCGACCAGCGCCCCCACCGCCACCTCCGCGGTGTAGAACAAAGCGATCACCAGCACCGCCCCGAGGTCGTCGACGATGGCCAGCGCGGTCAGGAAGACCTTGAGCGCCAGCGGCACGCGGTTGCCGAGGAGCGACAACACACCGAGAGCGAAGGCGATGTCGGTGGCCATCGGCACGCCCCAGCCGGCCGCCGCCGGGCCGCCGCCGGCCGCCAGCACGTAGAGGAGGGCGGGCACCACCATGCCGCCCAGGGCCGCCGCCGCCGGCAGCGCCGCCGCCCGCCGGTCGGCCAGCTCGCCCACCAGCACCTCGCGCTTGATCTCGAGGCCGACGTAGAGGAAGAAGACCGCCATCAGACCGTCGTTGACCCACAGCAGCAGCGGCTTGACCAGCCGGAAGTCGGCGAGCTCGAAACCCATCGGCAGCGCCTTCATCGCCTCGTAGAGGCCGCGCCACGGGGAGTTGGCCCACAGCACGGCGACCACGGCGGCCACCAACAGCAGGACGCCGCTGGCGCTCTCGCTGCGGACGAAGGACTGGAACGGCGAGATGAATCGTCGCATGGCGGGCGGATGCTACCGAACTCCCGGGCGGCACGTGCTGCTGCTGCTTTGAAACCCGTCCGCCACGCCGGGCGTAGGAGTGCCGAACCCACCTTGCGAGGAGATCGACGATCATGCAACGACGACCCACGTCCACGGCCCCGACCCTGTTGGCCGCCGCCCTGACCCTGGCCCTGGCCACCACCGCCGGCGCCGCGACCCTCACCCAGACCATCGACCGCACCCTCCCCCTGCGCGCCGGCAGCGAGCTGGTGGTGCGCAACGTCAACGGCCCCGTGACCCTCGGCACCTGGGACCGCGACGAAGTGCGCCTGGTCGCCGTGAAGCGAGTGAAGGCCGGCAGCGAGTCGGCGGCGCGCGAGGGCCTCGAGGCCCTCGAGGTGGACATCGAGCAGAGCGCCGACGGCCTCCGCATCGAAACCGACCAGCCGCGCCACGGCGACGGCCTGTTCTCGTGGGCGACGGGCACCAGCGTCCAGTACGAGGTGCGCTACACCCTCACCGTGCCGCGCTCCGTGCGCCTCGACGCGAGCACCGTCAACGGCTCGGTCAAGGCTGAGGGCTTGGCCGGAGAGATCCGCCTCGGCACCGTCAACGGCGGCGTCCATGTGCGCGACACCCGCGGCGCCCTCGAGGCCCACACCACCAACGGCGCCATCGACGCCGAACTGGTCCAGGTCACGCGCGACGCCCGCCTCGCCTTCACCACCACCAACGGCAGCATCGACCTGGCGCTGCCGTCCGACGTCCGCGGACGCCTGCAGGCGAACACCACCAACGGCTCGATCTCTTCGGACTTTCCGGTGACGGTGGAGGGGCGCTACGGCCCCAAGTCGGTGCGCGGCGACCTCAACGGTGGCGGCCATGCGACCCTGAAGCTCGCCACCACCAACGGCGGCATCAAGATCCGCCGGCTGTAGACCGCGCCGGAGGGGGCGCGGAACCGCTCCCGGCAATCCCCCGGTCGCGGCGCCCCTCCCGCTCCAACTCCTCCCGCCAGCAGCCCGGGCGGTTCCGCGCCGAGCTGCCGGCGTGTGGTGCCGCGTGACGCACGCTGGCTCGGGGAGGGTGGCGGCCGGGGAAAGCTCTGCGACGGCCTATCCCGCAGACGGAGCGGAGCTTTC